>CAJUOD010000029.1 GCA_910587875.1 uncultured Oscillibacter sp. | reverse complement strand
CGACCACCGAGATCTACACTCTTTCCCTACACGACGCTCTTCCGATCTGCTCATTGCGGCAACGGCTTCTTCGGGAGCTTGCACTTCTTTGTGAGGCCCGCACCCCTGTGCGGGCCATTCCCCAGTTCTCAGCAGGCTATCAATATCCGCTTTCAGCAGCACCTCAATGTGATCCTCATAGACCTTGATCTTCTGGATGATGAGCTGGAGGTCGTTCCGGTCCAGCTTGGGCTTTTGCAGGATGTCGTCGAAGACCTCCAGGGCGGTTTTGGCTGTCCGGTTTACCTGGATGATGGTGTTCCGCTTGTCCACCGTCATGGCAATTTGCTTCTGAATCCCCTCGATCCGGCGGAGGAGGTCGGTCTCCAGCTCGTCATAGGTTTCCTCCAGGGTCTCCTCCTGGTCCGGGTGCTTCATGATGTCCCGGATGCGCTGGCGTTTCGTGGCCTTCAATTCCTCCTGGAGGTCCGCCAGCACCGCTTCCAGGTTTTCCGCCGACTTCTCCGTCTCGGCCACGTCCTCCGCCTCCCGGGCCAGGTCCGCGTTGAGGCGGTCCAGCATGGCGGCGGAGTTGTCTTTGACCTTTTGAACGTAGATTTTCAGCAGCTCGTCCAGCTTGTCCACCCGGATGTGGTGGCTGGTGCAGGCTTTCAAGCCCCGCTTGTGGTACTCTCCGCAGCGGTAAGCGTCCTTGATATCCCTCCGGCTCATGGCAAACATGGGGGACCCGCAGTCGCCGCACTCCAGGAAGCCGGAGTAGACGTTGTCGTACTTCTTCTGCCCCCGGTAGTGGGCCGTAGAGCGGGCCACCCGGAGGGCCTTTGCTGTGGCGAAGGTGCGGTAGTCAATGATGGCCTGGTGGTGCCGTTCCAGGACGATGTGGTCCAGCTCGTCCCGGCGCACGTCTTTGCCGTTGATTTTCTTCCGGGTGTACTTCCCCTGCCGTAGGGTGCCGATGTAGAAGTCGTTGTCCAAAATCCCCTGGACCGTCACGATGGCCCAGGCGGGCTTGACGGTGCGCTTGTACTCCTCCCCGGCGGCCTCCTTCCGGTCCCGCTCCGCCATGCGGGGGGTGGGGACGCCCTCGTCGGTGAGCTGGTTGGCGATTTTTTTGTAGCCCCAGCCGTCAATGTAGAGTTGGAAAATTCTCCGGACAATCTCCGCCTCCGTGGGGACGATCTCGAACTCCTGGCGCTTGCCCACGATGTACCCGTAAGGCGCGGCGCAGATCCATTTCCCGTCTTGCTGGCGGCGCTTGATGACCGCTTTCACTTTTTTGCTGGTGTCGGTGACGGGCATTTCGTTAATCATAAAGTAGAACTGGATTTTCAGCCAATCGTCGTCGTTGGGGAAGTCCACGTTTTCCCCCACGGAGATGATGCGGACCCCGGCATCCCGGAGGTCCTCCAGCTCTACCAGGCCCCGGCCGTTGCGGCGGGAGAAGCGGGAGAAGTCCTTGATGATGAGGATGTCCTTTTGGTGGCTCATGAGCTCCCGCCGCATGGCCTGGTAGCCGGGCCTTTGGTCGAAGGTGTAGCCGGAGCGGTCCCGGTCCTCGTAAAAGGTGAGGGTGGAGCCCGGAAACTTCTGCTTCACGAAGTCCGCGAGGATGGCCTTTTGGTTTTCGATGGAGGTGTTGTCCCGGTCCAGCTCCTCGTCCACGGAGATGCGGCAGTATCCGGCGATGTCGAAGCGTTCAATCATAGACAGTCTGTCCTTTGTCAAATAATATCATTTTTAGTTTTCATTTATCAGATAATATTGTATCACAGCCGATGGTAAAACGCAACCGGAATCGCCGAACAGTTTTTCTCATCGGGATGCCTGCCGCTTTCGGGCCTTTTCCCGCTGGACGGCCCGCTCAGCGGAGCAGCGGCGGTTGTAACGAAGCAGGGCGCTGGTTTCTTCCACCAGGTCCTGCTGGCCGGAACAGAACACCGCTACGGTATATTTTTCTTTCGCGCATCTGCGGTACACTTCCCGCAGACGCGCCTGTACTTCCTGGCTGGCCTGGTCCTCCCGCGAGAGCCAGACCTCCACCAGCTTGCTTTCTTTATGGGGGTTAATTTCCAACTGGGGGGTCCCGTCCTTTCTCCGTGAATAATTGGAAGTATTTTCCGTTCTTTCCGCGCTTCTTATGCGCGGGAATGTTCAGAAAAAGGGCGGATGAATCAGCTTGTCTATGGCCAAAGCCTCCTTTCGTGACAGTTTGGCCGATTAGATTTCACCAGTAAGAATGATTGAAATTCCTGTATACGCGCCCGCTGGGGTGTTTGGTTCCTTGTATGGGGTCGTGGACCCATGGTTGCCGGTAAGGCCCACACGGGGCCTCACGTGGGCGGACAGGGGCAGGTTTGCTGACTTGAGCAGTATACTCCGGGCTTAGCTTCCGCCTGTAGGCGGCATAGGGGTCAGGGGAGGTCCCCCGCAAGTGCAAAATGTACATTTTTGCTATGCTTGCGGTCCTGCCGCCGGGGGCGGCAGGGGCCGTTTCTCGGGTCATCAGCAGCTTGTCTGTTTGGTTTTTCCCATGATAGGACAAATATGGTAAGGCCGAGGGCTAGGTGCAATGTATTGACACCTAGCCCTCGTTTATTATGCCCTCAAAAAACAGACAAGGTGTCAATACATGACACCTAACACCTCTGATTTTTCCTTATTGATGAGGCAAGAACTCCAGTTTTAGGATATCCCCAACGGTTTGGAATACCCGCGCCAGCTCGTAGGACTCCTTTATGGAATCTTCAATTTCCTCCGGCCTCATGCGGGTACCTTCTACCCAGTAGCGGATGTTTTCCGCGGTGGGCGTCAGCAGGACAGCCCTTTCATATGCCTTGCAGAACAGGGACGCGATTTTTCCCCTTCGGTCGGCCTCGGCGTCAATTCGGTCGATCTCCCGTACAGCCGCAATCATCTCGGCCGCAGTGGGTTCCCAATCCTTTTCCGGCAGCTGCTGGAGAGCCTTTAGAATTTTCCAGCCCCGATTGACGGATACTTCTTTCCGTTCTAAAGCGTCCTTTAGTGCCTGAGGGGCGTCCTCCGACAGCCGCGCGATCCGGCCCATGGTCTGTTCCCCGATTCCGACGGCCTGGGCCATTTCCTTTCGCGTATCGAACGGCGTGTGACTTTTCGGTGAATTCACCGAAAGGTCTGTCCGGCGGCCTTGGCGGGCTTTGCCTGCCGTTTCCAGCTCTGGTTTCAGCTTCAGCGCGATTTGTCCCAGCTCCCAAAGGGAGAGATTCCGCCGTCCCCGCTGGGTCTCCAATGCCCATTGTTTTGCCTCCAGCAAGTCGGCAAAGGAAAACACCAGCATTCTGAACGGCAGGCCATGCTTTTCGCAGATCCGGAAGCGGTTGTGTCCGTCGACAATGACTAGGTCCTCATTGATGATAATGGGCGCATAGCAGCCGCTTTCCAGGATGTCCCGCTCCAACGAAGAAAACTGCTCCGCGCTGAGAGGCGGGAGCAGTTGTTCCATCTCCGGCAGGACGACGGGCGTCCGCTGGTCGCTTGTGTATTCGGTTTTTGTGTTTTTCAAATCACCATTCCTTTCAGTTTGATTTTGTGAGCGTTCGCCGGGGAGTTGCCGTTCTACCCAATCCGGTTCCTGGCAGGCAACCTTGCTTGGCGCTGTGCCGTATGCTTTTCCTGGCTTGCTCGTTCAAACTGAAGTCATGGCAAACTTCCCCGAAAAGTATCTGATTGGACGGTCATGTACTTTTACCCCAGGCACAAACGCGCCTGGGGCACAGCATAAACCTGTTAGTAAAATCCAATCTCTTTCGAGAAAGCCTGTTAGAATAGAACCAAGTAATACAATAAATTCCAATTATGTTGCTGTAGTGTGGAGTATAGCATCTGCGGGAAGGTTTGTCAACCCCCATTATTTTGGGGGCTTTTCCAATCTCTGATAATACGCCTCCAGCTTCTCCTCGCAGATTTTCTCCATCTCAGCTTTTTCTTCTTTGTTCAGCCGCTTCCAGACCGCCTCGTCCACCTGGATGATGCCCAGGGTCCGGGTGTGGCGGAGCATCTGCATGCCCTCGAACCGCTTAAAGGGATTGGCTAGGATATTCCGCTGAGCCTCGCTGTTGGTGTATCCGCCTTTGGCAAAGATGCTGTTGGCCTTCTCCACCGTCATCCCGGCGGCCCGCCGCCCCTCGTAGTAGGACCGAAAGTAGTCCGCAATGTCCGACAGCTTCACCCGGCCCTTTTCGTCGGCATACCGCAGAACCGCCTTGATTAAAACCGGCTTATAGGAGTAGCTCATATCCATTTTCCGGATCATGTCCAGGAACAAGCTCTTCCGGTTGGAGTCGTCGATCAGTGTCCAGCCGTAGGCCCTGGCGTACCTCTCCAGAGTCTCTTCCTTGAAATATTTGAAGACCCGGTGCTCGCTCATGGGGACCGCCAGGTCCGGGACCAGCTTTCCCTCCCGGACATACCGCTCGATGGTCTCTGCCTGCACGTCCACCCGGCGGACAAACTCCATCTGGGAGATCATGCCCTCCGCTTCCTCCTGCCAGTTGAACACGTCCACCAGCTCATAGTCCGTGGCGTCGATGGGCCAATCCAGCAGGGCGGCGGGCTTTTCCCGGCGGTCATAGAGGGCGTTTTCCACCGCCCGCTTGTCCCAGGGCGACAGGACCAGCTCCCCCGCCCGGTACTTCCGCAGCTTGAACAGACGGTGAAGGGACATGGGCGTGTTGTACTGGCTGGCGTTGTCCACGAAATCGAAGACCATCAGGCTCTCCTTGCCCTCGTACAGCCGCATTCCCCGGCCCAGCTGCTGAGTGTACAGCACCCGGGACATGGTGGGCCGGGCCATGAACAGCACCTCGATTTCCGGGCAGTCCCAGCCCTCGTTGAGGAGGTCGCAGGCGCAGAGCACCAGAATGTCCCGGCGGACGAATTTGTCCTGAAACTCCTCCCGTTCCGAACGCTTCATGCCGCCGGACACGGCGGCGGCGGGGACTCCAGCCTCTTGAAAGAGCTTGGCGATCTCCTCGGCGTGCCAGACCGAGGCGCAGAACACCACCGTCCGCCGTCCCTGGGCGTATTGGAGCCAGGTGTCCACGATGAGGCGGTTTCGTTCCGGTACGTAAATCTTGGTTTCCAGGTCCCGGATGTTGTAGCGGACGCTGTTAAACCGGACCTTGGTCAGGTCGATGTTGGTGTGGATGCGGATACACCGCACCGGGACCAGCTCTCCCAGCTCTACGGCGGTCTGGATGTCCAGGCGGTGGGCGGTATTTTTGAAGATATCCAGGATGCTCCTGTCGTCGTTCCGCTCCGGCGTGGCCGTCAGGCCCAGGGTAAAGGCAGGCTTGAAGAACGCCAGCACCTTCTGGTAGGTGTCCGCCGCCGCGTGGTGGGCCTCGTCGATGATGAGATAGTCAAATTCGTCGTCCTTGAAGCGGTCCAGATGCAGGGCCACGCTCTGCACGCTGCCGCAGACCACGTGAGCCTCCGGCTCCTTGACGGCCTCCTGGTAGCGGCCTACCGTTGCCTCGGGCCATAGCGCCAGAAAGGTCTCCGCCGCCTGTTCCAACAGCTCCTGGGTGTGGGCCAGGAACAGCGTCCTGCCGCCCAGGCGCTTGGCGTCCAGCACCGCCGTCACCGTCTTGCCGGTCCCTGTGGCGTGGCAGAGCAGGGCGATGGTCTCCCTGCGGCTCCGCATGGCCTCCAGAACGTCCAGCGCCTCCCGCTGGTGCTCCTTCAGCTCCAGGTTTGCGCCGTCCAGCGCCCGGCCCCGCTGAGTAGGCAGGTAGTCCTCAATCTCCCGAAGCCGGGGGCGGCGGCCTAGGAATAGCCGGAGCTCGTCCTTCACCAGCTCCGGCTGAAGCTGCATCTGCCGCACCGCCCAGCGGTACACGTCCCAGCCCATGTAAATCATGCTGTTCTGCTTGAGAAGGTCATCGTAGAATTTGCCGGAGGCCACCAGGCTTTTGTGGTGGGAACCCTCGTCGTCAATTTCGATGGCAATCCGCCGCCCGTTGTTTTCCAAAACAAAGTCGGCATAGCGGCTGTTCTGGTAGATGTCGTAAAAGTGGTATTGGGAATAGAGGTATCCGGCCTTCTCGGCGCCGAAGGCCTCGCTGAACAGTTCGATGAACAGGTCTTCGGCCCTGCTGCCGGAGGCGGAGCGGGGAGCGGGCATGGCGGTCACCTCATTTCTCCAGGACTTCTTTTAGAAGAATTTTCTTCTCAAAGCTGCCCCGTTTGGCGGCTTTTGCCTGCCGGGTCAGCTCCAGCTGTTCCCAGGTCCAGCCCCTGACCCGGACAACGGCCCGCAGAACCTCCAGCAGGTCCGCCAGCTCCTCCAGGGTTTTGCTCTCCTGGTACTCGGCCAGCTCCTCGTTCAGCTTGGCGTCCAGCATTTCCAGGTATCGTGCGTCGGACAGGGTTTCTGTGACGCAGGTTTTGCCGTCGGATTCGATGATTTCGGGAATGCGGTCGCGGACCAGTTTGTCGTATGTTTTGACTGTCATTTCCGTCTGACCTCCAAATAGTATCTTTATTTATTTGGATGTTATTAAAGCAATAAGTACGCCTTTATAAATTTCTCTCAAAAATATTTACATTGTGGTAAGCTAGGAACTCTTTACTTGGATGAAATCGATACGGCAGTCGGATCCGACTGCCTTCGTATCTGAAAAAATATTCCCGTACAGCATCAGTTGGATAGAATTCTTTAATTTGTTTTGAAAGAACAATACGATAATCTTGATCAATGGTAATTAATCCTCTGTCAAAAGCTCTGTCATGAAGCGCGTTTAAACACAGACCATTTTGGGGATTGGTTCTTTCTGTCAATGGATCGCTGTCTCTCCAAGGTTTGATATGACTCGCATTTAATAACGCTGGAACAGCAATCCCAGTAATACAGCATGCATTTTCATAAGATAACAACACCGTTTGCCGAAAAAAACTTTGGTTTTGGCGTATATGTACGACTCTTTCGGATTCTCCTCCAACAGGCAAAGCTGACCATTTATCTGAGGAGTCTTCCTGCAAATTAAACGATTGTAAAACTTCTTTGCTTTTTATCTCTAAGAGCTCAAGATTAGAGCTAAACTCATCCCATACTTCTTTATCAAGACGGCTTCCATTCTTTAAACCAGCGATACCTCTAGACTGCAGGGATGTGTCAAACCGTGCAAAGTTGCACATTTTCATAGCAACGGATGCAGGAGTCCTATTCAGTATTGATGCTAATGATCTAATTAAATCATTATGTGTGTGGATTTTTCCAAAGGAAACTTTGCAGTATAGTGCGAATGCCAATATTTCCTCTTCTTTTGTCCATTGACGGGCCATAATGTGTTCTCCTATGTTCCGTGTTCTAAAATCTCTGCGCACAGCTTTGAAAGGCGCTCTTCCCGAACCGCACGTTTTAATTCACATTCCCAAACAACGATGACATTCCATCCTTGGCCTTGGAGCAACAACGTATTTTTCTTGTCGCGCTCCACATTACCCATAATTTTAGGTCCCCAGTATGTTTGATTTGATGAAGGCCACACAAAACGCGGACAGCTGTGTTTGTGCCAGAAACAGCCGTTTACAAAAATTACCGTTTTATATTTTGGAAGCACTATGTCAGGAGATCCTGGCAGAGTCCGCACGTTTTTCCGATAGCGAAATCCTTTGGAAAACAGATATTTCCGTACAACTTCCTCTGGTTTGCTGTTGGTGCTGCGGATATGTGACATATTCATACTCCGCACTTCTTTGGAATGATTATCAGCCATTTTCCTTCTCGATTAACTGTAAGCTTTTTGTTAAAGTTTGGGCAAGTTTCTTCGCAATTGATTTTGCCATAATCGGCGGAACAGCATTTCCAACTTGTTGATATTGCTTGTCTTTAGAGCCGCAAAAAACAAAGCTGTCTGGAAATGTCTGTAGCCGGGCAGCTTCCCTCACACTAACCGCGCGGTCAAGAGTAGGATGGATCCACATAGATTTCCTTACATTAACAACTGTTCCGCTGGGTTCATCGTAATTAAGACGCAGATAAATTGTATTTTGAGTACGTGCCGCATCTGTGTAGGTATTTGTTTTTAGCGCGCTGTCCAGTGCATGAAAATTCTGCCCCTGACTGAGAGCGCGAAAGCGTTCCATCGCAGTGTCCGTTGTCTTTGTAATAATATGATTTTTAAGAACACGTGAATTTCTCAAAGAGGAAGCTAATTGGCTAAGTCCTTCTTTGGGTTGAATTATGATGCCATTTTTATCTTCTGCAACATCCGTTATAGGTTTTATATCTTCCAAATCACCGATAGCATCTCTGACTGTCCTATATTTGTTTGTACTGAATCGCCCCTTAGGCAAAACAATTTTATGTGATATACTCTTTTTAATACCTATCAGCACAAAACGCATGCGCTTTTGCGGAGCCCCATAATCTGCAGCACAAAGAACATCACTGGCAATCACATAATTATTTTCAGGAGCCTCCAGAATTCTGCACAGATAGTCGTAGACTGAAAAAGAACGAACTTTTGCTGCGAGCCCCTTGCTTTGAACGTACTCATCTACGATAATTTGATTCTCAAAGATTTCCTTTGCTCTGCCCAGCATTCTTTGAATCATGATAGAATGTTCAATTTTCTCTTTTATTTCTGATGCCTCCAATGTCCCAGCATAATAATCTGAAACAGCTTTAAACGCTTTTTCTCCTTCGTGCAGAATATAATCATTTTTCGGCATATTCTGAAATCCCTCTGCAATATGCAACAACTGACTTTTGTGCTTATTCAGTGCTTTAAGCATTTTAGAAATATTTTTGGATGCTTTATAGATAATATTCAGTTCAAAGTAATCTCTGTCTGCCCAGAGGTATTTTTCAACTTTTTCTTTATCCTGTACGATTGCAACTGCTCCCTTAAACATAAACTCAGTATCCAAGAGATGAATAGATGTTTCCTTAACAGGAATCTGACATCTCGCAATCGTTGCCGCATCCCCCTTTTCCATGTAAAATCTATGAACTTCTGAGCGAAGCATACTCACATTTTCCATAACGAAAGCTTTTGGCTGAAGTTCTAATATTGCCCGAAGATATTGTTTTACCAGTTTATTATTCTGGCTGACTGCATGGTTTTTTTGTCGATTTGCATTTGAAAAGCCTTGACAGGGCGGCCCTCCTATCACAACGTCAATATTACCATGCCTGCGCATAATGTCAGCATAGTCAGCTGTACACACGTCGCCCTGGATTTCCACACCTGGATGGTTAAGACGATATGTTTCCTGCATATGCGGACTATTTTCAAACGCAACTTTTATATCGTATTTCCTTGTTTGAAGGAAACCCAAACTTAAGCCTCCTGCGCCGGAAAACAAGTCAATTACCTTATATTTATTCCCCATGGTACTGTTCCCCTGCTAATTTAATTGTCTAGAAAAGACAAATATTTGTCTAATAATTCTTTTACTGTATTTTCGATAATGAAACCTTTTTGATAAGCAATTTTCAATATTTTCAGGCCTTGCTTTGCCTGTTTAATTGAGGGCACCTTATTCCAGCCGACATATCTTCCGAGCGTTCCAGATATTCCGTACTGATATCCTTGAAGGTTTCCGGTTTCTTTTCCCCAAGAAGCGGCTGCAAACCATATATCCGCACTCACTTTCGCTATATCTTCAACCAAATCTTTTTCTGGCCCATTCAGAGATTCTATACCTGCAGATTTTTCTCTGTCCAATGGAACCAATTCTGCAGCAACTCCAACATCTAATGTAATAATGAGCTTATTCTTTATATCTTCCCAACATTGTTCCTTTTTGCACCACTGAGTCGTATTTACTCCTGCGCATGTTTCCGCTAAGTAATTATAAACAGCATCTGCAGTGGACTTAGCCATCCTGTCAAATGACTCAGAGACGGACTGCAGGCGCCATATTTTTTGCAGATCAATTCTCTGCGCAGACTTATAGCTGATATAAGCTGCTGTGTAATCTGTAATATTTGCCCAGAAGCCCTGATATTTTCGCCCTTTTACGATTTGACGTATGCGCCGATAAATAATCGCTTTAGCAATAAGATCTTGGTAATATTCCTGTGTAGGTATAAATTTCCCGCGTCTTTTTAAACGAATAGTAAAATCGCGAAAGCTTGCTTGTCCGCCTTTACTCGTTATGTAAGGCAGTTGATCCCAAACATTTTCATATCTGGCTAATTCAAGTTTGTCAAAATACTGCACCTTAGGATAAATTGAGTCAAAATATTTAGCGTTTTTCTCTCGTGAACGTGTGTCCGCATACTGGCCTCTGGCCCTCTCATAAAACCATTTTGTCTGCTGCTCACCTCCGGTTTTTGCTGGGGCCCAAACAGTTCTGGACAGTTTCTCTATTTCTTGGTGGAACTCGTCATTAGCAGAAAAATCTGCCAGCTGAACTTTATTTTGTGTATTGGCGCAGGCTGAAATTTGCGGAACAATTTGTTCCATTCGGCTTTGATCAGACAATACTGTAATTTTGGCTTGTACAAAAATTTTCTCCAGAGGGGTTTTATCTTTTATACAAGCATTGAAAATTGATGCAGTTGTTTGGCCGCCATTTACGATCTGAAAGTCTTTTAAACCCGTAATTGTACATGCATTTCCTTGTACATTGCTGACGGAAATTTGTTCTGCTGTAGCAGAAATGCCATTATTATAGGCGAGAAACATTTCCGGTATTTCAAGTATTGTAGAGCGGATCCTTGAATTTACTCCACCCCTTGCCTGCAGAAATGCACGTACATTTTTTTCAAGCAGTCTTGCATTATAGCGTTCATAAATTTTAAAAAGAACATCTCCCGGGAAAACGGTAAGATAAGATGTATATCCGCCGCTATGAACCACATTGCCAGATCTTTCAGTTCGTACTTCTTCTGGAATTGCAACCTGGATTGCGTTTAAGGTTTTTCCAGCCAGCTCCATTAAATCAAATTCAACTTTTTCCCGTCCCGCACCAGATGTGCTCACTCGATATATCCGTTCAATATCCCAAATTGTAGGGATAAAAGTGATTCCATTTACATTTTCGGGCTCTAAGAATGTTGAGCGGATTGTACCGTTCGTAAATAAGATTAGTTTTACTTCTTTTATCTTTCCGTGATATTCATAGATGCTTCGAGCCAAATCAAAAGCCCCATATGCTTCTTCAATAGTTGTTTGATATTTCTTTAGGGATTTTAAATAAAACTGTTTTGCACGGTTCAGCATCGCAGCTGCTTCGGAGGGGGGAACCGAAAACATCTGTGAACTATTTTTATAGATAGACACAAACAGAGCGATATAACTTTCGTCTTCGGCAATACTGTATCCGTTGACTTTTACGCCGCGGTTTTCGTGAAAACAAATATTCCCATCTTCTATTTCTGCGGCTTCACAAAGATGATCGATATATATTTGCGTAAAAATATTTTCACGAAAATCCTCAGTTTCATTTATTGCTGCTTTGTTAATAATTTCTTGGGTTAAATCTTCGTAGAACTTTTTGAGTCCTTCAGCTTTGCTCATATTCATACTCCTTAATTGTGGAGATCATAAAATCTAGATCCGAAAGAAATGAGACACAGCTTCTCAAAGAAATCTGATACTTTATTCCAACTACACCTTGCGGCAAATCACTGCGCAGCAAACGCGGGAAACCGGCTTTTACTTGGTAAATCTGTTTTTCCTGCAATAAATAACCCTTATTGTACAGGGCAGCATCATCCGGAGAATATCCAAGGCATAACAGTGCTGCATAAAAACGCCCTTTTTGCTGCGCAGACAGTTCAGCTACTGTTTTTTCAACCATTTCAGGAAGACTTATCCCATTTGCATCATTTCTCTCGATTCTAAAAACCGTAAGAAACAGTGCATTTCTGCTGTTGTCATCAAGCTGCGCCTCACTGGATATATTCACAACATCAGAGCCGTCTGCTGCCATGGTCTTCACTTCTACGGCAATATTTCTGCCTTGAAAGTCCTGGGCTGATTTTATTGGGCCGTTCCAAATATCCGCACCGATTGAAATTCCTCTGCTACTGAGTTCTTGTATCAGCTGCAGTTCTCCCCAAAGCCCTATCACCATTTCATCAGAGAGTTTTTTATGTGAGGGATTTCTGAAAAAATCTCTCCATTTTTCAATTCGATATTTTAAGGCTCTTACAAATTTATCAGCACTTTTTTGATTCCTCAGTTCTTGAAGAATATCTTGAGCTAAAAAGGTAAAAACATCATTTTGGTCATGCGAAGCAGCTTGAAGTACGCAAGCAGAGTACCCTTCGTGCTTTAAACTTGGCTCATTTAAAGTAAGTGTAAAACTTTGGGGGATGTAAATGAATTAAACTGTGCTTTTTCTGCTTTTGGAATTTCAATTGACAAATACCGCTTGGAGGGAATTCCGACTGAACCAATATACACCCGATATAACAAATCTACACAGACTATACGCTGATATCTTCTGTTTTCAGGATATCCCTTTTTGTCAATATTTTTCCATATACTCTCTAAGCTATCATTCTTCATCGAAATCATTCCTCAAATATACTTCATCAACCTTATATTCTACGGGCTTGGCTGTGCGACTGTCAGGAAAACTGATAGCATAGCCCAAATATATGTCCTCATATGGTATGCGAATCATTTTTTCGCTTTTTCCTGATTTAAATACATAGATTAACAGCAGACCATTTTGCTTTTTTCGGCATTTCCTAATCCAAACAGGAGAAGGTTCCGTCGGAGTCGCTGAGGATCTTCCGGAAGGTTTCCAGTGTGCAATTGTTTCTTTGAGTGCACACTCTCTTTCTTCGTCATTTAGATCAACTTCTTGATCGCTTTCAGTAATTAAGTTATTTCTGATTAAGCATATTGTATTTCCGCTCTCGTCATCTGCTCGATCATCACTGCGCCATGATAATCCAATTTCCTTCCCGCCAATTTTATATTTTTCGCCGGAAAGAGTAGAAACCAATGCTACAGTCCAATTTGTCAGCTCTCCATCTTCAGCCTGATTCATAATGTATTGACTCACAATTTTAGGTGAAGCACTGAAACAGTCAGAATGAATAGTAATATTCTGCAGAAAATACACGACTTGTTCAGGAGATATATTCTGCCACAGAAAATTGTATCTGCTCTTAATGGAGGGGTAGCTGGATATACCAAGCTTTTTAAGCCAAGAATCTGTAAAAACAATATTTTTCGCATTATATACGCTGTGCCTATAATAACGTGTAATCTGCAGGAGCTTTCCGGCATAGGTAACTGTCCGCTTCTCGGAATTGCGCATCTTATTCATTGCAGTAATGAGCATTCCATCCGGGTGAGTCCTTACTTTTAAACCATAATTTTCTGGTGTTGCACCCAGATCAGCCATATCATCTAACTCTCGGCGCAGTTCTTCGTTCGCAACCGCTATATGTCGATACCAGTTAATGAGCTGTGTACTGGTATATAGTCTGCATAAGTCTGCATAACCATTTCGATAACCAAACCAGCGGCCCATCTGCAGCAGAGTGTCATACATTTTTGAAAGACGTGCATAATAACTTATCGTTAATCCTTCAAGAGTCAAACCGCGCGAAAGTTTATCCCCACCGACAGCGATTGCCATACAGCCGTTGGGATAAGCGTCATAATCGAGTCCGCCGTCAGCCGCTTTCCCATTAACAGACTTAACCTCAATCTTTGATGCAAATGTAAATAGGCGGGCCTTTATATCTGGCCACTCTATTGGGAATATTCCATTATCATCAAGCGAATCTATGACGGCTTTTGTTGTTGGTTCATAGTCTTCGTGCCAAATCTGTTCCAAGTCCAAAATCAGCTGTTCATATTGCGGCCCTGTCTGCAGTTCAAGCTCTGCCGCAATTTTCTTGATCTCTTCCCGCAGCAACTCTGCAATCTGCGTTTGGACATCAACAAATCTTGTAACATGGACGAGCATGGAGTGATGCTTTCTGCCTTGACCCCGTACATCGCGTGCAGCAGCTGATAAGATAAATGAATAAATGGCCCTGTGCAAAGAGTCGGGCAGGCCTGTCACAATCCAGCTGCTTTTATGCTTTTCTGGAAAAAACGACAGATAATCATTCGCCTCTCTTGTAAGCGGCAGTGGTTTAGTTTCTTTAATATTTGCAGTTCGGTCTCTATACAAGCCGAATACTTTGTCAGGACCAATATAATTTGATGGAGCATGAAGATTTACAATAAAGCTGCGCGGGTACAGATCTTCTCCAAAAACAGCTGGTTCATTATTTGGATCCGTTGGGTAAATAAAAATGTTTGCAAAGGGTGTGGCTGTATAGCCTACATATGCGCTTTGCATAAAGCAGTTCAATATTTGCCGAATAAGGCCATTAATCTTAGTCGGATCTTGTTCTGCTGCGTCCGGATCAACTTCAGCTCCGCCAATACGCTTTGCCGCTTTCGTGTCAATCGAAGCATTATCTGCTTCATCGTCAATAAGCAACAAAGGAATATCCGCTATTTTCCCAGAATTATTTGTTCCGGTGAACCAATTCAAAAGATTATTTAACGGCGTAACATTCTTCTTCACAACTGCAATGATCGGATCCCCGCCTGGAGTAATTGTCACAGTATGATGTACAGATTTTTTGAAATCTCCGTTAGAGTCTGCACTTGTAACTGCAATTACCGGAGGTTCAGCAAAACCTGGAAGCAATCCGGCTCCAATGCGGGAAGACGTTTGGTCATACGATTCCTTTTTTCGCGTATCTCTTCCAATAAAGCCCTTGTCGATACGTTTTTGTGTCTGACTCCTAAGATCATTATTTAGGCCTGCCAATATAATTATAATCTTATACCCAGCATCAACAGCTTTCGCAATTAAGCCTGTATAGTTGCTTGTCTTACCAGATTGAACATTACCCACAACCATCCCGCGCCGATCCCATGCACCTGGACGCTTTGGGCTTTCTAAACGCTTCAGAATTTCCTCAGTTGCAGCATCAATACCGGAAACCACTGACGGCGGAAGTTTCTCATCTATTTCCAAATACTTTTTATACCGATTCCAAAAGTTCCACTTAATAAAAGCTCTTTCTTCTGCCAGCCATTCCTTATGGTCACGATTATCCTCAAGGATTTTTGCAGTACCTTCAAAGATACCGTAATCATAAAGAACGCACCGCAGCAATTCCTCTTCGTTCAGATGTTCATCAGGATAATATGGTTCAAACATTGTGTGCATTTTAGATATTTCCTGTTCCAAACCATCGGGCAGAATTCTTTCGCTGACTAAAAGTTTCATAACAGCATCATATATCATAGAAAACAATGAATTATTGCTGTTCATATCGTATACCCTCCTTCTCGCAAAACAGTGCAACCTTTTCAGGTGCATAAATATAAGGTTCTGTGCTCGCGATGTTTGCTGCTGCTTCTTGCTCTGAACAGCCAGATGCTATATACATATCATATAAAACTTTTATCATATCGTCGTACTCACTTGTGGTTTTCCCTTCAAATGGGTTAAGTAACTCCGCTGCCTTTTCACCATGGTCAGAAATAATCATTGGTACAGGGATGGTTTCTTCTATTAAAGTCAGCAGACACTTTATTTGTTTGTTGGGATCTAATTGGAGCAGTTCCCGAATGAGGGGATGATCTCGATTGATTGAATATCCCAATTTCCCATGACGGATGTTTTGATGCCAAACAAAGAACTGCTCTTGGTTTCCCATCCTTGCAAGACGTTTTCCCCGATGACGATAAACTCTTGCAGATTCACGCCGTGCAGCAACTGCAATTCTCTTAATTTCCTTTTGTATTGAAATCGGCGGAATTGCTGTTGATTTCCTGACGTCAATGCTCCATTCTTTGTCAGTACTATTTCCGATATCAACACGAATGCGCGCTAATTGGTATTGCTCCTGTTTGTCCAGCCCCTGGATAAGCCAGCCGCCCGCAGAAATCAATCGGTTATTACGATAAATATAAAATCCCTGCTGAGCATTCCAGCCATATAGACCGCCATTTTTTAAAAATTCCTCTGCAGTAAGCTTGTTTTTATGCGGCAATATGTAAGATTTAATTTGAACTTCGGCGCCATTAACAAAAAGTGTTTCCGTCGGCATACGGGTGGTTAAGGGATTATCTGTCATAAAGGGATCTGTCGTTGGAATAATTCTATTGTTCAGTTTGATTTGGATTTTTTGTTGGCTATGCATCCATGAAGAGAAAACCAGCGAGATATGTTCCCGGACAGACTGCGCATATCTTAAAAATGCCTGTTGGTATTCCACATTTTTTACTTCTGTTTCAGGGATAAGCCTATCAAGTTTTTCCCAAATGACAACTGTCCCCCAACTATGTACTGTATAATATTCTTTAATTACTTTTTCTGCTGTTGGAGACGCTGTTTTTAACAGAAGCCAAGTATTTGTCTCTGTAACAATATCTAAATCCCAACATCTTGTGCAGACGTTCCCTCCTGCTGTTTTAGAGGCGACGGTCAATCGTCTGCACTGTGAAAACGAGGCTGACTTCAACCCCAGACCAAACCGCCCCAAATCTTTTTCATCCCTTATATCAAGCGGATTTCTACTTCCGGTTTTCATAGCCTCCATCAATTCTCGTTCAGACATCCCATATCCATTATCCATAATAGAAATAAAGGGATTTCCATCATTCCATTCAAATTGGATGGAGATATTATCTGCTTTCGCTGTAATGCTGTTGTCAATCAAATCTGCTACTGCTGCAGAAATATCGTAGCCAAACGCACGCAAAGACTGCATCAAAGCGGCAGCATTAGGAATAGCATATTCATAGTCTTCTATATTTAAAAACGCATTGATTGCAGTTTCTTTATCCGCATCTCTTCCGTTATCCATTTTCAAGTACCTCGGTTTGCTTGTTTTTATGTCATAATACCACTTATACTTGTTCCAAATATTCTGCTTTCTTTACAATTTTATTTAAGTGCGTAATTTATAGTTTTTAGGTTGCTTGACGAGCATCGCTTTGCCTTCTCAAAATTGCCTCGTTTTGGTGAAATGATGAGCTTATTTCATTTCTATAGCAGATTAATCCTATTATACCCATTCAGACAGAAAGTGACAAGGGCATTCTATATTAGGTTTAAAATATTAATTCAACTAAAAATATATTGGCAGAAGAAACATGCATCCTACTGTCCACTTCGGTGTTGTTGTCTATGTGATGCAAGCGCTGTTAATATTTTAGATGATATCGTCCAAAACATCGATTACATCGTCGACGTGGGTCCCGGCGGCAGCGAGGTGGGCGGACAACTTGTAGAGGCGGAAACACCGGAAGAGATCACGTGGAACCCGGACGGCATTACAGGGCAGCATCTGAAACACTGGTAATCGGCAGTTTCAGTATATATTCCCGCACGATCAAGTCACGCATGATAGTTTCCTGCTTTTCCGGCAACTCCTCCGCTAGTCTCTTTATAGCAGCTGAAAAGGACGGGTCCTCCTGTAGATATTCCGCTCCCAGCTTTTGAAACACGTGGGCGCTGCGGGTATTTACGGCCATGATACGAACCTTGATTTCCGACACATGGCGGCTCTCCCCATACCAGTTTGCAAAGGCGGTGATTGCCTCCGGGCCATAGCCCTGATTCTGGTACTTTTCCAGAAGGTCAATACCCAATTCCGGGACTTCCTCGTCTGTTTTCTGCATATTCACGCGGCCACAGAATTGGCTGCCGTCCCGTAGGAAAATCAGGTAGGACAGCACGGTCGGATTTTTTGCAGTCTCCCACAATTCTGGAAGGATTTTCTCCTGAAATTCTTTGCCGCCATCAAACAACGTAGGGGACCGTTCCAGCCAGATCAGGGACATTAGGTCAAGATCATCATCCGTCATTTGCCGGATATACAGCCGCTTTGTCTCAATTCGCATCATGAGTCCCTCCGATTATCCCAGCAGCTCCCACTCAAAATTCTCCCACTTCAACCGGCTGCCCACATCCGTGCCCTCCGGCAAAAGAAACATGGCCACTTGGTTGTCTACTCCCGTGTCGCTGACCATGTAGGCGTAGTCTCCGTTGATGTTCTGAACGGTGTAAAATACAGGCTCCATAAAAGCATCCTCACATTCTGTTATTTTTTGACTTCCATTATAGTATACCCCCGCCGCCGCAGGCT
This sequence comes from uncultured Oscillibacter sp., assembly GCA_910587875.1. GTDB lineage: Bacteria > Bacillota > Clostridia > Oscillospirales > Oscillospiraceae > Oscillibacter. The sequence goes on along the minus strand of CAJUOD010000029.1, from coordinate 9,854 downwards.
GGCAAGCGGACAATGTAAAAGGGACGATGACTCACGCCACCGTCCCCTTTTGATTTCCTCAGATGTTTACTCTTTTTCATCCACCGTCTCGGCTTCCGGCGCGTTTTTCCGCACGCTCTCGATGCCGTTCATGCAGGACGCTTTGGCCTTGTAGCCCTCGGATACGGCGATGATTTCCCCGTTGCGGGCCTTCAGGCGGAAACGGAACTCTCCAGCCTTGTCCGTGTAGACCTCGAACTTGGGGTTGGTGACGGTCTGGAAGCCCTCCTCGGTCTGGTCCTCCAGCTTGGCGATAGGGGCGTTTTTCCGCACGCTCTCCACGCCCTTCAGGCAGGCGGAACGGGAGGTGTAGACCTCGGAGGTGGCAATGATTTCACCGTTTCCGGCTTTCAGGTTAAACTTGATGCCGGTTTTTACCGTCTTGACTGCGAACTTTCCCATACTGATCGCTCCTTTTCCAAATTTAGGGCCGATAGTGTCAGTATAGCAATGAAAAACGCTCCTGTCAACGAAACCTGTCGATTTTTTGGCGTCCCTTTGCCTACAGATTCTCCAGCTTCTCGAAATCCTCCAGATTCAGCTCCCGTTTTAGCTCCTCCTCCGTAGGCAAATAGGGCAGATACTTTGCGGCGTAGATCTGCCGGTTGTCCTCCGGCAGGGTCAGCTCCACCAGCGTGTCGCTCTTCCGGGCGCACAGCAGCAGGCCCACCGGCGGGTTGTCCCCCTCGTTCATCTGGTATCGGGTGTAGTAGTTCACATACATCTGCATCTGCCCGATGTCCTGATGGGTGAGGTCGCCGGTTTTCAGATCGATCAGCACGAAGCATTTCAGGATATAGTTGTAAAACACCAGATCAATGTAAAAATGCCGCCCATCCACATTGAAATGTTTCTGCCGCGCCACAAAGGAGAACCCGCGGCCCAGCTCCAGGAGAAACTTCTGCAAATGGTCGATCAGGGCCTGTTCCACATTGGACTCATAGAAGTGCTCGTTGGCCGGGAGGTCCAGAAACTCCAAGACATAGGGGTCCTTGATGATCTGCTCGTACTCGGGTTTTGGCTCCGTGATCTGAATCTCCGCCGCCACGCTCTCCTTGTCCCGGCTGGCCAAAAGCCGCTGGTAGAACATGGTGTTGATCTGCCGATCTAATTGGCGGGAGCTCCAGCCAGACTTTGCGCACTCCTCTAGGTAGAAGGTCCTCGCCTTCTCATCAGTTACCTTCATCAGAGAACGGTAATGCGTCCAGCTCAATTCGGAACGCAGTGCGTTCACATTTGGGAAAGTCAAATAGAACTGCCGCATGTACCGCAGATTGCGGAGGTTGAATCCCTTCCCAAATTCCTCGGTCAGCCGTTCCGAAATGTATTTCAACACCTGCTTGCCGTAGGCTGCCCGGTCGTTTTCCCCGCAGGCTTCAAAAATCGACTTGCCAATCTTCCAATAAGCCGTCACCATGGCGGCGTTCACCGCCGTGTAGACCTGCCCCTGGGCCTCGATGACATAGCCCCGGATGGAGCGGTAGGCGTCCTCCGACTGGGGGCTGTCCGGCAGGTTTTCCCGTTTCATTAATTCATCCATCAAGTTGTCCTTTCTCGCCCCTCAGATTCCAAACAAATCGCTGTGCGTTCCTGTGCGGGAAAGTGTCAGCACCAGCACATTGTTTTCGATGCGGTAGACCAACAGCCAGTCCGGGAGGATATGGCATTCCCGATGCCCGGCCCACTTTCCAGACAGGCCGTGGTCCTTGTTCTTCTCCGGGAGGGGTTCGCCCATGGCAAGAGCGGCAACGACATCCTCCAGCAGTTTCACATTCATGCGGCGTTTCAAAGCCAGCTTATAGTCTTTTTTAAACTGTGCGGTGACCTTGACTTGGTATTTGGTTTTCCTCATGCCTTCAAATCCGCAAATAGCTCGTCCAGGTCGTCATAACCCTTCACAGACGGGTCCTTCGCAATTCTCTCCGCCTCCAGCATGGCGGCAATGGTCTCCTTATTGGGCTGATTCAAGGCGATTTCAAAAGGAATCCGCCCCTCCCGCAGAGACTGCCGGACAAAGATATTAAACGCCGTGGAGAGGTTCATCCCCAGCTCCGCGAAGAGGGCGTCGGCCTGGGCTTTCAGCTCGGCATCCATGCGGATGCTGATGTTGGTGGTACTTCCAGCCATACTCTCAACTCCTTATCTGCTGATACCCATAGTATACGCTGTTTGCACGAAGATTTCAACTATTCGCACGAAAATACCTCGTTTTTATGTACCCCACCCCATTCTCCTCTCCAACCCCATCATCCCCCCGCAAAACCGCTCCCACGGCTCCAACGTTATCTGTGACGGGTCGCCCTCCCGGATACGCATGGTGCGGCGGATCTCCTTGGGGATGACCACCCGGCCAAGGTCGTCGATCCGCCGCACAATTCCAGTTGCCTTCATATCGAAAAACTCCTTTGATAAAGTGATGGTGGTATGTCACTCTGGCAAAAGCTAGTATCCGCTGTTTTCCCCGGCTTATGCCGCAGGAAGGCTTGGTGATGTCTGGAAATGCGTTTCCACAGGAATTGAAAAAAGGAGCCAAGGCCTTTAGACCCTGGCTCCTTGCTGATTTTAGCTTACTCGCCCATGGGCGCGCCGCACTGGGGGCAGAACTTGCTGTCGGATTCCGCGCCGCAGATGGGGCACTTCTTCCCGGCGGGAGCGTCCTCGGGCTCCTCGGCAGTCTCTTCCTTCACGGGCTTGCTGGCCTCCAGCTCGGCGATTTTCGCCTTGCTGGCGTTGACGGCCTCCACGGCCTCCCGGACCGCGTCGGGGATTTCGCCCTCGTACTCGCTGACAAACCACTCGCCGATGGCGCGGTAGTTTTTGTCAATCTCCTTTTGCTCCCCGGAGATGGCCACATTGATCTTCACCAGCTCGGCGGCGTCCTTGGTCCGGTCGGCGGCCTTGTTGGCAACGGTTTTTGCCTTGCGGGTCAGTTCATCGAAATTAAACGCCATGGTTGTTGTACCCCTTTCCTATTTCGGGCCCGCTGGGGGCCTGGTTTTGTCCTAGACTACAGGACCTAGTATAGCGTATCCTTTGGCAAAACGCAACAGAAAGCCCAAATGTTTACAGTTCTTTTTCAATCGGGGGATCAGTGGTCCTGCTCAGCCTTGACCACCGCGCCGGAGGCGGCGTCGATCTCGTACTCGTACTCCGTGGCTCCCGTCTGGAACTCGATTTCATAGACCCAGAGGCCGTCGTCCTCGTCCAGCTCGCACCGGATGTAGCCCGCGCCGTCGGCGGAAATTCCGGCGTGGGTCAGGGCGGCGCTCTTAGCGGCCTCCTCGCCGATGAAGCTGCCGGGCTGCTGGGCGGCGGAGGCGCCGCCGCTGTGATGGTGGCCCCCCCAATCCTGCCCGGACTTAAGCACCGCGCTGGTGGACGCGTCGATTTCGTAGTCGTATTCGGTGCTCCCCACCCAGAACTCGATGTCGTAGACCTGCCGTCCGTCCTCCCAGTCCAGCTCGCACTTGGTGACGGAGGCGTCGGCGGCGGAGACCCCGGCGTGGGTGAAGGCGGCGTTTTTCGCGGCCTCCTCGCCGGAGGCGGCGGGCTGCTGCTGGGCGGGCGTGCCGGAGGCGGGGGCCTGGTTTCCGGCGGCGGGCTTCGGCGCGGGAGGAGTTTGCACGGGAGAGGTTTGAGCCTCCGGGGCCTCCTGGGGCGCGGCGGCCTGGACGCTCTTCATAATATCAGGGAGGCCCTCCAGCACCTCGCCGGTGTAGGCGTCGATTTTATACTCGAAGTCCCCCAGGGTGGGGTGGCGGAGCTCCACCTCGTAGTGGGCGGGGGCCTCGTCCAGCTCCGGGTCCGTCTTGCTGGTGACGGAGTCCACCGCCAGGATCCCGGCGTAGGTCTCGGCGGCCGCAGCGGCGGCGGACGCGCCGATGGGCAGGCCCGGCGCGCCGGTCTCCCAGAGCTGTTCCAGCTCCTCGACGGAAAGGGCGGCCAAATCATCGGCGGACAGGCCGGGGTTGAGGGTTTGAACGTCCTCGATCATGGCGGCCTTGCCGTGGGAGACGGCGGGGGCGGGGGACTCTTGGGGCTCCGCGGCCTGGGAAGCCGCGGGGACATTCTCCACGTTCCCGGGGGCCGCTCTGCCGAACGTCTGCCAGAGCTGGAGGCCCAGCACCAGCGCCAGAAGGGCGATGGTGGCGATGAGCAGCCACTGGGTCAGCTTCTTGTTGTTTTTCTCTGGGGTCATGGGGTTCACCCTCCTTTTTAGGATGGCCCTATTATAGCGCGGGAGGGGGGAAAAGTCCAGAGTTCCGGCCCCCGGATTTGGGATTGACAGGCGGGGGGAAAGCGGGTAAAATAGAAGCGTTATCCGCCCTTGTAGCTCAGTAGGATAGAGCGGCCGCCTCCTAAGCGGCAGGCCGGAGGTTCGAATCCTCTCAAGGGTGCCAGAAAAAGAGAGGCACGCACTGCGCGCCTCTTTTCACTACACCGTCCCCAGCCGGGGAGACGGAAGCGAGGTGCTTTATCATGCGCGAGGAGATGCGCACCTTTGGATATCTGTGCCCCAAGTGCGGGAAGACCGTGATGAAGGCCCGCTCCGTCTTCGCCCTGGAGGCTTCCGGCGCGGAGGTGGAGTGCGATTGCGGCGGCTCCGCCCTGACGGCGTCCTTTGACGGGGAGCGCTACCATCTCGGCGTTCCCTGCGGCCTCTGCGGGGGGACCCACACCGCCGTCTGCTCCCGGGAGCAGGTGCTGGAGGGAGCCGTGGCCCTGGCCTGCGCCGGGACCAAGCAGTTCTGCTGCTTCATCGGCCCCGAGGGCACGGTGGACAGGCAGCTCCGGGAGCTGGCCATCCTGGCGGAGAAGGAGAAGAAGCAGGGGGAGGGCGAGGCCTTCCTGGACAACGTCATCATGTACGAGGTCCTCTCCGAGCTCCGGGACATCGCGGCCCGGGACGGCATCTCCTGCGCCTGCGGCAGCCGCCGCTACGGCATGGAGGTCCGGCGGTCCGCTGTGGATCTCATCTGCCGGGACTGCGGGGCCAAGCTCCGGGTGCCCGCCGCCACGGACCGGGACCTGGATGACCTGTGCTGCCACATGAAATTGGTCCTGCCGGGGAAGAAATAAAGGGGGAAGAGCGGTATCAACATGCCGCTCTTCCGCATATCCTGTGATGTTTGCGAGTTCCAGCGAGGGGAGTGGATTTTGTGATTTCGATGTTAGCCCGCCTGTTCCTCAAGCCCGAGGGGAAGACGGAGGCCCAGCTGCGGCGGGGCTACGGCATCCTCTGCGGCGCGGTGGGCGTGTTTTTGAACCTGCTGCTGTTTTTGGGAAAGCTGCTGGCGGGCCTGGCCTCCGGGTCCATCGCCGTGGTGGCGGACGCCGTGAACAACCTCTCGGACGCCGGGTCCTCCGTGGTGACCCTGCTGGGCTTCCGCCTGGCGGAGCAGAAGCCGGACCACGAGCACCCCTTCGGCCACGGGCGGATGGAGTACCTCTCCGGCCTGGTGGTAGCGATGCTGATTCTGCTGATGGGCTTCGAGCTGGCCCAGTCCTCCGTGGGGAAGATCCTCCATCCCGTCCCGTCGGAGGGCGGGCCCTGGGTGACGGCTATCCTCTGCGCCGCCATCGCCGTGAAGCTTTACATGACCTTCTACAACCGGCGGATTGGGAAGCGCATCGGCTCCACGGCCATGGAGGCCGCCGCCCTGGACTCCCTCAGCGACTGCGCCGCCACGTCGGTGGTCCTCATCGCCTCCGTGGTGGAGCGCTACACAAGCCTGGCCCTGGACGGCTGGGGCGGCCTGCTGGTGGCCCTGTTCATCCTCTGGTCCGGCGTCCAGGCGGCCAAGACCACCATGGATCCCCTGCTGGGCACACCGCCCTCGGGAGAGTTCGTGGAGGAAATCCGGTCCTTGGTCCTGTCCCACCAGCCCATCCTGGGGGTCCACGACATCATCGTCCACGACTACGGCCCCGGGCGGCGCATGATCTCCCTCCACGCCGAGGTCCCCGCCAGCGGGGAGCTGCTGGAGCTCCACAACCGCATCGACCACGTGGAGCGGGAGCTCCGGGACCGCCTGGGCTGTGAGGCGGTGATCCACATGGACCCGGTCTGTACCGACGACGGCGTCACCCAGGAGACCCGGAAGCGGGTGGAGGCCCTGGTCCGCTGCATCGACGGGGGCATCACCATCCACGACTTCCGCATGGTGCCCCGGGAGGGGAAGGGGCACACCCACGTGATCTTTGACGCGGCGGTGCCCTTCGACTTCCGCCTCACGGACCAGGAGGTGGAGGAGAAGATCCAAAACGCCGTCCGGGTGCTGGACAGCGGCTATCAGGCCAAGGTCCGGGTGGAGCGGTCCTATACGTGAGAGGAGGGGAAGCCGGATTTGACAGGCTTCCCCTCTCTGTGATATAATAAAAAATGTCCTCCCGCAGGAGGACGAAGAGACACTGCGCAACGGCAGGCGGTGGGCCAAGATACCCCGAAGGGGGGTGAGGCCATGCGGATTACGTTACATATCGGACGGTTTACCGTTACGATTATCGTAAAAAGCAGAAACCGCCACTCGGGCAAGTGACGGTTTCTTGAGTCTTCTCTAGAAACTTGAACAGGCCCACCGCTTGTCGCAGTGTCTCTTTATCTGTAGTATAGCATCCCCGGCGGCGGCTGTCAAGCCTCCGGGGGTGCTTTTTGCTGCGTGGCTCTTGACAAACCTCGGCCATCTATGTATAATGACCCTAGATGACCGAGGTATCTTGAAAGGGAGGCGCGCCATGAAAATCGATAAGAGCCTGATGAGCGGCAGCACCACGCTGCTGATCCTCTCCCTGCTCTCGGGGGAGGAGATGTACGGCTATCAGATGATCACCGAGCTGGCCCGGCGGTCCAACCACGTCTTCGACCTGAAGGAGGGGACCCTGTACCCCATCCTCCACGGCCTGGAGGCGGAGGGGCTGGTCAGCGTCCGGGAGAGGAAGTCCGGCGAGGGCCGGACCCGGAAGTACTACCGCATCACCCGCAAGGGCCGCAGGGCCCTGGACCGGCGAAAAGAGGAGTGGGCGGCCTTCCGGGAGCAGGTGGACGCGGTGGTGAACAGCGCCGCCCCGGTGTGAGGAGGCGGCTATGCGGAACAATTTTCAAATCTGGGTGGATGCCGTCTGCGGGCAGGTACGCTTCTGGCCCGACCAGAAGGCCATCGCCAGGGAACTCCGGGTCCACTATGAGGACCATGTCAAGGACCTCCTCCGCCTGGGCCGGTCCCAGGAGCTGGCGGAGGAGCGGGCCCTGGCCGCCATGGGAGACGCACAGGAGGTGGGCCGGGCCCTGGACAAGGTACATAAGCCCTGGCTGGGCTGGCTGTGGGAGGTGAGCCGCTGCATGGTTCTGGGCCTGGCGGTTATGGCGCTGGTGGCGGCGTTTGCCATCAACAGTCTGCCGAATATACTCAGGGGCATCCAGGGCGAGCTGGCCTGGGAGACCCCGCCCGCCACGGCGGCGCGGGTGGAGCTGGAACACGCTACCCTTTGGGCCGCTCCGGAGGAAATCACGAAGCGGGAGGGCCAGACGGTGGCGGCGGTTCGCCTGTGGATACAAATGCACTCCCCGATGCAGACAAACGCCGGCGTTGGGACCTGGTATTTCACCTGGCGGGACGAGGAGGGGGAGCTGCCGCTCCGGAAATTTGATTCCATCCACCAGGCCTATGTGCCGGAGCGCCGCTATTGGCAGTTCGGGGAATCCCCAGATGCGGTATCCAGTGACGGATGGATCCGTTTCCAGCGGACGGTGGAACTGGTGCTGGATGAGCCGCCCCAGTGGGTGGAGATATCCTATCCCCTCTCCGGCCAGGACTGGGCGATGCTCCTTACATGGGAGGTGACGCCATGAACCGGGGAAGAAAGATTCTCCGCAACCTGTTTTTGAGCGTGCTGCTGGCCCTGCTGGTATACGCCCTGCTGGACTTTCCGCCCTACACGGTCCAGGGGATGCTGGACCGGATGGAGCGGGAGTACCTCGTCTCCGATTTGGAGCCGGTCGTGGTGAGGGGCAAGTCTTTCAAATTCGGTAACGAGACCTTTGCCAACCATACCACTTTTCTGCTGGCCCGCACAGGGGACAGCTATGTGACAGGCGTCTTTGACCGCAGTGCGTTGGAGGTGTACCATGGGGTCAACCGGGATCCGGGAATCATGAAAGGCACGCTTTGTGCGGCTTTTAACGGCACGATCTATGTGGCGGGGGATTTCGCGGACGTGGGGTCCGCCTCCGTGGAGGTGACGGTCCAGCGAACCACCCGGCTCTACGAGCGGGATTCGGAGGAATCGGAACTCACCTATGGAGAGCGAAAGACATTTTCCTATCCGGGGGTGAAGCTGAGCGATGCGGTGCTGGCCTTTTCCTATCAGGAGGAGGGAATCTCTCCGGGGGCCTGGGGACCCAACACCGGCTTGGAGGGGGCGGCCTATAACTGGTACAGCAGCCTGACCAAGGGAGAAGGGGGCCGGGGCATTCTCCACGCGGACCTGCCGGTGACCGTGACGCTGTACGGCAGGGACGGTGAAGTGTCGGGCGCCTTGGAGCTGTCCATTGACAATTATGAGCTCTACGCCTGGTGGTAAAAAAGGGGACGGTATCAATTCGATACCGTCCCTTGTCTCACTGCTTATTTATCCTTTAAATTCCACGTACAGCTCCCGCACGGCGTTGGGGTCCGCCGGAGCGGCTTTCTTCGCCGGAGCGGCAGGAGCGGCGGCGGGCTCGTCATGCGGGCCGTCCCGCCAGGCCAGGAACTTAGGGGCCACCTGGGGGAACAGGGCCAGGGAGAGGACGTCCTCGTCGCTCTTGGCCACGCCCTTGAACTCCTCCCGGTACTTCTCCACCTCGGGCTGGAGCTGGTCCGCCGGGCGGCAGGTGATGACCTCCTCGGGCTTGATGCCCGCCAGGGCCCGGACTTCCTCGCTGACCTCGCCGGGGAGCTTGCCGTACTCGCCCTTCAAGAGGGCCTTGGACTCCTTGGGGAAGGTCTTGTACTTGCCCACCACCACGTTCATGACGGCCTGGGTGCCGACAATCTGGCTGGTGGGGGTGACCAGCGGGGGATAGCCGAAGTCCTTCCGGACCCGGGGAATCTCCGCCAGCACGTCGTAATACTTCTCCTCCTTGTTGGCCTGCTTCAGCTGGGAAATCAGGTTCGACAGCATGCCGCCGGGGACCTGATAGAGAAGGGTGTTGGTGTCCACGTTCAGGACCTTCGGGTCCAGGCTGCCCTGCTCCTTGAGCTTCTGGGCCACCTTGCGGAAGTGGGCGGCGGCCTCGCTCATCTTGTTCAGGTCCAGCTTGGTGTCCCGGACAGTGCCCTGGAGGGTCGCCACCAAAGACTCCGTGGCGGGCTGGGCCGTGCCGTTGGCCAGGGGGCTGAGGGCCGTGTCCACGATGTCCACGCCGGCATAGGCTGCCATGAGGTAGACCATGTCTCCCGTGCCCGTGGTGTTGTGGGTGTGCAGGTGAATGGGGATCTTCACGGTTTCCTTCAGCTTCTTGATGAGGGAATAGGCGTCCATGGGCAGGAGCAGGTTCGCCATGTCCTTGACGCAGATGACATCCGCGCCCATCTGCTCCAGCTCCTGGGCCAGCTTCACGAAGTACTCCTCGCTGTGAATGGGAGAGATGGTGTAGGACAGGGTCGCCTCCACCATGCCGCCGTACTTTTTCGTGGACTTGATGGCCTGTTCCAGATTCCGCACGTCGTTCAGGGCGTCGAAGATCCGGATGATGTCGATGCCGTTTTCAATGGATTTCCGGCAGAAGGCGTCCACCACGTCGTCGGCGTAGTGCTTGTAGCCCAAGATATTCT
>CAJUOD010000028.1:8178-28045 GCA_910587875.1 uncultured Oscillibacter sp. | reverse complement strand
CGCCCTCGTATTTGTAGGTTGGCATAGCAGGACTCCTCCTACTGGAAAGATTGGCGATAGAAGGACCCCGGAGGACAATCCTCCGTCAGCCCTTCGGGCTGCCACCTCCTTTCAAAAGGAGGCTTTTTTAGGCGCGCTACCCTAAAGGCCCCTTTTGAAAGGGGCTCCCGGCGAAGCCGGGTGGGGATTGTACCCCCCGCAGCGGCGCGGCCTTGCCGGGCGCGCCGGGCATTCCGGCGGGCTTGACTCCCGCCTGGCTTTGGTCTCGCAGGGCCCCCTCGTAGGTCTCCTTGCTGATGGTCCCGGCGGTGAACAGGGCGTTCAGAGCCTTGTCCATCAGAATATTACCCAGAGCCCCGGTGGTCTGGATGGAGTTGGCGATCTGGGGGGTCTTGCCCTCCCGGATCAGGTTGCGGATGGCCCCGTCGGTCTTCATCACCTCACAGGCCAGCACCCGGCCCCCGCCCACCTTGGGCAGGAGCTGCTGGCTGAGGACGGCCTTGAGGGACATGGACAGCTGGAGGCGGATCTGCTGCTGCCGCTCCGCCGGGAACACGTCCACAATGCGGTCGATGGAGTCGGCGGCGGAGTTGGTGTGGACGGTGCCGAAGACCAGGTGGCCCGTCTCGGCGGCGGTCAGCGCCGTCTCGATGGTCTCCAGGTCCCGCATCTCGCCCACAAGGATCACGTCCGGGTCCTCCCGCAGGGCGGCCCGGAGGCCGGAGGCGAAGCTCCCTGTGTCCCGGCCGATCTCCCGCTGGTTGATGACGCATTTGTCCGGGGTGTACACGTACTCAATGGGGTCCTCCAGGGTCAGGATGTGCTTGGCCTCGTTGCGGTTGATTTGGTTCAGCACCGCCGCCAAGGTCGTGGATTTCCCCGACCCGGTCTCCCCGGTGATGAGCACCAGCCCCTGGCTGTAGCCGGGGAACTCGCCCACCACCTTGGGAAGTCCTAACTCCGAGAGGTCCGGGATGTGGTCGTTCAAAAGCCGGATGGCGGCGGACCAGGCCTCCTGCTGGCGGAAGAGGTTCACCCGGCAGCGGACTCCGGCGATGGTCTGGGCCAGGTCCAGCTCCCCCACGGCCTCCGCCTGGCGGATCTGGGACCCCGCCAGCTCCCGGGCCAGCTCCGTGCAGTCCTCCAGCGTCAGGGGTTCGCCCCCCATCTCCCGGATGGACCCGTCCACCCGGTAGCGGGCCGTCAGCCCCCGGACCAGGTGCACATCGGAAGCCCCGTCCTTCCGGGCGTGATCTACGTATTCTGTAACAGTCATATTCCCCTCCTCCTTAACTGCTTCCAAGAATCCGGTGGACCTCCTCGCTGGAGGTCACGCCGTTCAGGACCAGCTCACGGCAGTTTTCCATAATGGGGTGGAAGTCCGTGCCCGCCATGGCGGCCTCCAGCTCCTTGAGGGAGCGGGCATGCACGGCCCGCCGGATGGCGGGATTGAAAGGCAGAATCTCGAATGCGCCGATTCGGCCCCGGTAGCCCGTGCCGAAGCACTCGCCGCAGCCCGCGCCCTTGTAGAAGGTGTACTTCCCCTCCCCCGGCTCCAGGCCCAGGGCCTCCTGCTCCTCCAGCGAGGGGGCGTAGGGCTTCCGGCAGTGGGGGCACACCCGGCGGAGCAGCCGCTGGGACACGATGCCCTTCACCGCCCCGGCCACCAGATACGGCTCCACGCCGATGTCCAGCAGCCGGTCGATGGAGCTGACGGCGTTGTTGGTATGGATCGTGGACAGCACCAGGTGGCCCGTCATGGCGGCCCGCATGGCGATTTCCGCCGTCTCGCCGTCCCGGATCTCGCCCACGGCGATGATGTCCGGGTCCTGGCGGAGCACGGAGCGCAGGACGTTGGCGAAGGTCAGGCCCGTCTTGTCGTTGATTTGGACCTGGCAGATGCCGTCAATGTTGTACTCCACCGGGTCCTCCAGGGAGACCAGGTTGACCTCCTCGCTCTTGAGCCGGTCGATCATGGCGTACAGCGTCGAGGTCTTGCCGGAGCCCGTGGGGCCCACCATGAGGATGACGCCCTCGGTGGAGTTGTCCACCAGCTTGCAGAACCGCTCCCGGTTCTCCCCCTCCAGGCCGATGCCCTCCAGGGTAGCCAGCTCCGGGGTCTTCCGCAGGAGGCGGATGACTACCTTCTCGCCGTGGATGGTGGGCAGGGTGGAAATACGAAGGTCCAGGGCCTCCTGGCGGACGGTGACATTGGCCCGCCCGTCCTGGGGGATCATCTTCTGGGCGATGTCCATCCGGGCCATGATTTTCAGCCGGGAAATCACGGAGCTCTGGAGCTCCCGGGGCACCGGGATGATGGCCCGGAGGGCCCCGTCGATGCGCATGCGGATGGTCATGCTGTCCTCGCCGGGCTCCATGTGGATATCCGAGGCCCCCTCGGTACAGGCCCGGTCGATGATGGAGTTCACCAGGCGGATGGCCGGGGCGGCGTCCGCCTCGTCCTCGTCCACGGTCATGCTCTGGGGCTGGGCCACCGCGGCGGCGCCGTACTGGCTCCCCAGCAGGTCCCGCTGCATGTCCTCGATGGCCTGCATGGCCCCCTGGTTGCTGTACAGGTTCTGCACCGCCCGCTCCACGGCGGAGGAGGCGGCGATGACGGGCACCACCCGGCGGCGGGTAACCGCCCCCACCTCCTCCACGGCCATGAAGTTCAGCGGGTCCGCCATGGCCAGCCAGATCTCGGACCGGGTGGCCTTCACGGGGACCACCATGTGCTTCTTCGCCAGGTTCTTGGGCAGAAGCTGGGCCATATCCGGCGGGATGGCGTAGGTGTTCAGATCCACGAACTCCACGCCCAGCTGGCTCATCAGCGTATCGATGAGCTGGCGCTCCGTGATGAAGCCATGCTTTTGGAGAATCGCGCCCAGGCGCTCCCCGCTGCCCTCCTGGAGGCTCAGGGCCTCCTCCAGCTGGGCCTGGGTGATGTCCCCGCTTTTGACCAGCAGGTCGCCGAGCTTCACGTATTTCATGGCGATGTCCCCTCCTTCTTCGGCGGATTCAGGCAGCGGATGACCACGTCTTTCGCCTCCGCGCTGGCGCCGGTGTTTTTGCAGACAACCTCCAGATTAAGCGTAAAATAACATCCGGTAGGGTTGTTCTCGTCATCTGTTTCTATCGTGGGAGTAATGGTCATGGACTTGACCTGATACTCTCCGTTTTTATAAGCGCCGCCCCACTTGCCGTCCTTTTCCTTGGGCAGCAGCTCCTTGTCGTCCACGTAGACCTGCCCGTCCTTCAGGGTGAGCGCACGGCCGCCGTTGTAGGACTCCAGCGCGCCGCTGCTCCCGGCGGTTTTGGTCTCGTGGGCGTAGCGCAGCTCCCCGGCGATGGCGTTGGTCAGGGAGTTCAGCAGCAGCTGGGTCTCCGCCTCCGCCGTGAGGGCGTAATAGGTTTTCATAGCCACGCTGAGCCCCGTGTTCACCATCATGGTCAGCAGCATGAGGACGGCCACGGCGCAGAGCATCTCCACCAGGGAAAACCCGGCGCAGCTGTTCAGCTTCTTTTTCATCCGCCGCCTCCCGTCTCATCGGGATCGGGCTCGATCGAGTCTATGGCGTAGGACAGCAGCCGGTCGTCGCCGTTCCGGTCGGCTCCGTAGAAATAGAGCTTGGTCTCCTCCCCCTGCTCAATGCTGGTCTTTCCGATGGGGGCCCCCGACTTGTACTTGCTTTCGACGGCGATGGTTACGCCGGGCCGGGGGCATTCATCCGACGCGTCTTCGTCGTCGCTCCTCTTCTGCCGCTCAGCCTTGGACAGGGCGGCGTAGTATGCCCTGTCCGCCTCCTGGGCCCGGAGGTCAATGTTGGCGGAGGCCGACACGGCCCCCAGAAGCAGCATGACGGACAGCGTGCAGACCACCACGGAGGCCAGAACCTCCACCAGGGTCTCGCCCCGGGCGTCTCTCAGCTTCTCTCTCATCCGCCCGCTCCCTTCTTCTCTTCCTTCACTTCCCGGCTGATCCAGTCCAGCTTCCAGCCCACAGCCGTCTTGGTGGTCTCCATGGCCGGCTTGGGGTCCTCGGGAGGCAGGTTATCATCTTTGAAGTTCCCCTCCCGGCCGTCCTTCGGGAGCCGGTTCTCCTCTGGGTACTCGATCGCGGGCATATTGCCCTTGGGGGCCAGCTCCGCCTCCATGGTGTACGTTCTCAGCGTGCCGGCGGACCCGGCCTCCAGCTCCGCTTTCAGACGGATGCGGCGGCTCTGGTCCATGTCCACCGTCACCTTGACGGAGCCGAACCTTTTGCCGATCTCCCCGTCTCCCTCCACCGTGACGGTCAGGACCCGGGTGGTATGATCCACCTCCGAAAGGTCCGGCGGATTCGTGGGGAGTTCGGCAACCGCTTCCCCGTCAATTTCAGCCAGGGAGTCATAGCCCGTGCCGCTGAACGACCTGGCGAAAAGGCCGTCCATCTCCTTTCGGAAGGTCAGGACCGTCTCTCCCTCCTCTACCGGGTTTTCATTTCCATCCAGGTACACGCTCCCGTCCGCGTTCATCTTCAGGCGCGCCAGCTGGCCGCAGGTAAAGAGGCCCTTCCTTTGCACGATCTTGTAATAGGGCTTCTCCTCTTTAATATCATTGCCGTTCTCGTCTTTTAACGGCTGGCCGTCTTCTCCTATTAAGGTCTCAATCTCCGTCCATTTGTCGACGGTATACCGTCCCCGGTACTCCGCCTGCTCCAGCTGGCTTGCCACCAGCCGGAGGGCGGAGGACAGGGCCAGGTACCGCTGCTGCTCCTCGTAGTTGCTCTGGATCTTGCCCGCGTTGGAGGAGGCCGCCGTCAGGACGGAGGCCGCCGTCATCATGCAGACCAGGAGGAACAGCAGCGCCAGGAGGATGGACGCCCCGCTTTGGCTGTGCAGTTTTTCCCGCAGCTCCCTCACGGGGCGTCCCTCCTTTCGCTTAGGGTTTCGATTTGCGCTCCCCCGCGCGCCGCCGCCGGACGGCGGGTTCCTCTTCAGGTTCCTCGGGGGGCAGGGCCTCGACGGCCGGGATCTCCGCTTCGCCCTCCGGCGGCGCTTCCGCCGGTTTTTTCACCGTCAGGGTCAGGGTGTGGAGCTGCCCGTCCGTTTCCTCAATCAGCTCCGGTTTGCCCTCGGGCTCCTCGCTGGTCAGCGTCAGGGGGAGAGAGACCTTCGTCTCGTCCGGCAGGTCCGTCAAGGTCTTCACGCTCTCCGGGTAGGTCAGCTTCAGGACGATTCGGCCTTCCTTCTCCACCCACTCCGCGGCGGGCATTTTGAGGATGGGAGCCACGCTGGGCTTGTCGGCCGTCTTGAAGCGGATGGTTCCCTCGTCGCCGACGGCGTAGGAGTCCGGGAAGGTGACGGTGCAGACCACCCGCATGGTCCCGTCGTCCTGCGGGACCTCCTCAAAGTGGATAAACTCCTCGTCCTGCTCCTGCCAGTCCTCGCCCTTCCAGGGCTGGATGACGTTGATGCGGACGTCTCCGCCGGTGCCTCCGCCGTGATCCTCCTCCTTGGTGGGGTCGCCGGGGTCCGGTACGGTATAGGCAAAGTCGGAGTTGGCGCCCAGGATCAGGCCCTTCTCCAGCTCCGGCTCGTCCTCGGGGACCGAGGTGGTGAACCGGATAGTGGGAACCTTGCCGTCCTCCGTGGCCTCCCTAACCAGGAACTCGCCCGTGAGGTAGCTGCTTCCGCAGTTGGGATAATCGCCCTTGAGGGTCAGCTTGCCGTCCATGCGTCCCTCCAGGGACTCGCCCGCCTTGTCGGTGACCCTGACGGGAATGTCCACCGTGTCGCCGGGGAACATAAACAGCCTGGAGGGCCGCAGCACCGCGGCGGCGGTGATGTGGACGATGACGGGCAGCGTGTAGGTGATCTCCTGGCCCGCGTCGTCCGTGTAGGTGTAGGAAATGTACAGGGTATCCGTGCCGCCCCGCTTGGGCTTCAGCGTGAAGAGATAGTATTCCCTGCCTTTTTCCTTCTCGTTGAGAATCTCATCGGGAGTGAGGCGCTTCGGCGGTTCTATCTTCTGGGCGATCAGCTCCACCTTATCCGGGTCCTGTTTGTCCGCGATTGCCTTTCGGAGGCTCTCCCAGTCAAAGGACCACTCTCCGCCGGACTTCACGCCGTCCGTCAGCACCAGGTGCTCCTGGTGGGGCTTGTCGCCGTTGACAAACAGGTCGATCTCGATGGGGCTTCCGCCCAAGAGGGTGAACTTGCCCTCCTCGTTGAACAGGGTCTGACGCCGGAAGCCCTTCAGGGGCCAGTCGCCGTAGTGGACGCGGTACTTCCCGCCGTCCTTGGTCAGGATGGTGGGGAAGGGATAATCCCGGTCCCGCAGCTCCGGCCGGGTCTGGGTGGGATAGCTGTATTTGCCGGGGACGGCTATCTCGGTTTCTCCTTCCTTGATCGCGCTGGTGACCTTCTTAAAGTCGCCGGGCAGCAAGTCATAGATATCCAGATTGGAGTCCTTCCCGGGGATGTTCTTCTCCATCCCCGCCAGCTGCTCGTAGGTCAGGCCGGTGACTTCGGAAGACTCGACGGATGTGTCTTTAAAATAATCCGGGTTTGTGGTATAGGTCCAAGTATTGCCGCTCGCATCGACCAGCCAGCCGAGGAATTTGTAAACCCAAGCTTTGCCGTCGACTTTCCCTTCATATTGGAAAAGCCCGATACCCTTTGCAGGAGGATTGGGACTTTGGCGATAATAGAGCTGGTTTTTATTACATCCGAGCGTTTCCCCAGTCTCTATGTTTTCGAGATTCCGGACATTGCTGGTTCTGCCTTCGCCAATTCTATCAAAATACTGGTCGGGCATGGGATATTCATTATTTGGACTGAGATTCCCGTCCTGCAGGGCAGTTCCGCCGCTCTTGGAGCCCAGGTCGGTTTTAATGTTCGCCTGGAGGATCTGCTCCTTGGTGACCAGGCTCAGGGACTCGCTCTCCAGGTAGTAGCAGTTTTCATACGTGGTACTGCCGTGGTTCGACAAGGCGGGAGCGCCTTGAGCTCCGACAGGGTAGATATCTCCCGTGCCGCCAATGACATACAGGCCTTTAATATGTTTCTGTGCATCCTCGCCGGTAATTGGGGGCAATGTCACATAGCTGTAGCAGTGGCGCAGCTCGTTGCTTGTTTCCTCTTCATTGCTGTTTTCTCCGTTGCCTTTCGCGCCGATGGTAATGTTTCCATCTCCATTGACCGCCAGGGACTTCATGAAGCTGCCGCCCACCAGTCCGCCGATGTAGATTCCCTTTGGAATTTTATGATCCTTCCCCTTGACGCCCACGTTCCAGACTGAGATACTGCCTCCGGCGTAACAGTTCCGGACCTTGCCCTGGCAGATGCCCGTCAGCCCGCCGATCCGCATGTTGTCGTTTTCTATGGCGTCGTGGACCTTGATGGTCGTCACGGCGGAACAGCCGGTCAGGCTCAGGTCGCAGGACCCCACCAGGCCGCCGATATTGTTGCCGCCCCAGCCGCTGCCGCTGAGTGTGTAGACCTCGGCGTCGATGGTGTATCCGGCCACAGTGCAGTTTTCAATGACGGGGGTGTCGTCTCCCTCGGTGGTGCCCGCGACGCCGGCCAGCGCCCCCATGGAGAACCAGAGGCTTTGGGATGAGCTCCTTCGGATGGGAGCGCCGTTCTCGTCTTTGTCCTCCTCCAGTGTTCCGCCCACTTTGGTTTTGATGGTACCCTCGCCGTCGGAGGAGTAAAGGACGATGTTTTTCAGCCGGGCGTTGTATACCACGCCGAAAAGTCCCGCGCAGGAGGACACCTGTCCCTCGATATTGACGTTTTCGATTTTGTAGCTCCCGCCGTCATAGGTCCCGCCGAACCAGCCGTACAGGTTTCCCTGCTCGACCTTGGTTTTGTCGTAGTATTCGGCGATGGGCGTATAGGTTCTGTAAATCCCGCCGTCCTTTTTGCCAAGGATATCGTAGCTCTGCAGCCAGAAATAGTTCCCGGTCTGGCTTTTGAGGCCGGTATTGTCAAATCCGGACAGGAAGGGGAAATTGCCGATCGCGTCCTCGGCGGCTCCACTTATATCTTCTCTCCTTGTCAGCACCGTGTTGGTATTCCGGTATTGGCTGTTCCAGTTGATGAACTGCAGCTGATCGATGGAGCGGACGCCGTAGGAACAGGTCTCGCTGCCGCCGGGGATCTTGCCGGAGAAGGTCCACACCGTCGTCGTAGTCGGATTCCACCAGGTGCCGCCGGTAATCGTTTCACTTCTGCTGGTGAAGGTCGGGACGTCCTGCTTCTCCGCCGCTGTCCAGCCCCTCGGCAGCTCCACCGCCAGGGCGTCGGCAAACAGGGGGTTCAGGAGGAAGGTGACCGTCACGGTCTCGTAGTCCGTGCCGTCCGGGTACTTGCCGCCCTGGGACAGCGTCAGGGTGCCGTTGGGCCGGCTGGATACGCTGTTGGGGTACAGCCCGCCGGAGGTCCCGTCCGCGTCCTTGTTCTGGCCGTAGGTGTGGAAGGAGTGGAACTCAAACTCCGCGTTCCCCTTCTCGTCCAGCTCATAGGCCATGAGCCTGGCCAGCGCTTCGTCCACCTTTTTGTCGGCCGCATTCTTATCCCCCGTCTCCGGGTACTCCAACGACTCGTACATGGCCTTGTCAAAGGGACTTCCCGCCTCCCCATTCTGGGAGTACAGGAGCGGATAATACGGGATCTTTGCCGTATCCACCTTATCCGACTCCGGCAGGAAGATCGCATTTCCCTTCCGGTTGTAAATGCCGTAGCCATAGCGGGTGACCTCGCCGCTTTCGTCGTGGGCGGTGGAAAGGGTGGAGATTTTGGAGACGGTCTTGGGATCGCTCTGCTTCTCCCCCGGGTCCATGGCCAGGAGGCTGACGTGGTAGGAGGGCTTCTTTCCGGGGACCTGGAGCTCCTCCCAGTAATACACGCCCATGCTGCCCAGCTCCAGGGGACGGGGCCAGTCGCCGTAGTGCTCGGCGGCTCCGTTCATCTTTACGCCGGTGGGATAGGGGAACACGTCCTCCTTCTTCTGGTCCGCCCGGACCTCCTTTTTGCTCATGTTGGGCACGGGGACCTCGTCCGCCGTCAATACGGCATAGTTGATGGGGTAGGCTCCGCCGCCCTCGCCCTCGGTGTAGTCCGCCAGGAAGGACTCGCCCCGGTAGGTGAAGTTGCCCTCGTTGAGGAAATAGGTCTCCCGCTGCGTCCCGCCGCTGGACTGGCCGCAGAAGCCCCAGGCCTTGGCCTTGGCGCCGTTGGTCTTCAGGGCCATGGCGGCGTAGGAGTTGGAAATACTGCCGGAGTTCAGGCCCGCGAAGCCCGCCAGGAGGGCGGGGGCGTTGTCCTGGGCCGCGTCGGCCTCCAGCCGCCCCACGGCGTAGGAGGTCTCGATCCGGCCGGAGTTCTGGCCCGTCAGCCCGCCCACATAGGCGCTGCCGTAGTTGGAGGCCTCCACGTGCAGCCGGGCGGACTCGGCGGCGCAGTTCTGGACCACGCCCTGGTTCGACCCGCACAGGCCGCCGACGTAGAGCCTGCGGCTGAAAATCTGGGTGGTGAGGTTGACGCCCTCCACGGCGCAGTTCTGGATCTTTCCCAGCTGTGCGTTGAGGCCCACCAGGGCGCCCAGATGGGTTTCCAGCTCGCTGCTGTGGAAGAGGATGGACCGGGGCACGCTCTCCGTCGTATCGTCCGGGTTTTTGGGGTCCCTGGGGTCCAGGCTGTAAACGATGTTTTTCAGCGTTCCGTTGGAGCTGCCGAAGAGGCCCGCGCAGACCCGGTTCTTGTCCTTTTCGGGAATCTCGAAGGCCAGCCGCCGGATGGGCAGGCAGTCCCCGTCATAGGTGCCCAGGAAGGGTTTGTCCTGGGTGCCGATGGGGGTTTGAAGCTGGAAGCCCCGGTCGTCATGGCGCAGCAGCTTCCCCCCTCCTCCGGGGGTGCCGTAGAACTTGTAATGATAGTACTTATCTTCCCCGCCTTTGCTCTCGTACCCGTCCAGCGGAAGCTCCTGCAGGAAGGTGAGGCGGTCGTTGTTGTAATACTCCTCGTACTGGCTCAGATGGTAGAAGTGCCGGGGCGTGCGGACGCTCACCGGCTCCCTTCCGGGAGTCAGCGCCTCGGCGATGTATTTGCGGACGGCCTCCGCCGCCTTGCCGGGGGCGTAGGGGGGGTGTCCGTCCTTGTATTCCTCCGTCCAGGCGCCCGCCCAGTCGATGAAGGGCGCGCCGTTGTCCGCCGGGACATAGGGCTTTACCGTCTCGGCGAAATGGGGGTTGTAGAAATACTCTCCGGCGGCGGGGCCTTTGGCCTCCTCCAGCGTGACGTTGGTCACAAAACGGAGGTACTGATAGAAGTCGCGGCTGGTGGTTTGAGAGCGGTACTCCGCCTCTTCGCCCTCTCCGGCGGGGGTCCCCACCACCAGCTTGTCGGGCAGGGGGGCCAGCCAGTATTGGTCAATCTTCGTGCCGGTGCCCTCCTTCCGCTCCCAGGACGCCGGGAGCAGCTTGATGCCGGTCTTTCCGGATTTGGAGTAAATAATCGGAGGATCCGTCGTCTCCTTGTTTCCGTCTTTCCCGAGGTAGGTATAGGTGACCGTTAAGATATCCTCTTTCAGGTCGTCCTGCAGCAGGGCCACGGCGTAGCCGTCCGTCTTGACGGCGGGGAAGCTGCTGTCGTCCCCTTCCTTCAGCTCGCCCACCTTCAGAGTCCTGGCGTTGCCGCCGGAGAAGCCCCGGGCCTTGTCCTTGGTGACCGGGTCGATCTCGTTATACTCCTCAAAGTAGACCAGGCTGGGCTCCTTGAAGTAGGCCCGCCAGTCCCCGTAGTGGGGCAGGTCCCTCAGGCCGGGGAAGCTGTACTTCGTCAGGGTCTGGCTCTTCTGGAGGTTGTAGGCGTAGGTGTTTTTGTCAATCCCGTCCGAGTCGCTCCGGTAGGCCTTCCATTCAAACGCTTGGTCCTTCACATCGGCCGCGTCGTTCAGCATCGCGGCAAAGCCGGAATCGGGGTCGGACAGGTCGTCATAGGACACGGGGCCCTGCCCCTTGTCCTTCCATTTAGACTCGGCGTCCGCCGGGTCCACGCTCAGGTAGTAGCACCCGGCAGCCTCCAGCCCGCGGGTGATGATATCCTCCGGCTTGTCGCCCTGATTCAGGTAGCTCATGGCGGCATAGACATTCTCGCAGCTCACAGAGCTTCCCGCTCCCGCGGCAGCGCTGAGGATGCCCCCGGCCTGAGCGGTGGTCTCCGTCAGGTCGATGAATCCGGCGGTATAGACATTCTTGAAGATGAGGGACGAGGGCGCGCCGGTCCCGATAAGCCCGGCGGCGGTGTTCGTTCCCTGGAGATAGCAGTCCGCGTAGGAGACGGCGATCTCCACGTCCTGCTCCGCATCGCCGAACAGGCCCCCGGCGTTATCGCCGCTGACCAGAGAAGCCGCCAGGCTCTTTGTGACGATGGTCTTTCCCTCGCCGGACAGCCGGCCCGCCAGGCCGCCCGCGGCGGTCCCGTGGAGGATCTCGCCGTATTTATAGGGGTTCCCCTTCTGGTCGCTGCCCAGAAGGCTCTGGTAGGTCTGGCCCTCCTCAGGATCCCAGTAGACCTGGCAGTCCACAAACCGGTTTACCTCGCCCGCCGCGCCCGCGACGGTTCCGGCAATGCCCCCGGCGGGGCCTGTCGCGTTCCCAGCTTCATCGGCGCAAACAGCGGTGGAATTGACCACACGGATGTCCCGGAAGGTGCTGCCGCTCCCGGCGGCGCCCACCAGCACTCCGGCGGCGGGGGCGTCCCCGGCGACCACGTCGGCCCCGATGAGACGCACGCCGGTGAAGGTCATCCCCTCCCCGGTCTTGGCGAAGAGGCCCGCGCCGGGCTTGACTTTTTTATCGGGTTCCTCGGGATTCTCGACCTTGACGCTGTTCGCCGTCACCTGGAGCTCCGTGATCTCGTTCCGCCGGCTGCCGGTCCACCCGGCGTCGTAGGAGGCAAGCTCCTCGTTCTCAATGGGCGCAAACTCATAGGGAATGTAAGCGTTCACGGAACTGGAACTCAAATCCTTGAGGTGGCACGCGATGTCGTTCAGCTGTATGGCGGTGGTCTTCCCCGCGACGAGGGAGGTGTCCTTGTCCAGGTTCTGGAGGTGGCGTACGTTCTCCAGACGCGCGGCGGACCCGCCGCTTCGCTCCGCGAAGAGGCTGTTGTTCGTGTCGGAGCCGGAGGCGGAGGTAGACCGGTGTCCGGGGGCGGACAGCTCAATCTCGGCGGTGACGGTGAAGTCCCCGCCGAAGCCCATGGTCCTGTCCTCCTCCTCAAAGAGCTGCCAGAAATGGCGCTCCTCCGCGGTGGCGTCCAGCGCGTCCAGAATCCAGGTGTATGTAATATAGGATTTATCAGCAATCTTACGGCTGTATGTGCGCAGGCTGACCGGCGCTCCGCCGGGCTCCAGGCTCATCAGCGGGCGCTCTTTGCCGCCGTATATCAGCTTCACGCTCTGCTTTGATTGAAACATCCAGTCGTCGGCCACCGAGGACTGCGCCGCATCCGGCACCGAGAAGGTCACGTCCACGGTGAGGCGCTCCCCGTTGTGAATGACGACCATGACCTCCGGCGCGGGCAGCGGGGTATAGGCTTCCCGGGCCGTCTGCTCGCCGCCGTAGTAGCCCAGCATGGGGCCCTCGTCGGGACGCATCCGCTTGTCCCGATCCCCGGCAATGGCCATGGCCGCGTCCCGGGTCAAGGTAATGGTGTCCTCCGCATAAAACACGTCCGTAACGGCAAAGCTGTCCGGGTCGTAGATGATGCGGAAGTCTCCGTCCAGCAGGGTGGGGTCAATGGCCCCGGCAGTCAGCAGCTCCTTCGCCGCGGCGCTGTCCTTCGTGATCCAGCCGGAGTCCTCCTTGCCGCCCTCCGCCAGGGTGGAGGCGGAAATCAGCCCCTCCAGCTGTCCGTTGCTGCCCAGCAGCACGGCCCGGTTCTCGGCGGCCATGTAAATGTCCCGGGCGGCGTTGTCCAGCTCGGTAATCTTGAGATAGTCCCGGTAGTAAGCCGCCGCCACGGCGGACAGGCTCAGTAGGATCACCAGAATCGCCGCCACTGCCAGCGTCTCCACCAGGGAGAAGCCGCGGTTTCCTTTGTTTTGAATGCGTTGGGCCATGTCTGCACCTCAATATACGCGCCTCACGGCGAAAACTTGAGTATGTATCCGATTCGGATACTAAAAGCATTTTAACATATCCGAATCGGATATACAATCACTTTGTTGGAAAAATTAGAAAGATAAAGATATTTTTTGGAAGCTGTTTTGTGAGGAGGGGCGCTTATGGAGCTCGATTATCAGGCCATCGGCGTGCGCATCCGCCGCCTGCGGAAGGAGCGGGGGCTCACCCAGCAGGCGCTGGCGGAGCTGTCCGGCCAGGAGCCGTCCAACATCTCCCACATTGAGCGGGGCGCCACGAAGCTCAGCCTTCCCACCCTGGTGGGCGTCGCCAACGCCCTGGAGGTGACGGTGGACCAGCTCCTCTGCGACAGCCTGCCCGCCTCCCGGTCCGTCTTCGAGACGGAGGCGGCCCACATCCTGTCGGACTGCTCCCACCTGGAGCTGAAGGTCATTCTGGAGACCATCCGCACGCTGAAGGAGAACCTCCGGCGGCTGAAGCTCAGCGAGTGACCCTCAATCGGACTGAACCTCCGGCCAGCAGCAGATCCCCACGTCCAGGGAGACCTGCTCCCGGAGGTGGAAGTTGGCGTACCGGCAGAACCAGCAGCCGCTGCCGCAGACCAGGCCCACCGTCCGCACGGTGAAGGCGGGGCAGCGCTGCCCCGGCCAGACGTTGCTTCCGGTCATGGGCTTGCGGAGGGACCGGCCCTTTGCCATCTTTTCCAAATAATGGGCCCTTGCTTCCATCGGCGGCCTGCCTTTCTTCAGCGGTTGCGGAAGGGGGCACGCCTTCCGGACAGTGGATGAGGCCGCGCCGGATCACAGCCCCGCGCGGCCCGTTTTTCCAGTGCCATTCCGAAACGGCTTGACAAAATCCCGGAAAGCGTGCTATGGTTATTGTAGCAAGAAAAACTGCGAATTTGATACTTTGCGTAAATTCGGTTTGATTTTGCGCAGAATTTGCACAGGGAAAAGGAGGCGCGTCGATGATCAAGCTGGCGCTGTGCGACGACGAGGCGGAGCAGCGGGAAGCGATTGGAAACCTCTTGAGGGAGTATGCGGCCTCCAGGCCCTCTTTTGTGTTAAAAATGTCAATTTTTTCCTCCGGCCTGGACCTGCTGGCCGCGGCGGAGGAGTGCGGCGGCTTCGATCTCTACGTGCTGGACATCGTAATGCCCGGCCTCAGCGGCATCGACCTGGGAGTCCGCCTGCGGGAGCTGTACAGCGGCGGGACCATCGTCTATCTGACCGTCTCTCCGGAATACGCCGTGGATTCCTACGCCGCCCGGGCCTTTTACTACCTTATGAAGCCGGTGGAGCCGGCGGAGCTCTTCCGGGTGCTGGACCTGGCCGCGGCGGCGCTGGAGAAGCGGAAGGCCGCCTGCGTCGCCGTCCGCACGAAGGACGGTCTGGAGCGGGTCCGGCTGGACGAGATCGTCTACGCCGAGCTGTCGGGCCGGACGGTGCGCTACCATCTGGCGGACGGGTCCAGCCTGGACAGCCTGACGGTGCGGAGTCCCTTCCAGGAGGAGGCGGCCCCCCTGCTGGCGGACCAGCGGTTCTTCCTCTGCGGGGCCAGCTTCGCGGTGAACCTCTTCTACGTCACCGCCGTGGAGAAGGGCTTTCTCCGCATGGACGGCGGGGCCCGGGTCCCCCTGGCCCGGGGGCTGGCCGGACAGGCGAAGCGGCGGTGGAGCGATTTCTGGCTGGACGCCCCGGGAGGTGACGCGCTGTGACGGCTCTGCGGGATATCTCCCAGATCTGGGCGCTGATCCACGTCCTGGTGGTGTTCCTTCTGCTGTTCGAGTCCCGCCGTCCCTGGAAGGCTACGGCCGCCCTCTGCTTCTTCGGCGCGGCAGTCATGAGCGTCATCACCTTCACGGCGGCGGCGGTCCTGAAGCTGAATCCCATCGACCTCAGCTTCTTTACCTGTTCCCTGCCCAGCATGGCCCTGTTTTTCTGGCTTTCCAAGTACCGCAACGGACGGTTCTTCTTCCTCTTCTGCCTGTCGGATACCATGTGTATCTGGCTGATCCAGGTGACGGCTCTGCTGGACCGGCTGGCGGGCGGCGGATACGTGGTAATGTTCATCAGCCGCCTGCTCCTCTTCCCCCTGGCGGAGTGGTTCATCTGGAACCGCCTGCGCCGCCCATACCAGGAGCTCCAGCGGAAGCTGAATCAGGGCTGGTGGCAGTTCTCCCTGATCGGGCTGCTCTACTATATGCTGATCATTTTGGTGGCTCTTCCCGTAGACGCGCCTCTGACCGGCCTGAAGGAACTGCTGCGGCTGTGCCTGGTGCTGCTGCTGATGCCCATGACCTATATCGCCATCCTTCACTCCCTCTGGCGGCAGATGCAGATCTACGAGAATGTCCACCTCATCGAGATCCAGCGGCAGGACTACGACGCCCTCTGCCAGAAGATGGAGGTGGGGCGCATCTACCGCCACGACATGCGCCATCACCTGGCGGCCATGGAGGGCATGCTCCAGCAGGGAGACGGCTCCGGCGCGCTGCAATACATTCATTCTCTCCGGGGCGGGCTGGAGGAGCTGGCCGTACCGGCCCGCTGCGCCAATCCCGCCGTCAACGCGGTCCTGACGGCCTATATCGTCCAGGCCGCCAACGCCGGCTGCGCCGTGGAGACCCGCCTCCGGGTGCCGGAAACGCTGCCCTTCGAGGAGACGGACCTCTGCGTCATCCTGGCCAACGCCCTGGAGAACGCCATCCACGCCTGCCAAGAGCTGCCCCAGGAGCAGCGGCGCATTGACCTGCGGGTGGAGCTGACGGAGAACCGGCGGCTGCTGATCTCCGTGGAAAATCCCTGCGCCCAGCCGGTGACCTTCGGGCCCGACGGGCTGCCGGAGGGCCCCCGGCAGGAGGGCCACGGCCTGGGGCTCCAGAGCGTGAAGCGGGTGGCCGAGAAGTACGGCGGCCTCTTCCGCTGCCAGTGGGAGCAGGGCCGCTTCCTGTTCCGGACGGCGCTGATGCCGCCGGAGGACCAGACGGAATCCAGAGAGCCGCGCCGCCTCAACTGGGCCGCCCTGGCTATCCTGGCCGCGCTGGCGTGCCTGATCGTGCTGAACTGTGTCCCGGCGCTGGTGGACGTCCTGGAGGCGATCCCCGTCCTGGGCCGGCTCATCCGGGCTGTGGACCTGCGGACCTACGCCCTGATCTTCTGGGGGCCGTGACGGGCCCTGCCCGCCTCCGTCCAAAAAGTCCCCTTTTTTTGGAGCTTTTACAGTGGACTTTTCCCCCGGGAGGGTGTACAATCAGCTTGTTCACAAAACTAGAAGGGAGCACTATCATGCTGAGTGAAAAAGTTGCCGCCCTGCTCAACGAGCAGGTCAACAAGGAGTTCTACTCCGCCTACCTGTATCTGGACTTCTCCAACTACTTCGAGGCCCGGGGCCTGGACGGCTTCGCCAACTGGTACAAGATTCAGGCCCAGGAGGAGCGGGACCACGCCATGCTGTTCTACCAGTACCTCCACAACAACAACGCCAAGGTCACCCTGGGGGCCATTGCCCAGCCGGACAAGGTGCTGGACAGCGACATGACCGTCCTGAAGGCGGGACTGGAGCACGAGCTCTATGTCACCGGCCTCATCAACACGATCTACGCCGCCGCCTATGAGGAAAAGGACTTCCGCACCATGCAGTTCCTGGACTGGTTCGTCAAGGAGCAGGGCGAGGAAGAGGACAACGCCAACGACCTGATCTCCAAGATGGAGCTCTTCGGCTCCGACCCCAAGAGCCTGTACATGCTGAACAGCGAGCTGGCGGGACGCGTCTACAGCGCCCCCTCCCTGACGCTGTAAGGGAAGCAGAGAGGAAAGCGGGACGCGCCGCCAGGCGCGTCCCGCTCTTTCTCTTTTCCACTCAGCCCCGGATCATAATCAGCGTCCCCCCGGTGAGCAGGGCCAGGCCCAGGGCCGCCCGGCGGCTCAGCCTCTCGTGGAACACCAGGCCGGAGAAGGCCACCGTCACCAGGATGCTCAGCTTGTCGATGGGCACCACCACGCTGGCGGGCCCGTCCTGAAGGGCCCGGTAATAGCACAGCCAGGAGGCCCCGGTAGCCAGCCCCGACAGGCAGATGAAGCCCAGCTCCCCCCGGGGCACTGCCTTGAGGGCGTCTCCCTTCCCGGTGACGAAGACCATGGCCCAGGCCATGACCAGCACTACGCCGGTGCGGATGGCCGTGCCCAGGTTGGAATCCACGCCGCTGATGCCCACCTTGCCCAGGATGGCCGTCAGGCTGGCAAACACAGCGGATCCCAGGGCCCAGGGCAGCCAGAGGCCGCTCTCCTCCCCCGTCTCCCGGGCCGCCTTTTTCTCGATCATCAGCCAGGTCCCCGCCCCCACGCAGAGGACGCCCAGGGCCTTGTAAACGCCCACGGGCTCCCGCAGCAGGACGAAGGCCAGGAGAACGGTCAGCACCGTGCTGCTCTTGTCCACGGGGGTCACCTTGTTGACGTCCCCCAGCTGCAGAGCCTTGAAGTAGCACAGCCAGGAGGCCCCGGTAGCCAGGCCGGACAGGACCAGGAACAGCAGCGTCTTCCCCCCTGCGTCCCCCAGGCCGGACTGGGCCCCGGTGAGGAACACCATCAGCCAGGAGAAGGCCAGTACCACAATGGTGCGGATGGCCGTGGCCACGGTGGAGTCCGTCCGGCGGACGCCGCACTTGGCCAGGATGGCCGTGAGCCCCGCGAAGAGCGCGGAACCGAACGCAAACAGGATCCACATAGGGCTTCCCTTCTTTATCAGAAGATTTGGAGCAGGTGTCTCCGGGACCATTATAACATAAATTCCGGTTCTTCTACCCCCAGAGCAAAAATTTTATCAGTTTGAATTTTTTGCCTTGACTTTGGCGGGCAAATTAGTAAAATGGTACATGGCACAACGAGCTCCAGAGTGCCCCTCAGACGGCGTGGAAGCAGTTCTCCCGGTGCCGGAAAACTGAATATCCGGGATTAGCGCAGTTGGTAGCGCGGGTGGTTTGGGACCATCAGGCCGGGAGTTCGAGTCTCCCATCTCGGACCAAAGGCCCTCTGAAGCCAACGATTTCAGAGGGCCTTTGATTATTCACTACAACAAAAATCAAGACTTTCTGCCGTGTTTTAGATACTATTTGTCTTACTGATATGCCTTTCCTTCTTTCTCAATAAAAAGAGTATTTAAAAAATCCTAAACGAATTCACAAATATCATCAGGATTGTTTTTTATGAGTGAAAAACTACTACAGCTCAAGAACTTTCACTGGCAATTGTGGATCGCCTTGTGCTCTCTTGCACTCATTCCTGCCGTTTATCAAACCGTCAGGACCTTTCTAATATCCGTGGGCAATCAAGACGAGGTGTTCAATATTATCGGTCAGATGGAGTGGTTTGATCTGATCAATGAGACACTGCAAGCCTTTTTGATTGTTCCGCTCTATTCCGTATTGAACAAGATCTTCAAAAACCAGCCGGGCTGGTTCGCGGATGCCGTCTTTCAAACAGGGCTCCTAGTGTTTGTCTTGTACGCCATTTTCTCTGCGGGCGTTTTTCTCCATGGGAAAATACTCATAAGGGCCATGAACGCGGACGGATTGGAGCTTTCCGTCGTCAGCCGGTACCTCAATCTGGAGACCGCCGCTTTCATGATCGGGATTGTAGTAAGTTTTATCCAGGTGGTGTTTGTCGTCACTGAAAAGCACAAAAACGTCTACATTTTTCTGGCTGTCAGAACAGTTCTGTCTTTGATCGCGGACTTTTTCCTGATCCCTTATTGGGGCGTTTACGGAGCGGCGGCTTCTAATATTCTCGTAAACACAGCGCTTGCGGTGATCGGTCTTGTGCTGCTGTACGCGCAAAAGTACATCCGAATCTGCTGGTTTAAAACCACTAACTTCGCCATCCTCAAGGCGTGGTGCAGAACCGGCGCTTTTTCAGGCTTTCAGCAATTTTTGGATAATCTGATCTACGCGGTTATGATCTGCAAAATGGTCAATCTGGTGGAGGAACAGGGAAGCTACTGGCTTGCCAACAATTTTATCTGGGGCTGGCTGCTGATTCCAATCACGGCCCTTGCGGAAGTGATCCGCTCTGACTGCAAAAACGGATGCGCGGAGCTGAAGCGGTTCCCTTACTATTTTGTCTCGTGCGCCTGCGCGGTTTTCTGGGCGCTCTCCATTCCCCTCTGGAAACCGTTTTACCGCTTTGCCGAAAACCTGTCCAATGCAGAGGATATCTTTGCCATAACCATAAAGCTGGTCCCCTTTTATATCGCTTATGCGGGATCTTCCATCATTGACAATATTTTTATCGGGTTAGGGAAAACAGCCTATAACATGATCAATTCTCTTCTGGTCAATCTGGTTTATTACGGCGTCTTTTATGGATTGTACCTGACCCGATCCATTGCTTTTAGCATGGATACCATCATTTTGATGTTTGGCTTTGGCATGGTATTCCATTTCGCTATTTCTCTTGCGGAAGAGAAGGCCTTTCAAAAAAGAGAAACGCAATTTCTTGATAGGCATTGAACATGTACCGAGATCCGCATGTTCCCCGCTCTCTTGCACAGGCGGCGCAAAAACAGTATCCAAGACCGCGACGTCTCGGTGAAACTCATCCAGCATGATATTCAGAGCGAAGGCCGCCGCAGACTTTGTCGCACGATTACAATAAGGGGGCACAAACATGGTGCTCTATTTCAGCGGAACCGGCAACAGCCGGTATGCCGCACAGCGCATTGTGGCCACCCCAGGAGACC
>CAJUOD010000028.1:0-8168 GCA_910587875.1 uncultured Oscillibacter sp. | reverse complement strand
ACCCTAGGAGACCAGCTTCTCAGCATGAAC
Source organism: uncultured Oscillibacter sp. (assembly GCA_910587875.1). Lineage (GTDB taxonomy): Bacteria > Bacillota > Clostridia > Oscillospirales > Oscillospiraceae > Oscillibacter. The sequence goes on along the minus strand of CAJUOD010000028.1, from coordinate 8,138 downwards.
GACCGTATCAAAGCAGGGGACGCTTCACCAGTCAAGACGGATGACCGCCTGGTAATCGTCACGCCCACCTACGCCTGGCGTATCCCCCGCCTTGTAGAGGACTGGCTGCGCCGGACGGAGTTCCCCGAGGCCAGGCAGGCGTGGTTCGTCATGACCTGCGGCGGAGAGATCGGCAATGCCGCCCAATATAACCATGGGCCTGCTTGTAATCGTGCTGTTCTGTCGCAGTGCAAGGGAGCACAAGGACCGGGCATTCCGTTGGATATGGCTGACCATCGTGCTGAGCTTTGGCTTCTATATCCCGGTGGTACTGTGGGCGGACGCCGTGCCCATGATCGGAATGCTGATGATTCCCAAGACCCGCGCCTATGTGTGGACGGTGCTTATTGGATATTTTGCCATGAAACAGGAATGCAAATAAGGAGGAACCGCTTATGAAACGCTATGTAAATTCAGCTCTGCTGTACGCCGTCCTGGCCATGGCCGGCGGCGTGTTTTACCGGAAGTTCACCAAGTTCAGCGGCTTCACCGCCCAGACCACCCTCTCCGTCGTACATACCCATTACTTCCTGTTAGGGCTGGTGTTTTTCCTATTGCTGCTGGTGTTGGAAAAGAATCTATCCTTCACCGGAGAAAAGACCGGGCGGGTGCTGGCGGTCTACCATATCGGACTGAACCTGACCGCCGTCATGCTGGTGGTGCGCGGGGTGACTCAGGTCATGGGGACCAATCTCTCCAGGGGTGCGGACGCCGCGATCTCGGGCATGGCTGGGATCGGGCACATTCTGCTGGGCGTCAGCCTGGTGCTTCTGTTGCTGCAGATCAAGCGCGGCGTGTCGGCTTCCCTGTCCTGAACCGCACAATAAAATACAGCGAGGGGCCGATACCACGCACGGTATCAGCCCCTCATACATTTTCCCGCCTACTCATGTCCCACTATTCCCCCCGTTTAGAATCTCCTCAGGATTGTTTGCATTTTCCCAGGCCCTGTGGTATCATCACAAAGAATGGGAGGTGACCGCTGTGGAACTGGACATTGGGGAGGCCCTGCGCTATCTGGGAGCGGGGGACCAACCGCCGGAGGCGCTGCGCCGGGAAATCGCCGCCGTGGCGGACGAGCTGGCCCGGATTGTCCGGCCCCGGTTCGTCTACCGGGTGTTCCCCATCTCCCACGCCCCGGAGGGCGAGGCGCTGGCGGGCAGCGGCATCACCCTCCCCGGGGAGACCGCCCGGCGGATGCTGGAGGACTGCGATCAGGCGGCCCTGCTTCTGTGCACGCTGGGGGCGGAGTTTGAGACGCTCCTCCGGGCCCGGCAGGCCCGGGACATGGCCCGGGCCGTCCTGCTGGACGCCTGCGGCAGCGCCTGGGTGGAGGCCGGATGCGACGAGGCGGAGCGGGAGCTGGCCGCCCGGTTTCCGGACCGGCACCTCACCGACCGGTTCAGCCCCGGCTACGGGGATCTGCCCCTGAGCCTCCAGCCCCCTCTGTGCGCCGCCCTGGACGGCCGGCGGCGGCTGGGAATCCAGGTCACCGAGAGCTTTCTGATGATTCCCACAAAAACCGTTTCCGCCGTCATCGGCCTCTCGGACAGGCCCCAGGCCGCCCGCATTCGAGGCTGCGCCTTCTGTTCCATGGCGGCGGACTGCGCGCTGCGCAAAGGAGGGAAAACCTGTGCTCCCTGATGCTTTAAAAAACCGCGTCGTCCTGCTGGACGGCGCCATGGGCACTGTCCTTCAGCAGAAGGGCCTGCCCCCCGGCGGACAGCCGGAACTTTTGAATTTGACGGACCCGGAGCTGCTGCTTTCCGTTTACCGGAACTACATTGAAGCCGGAAGCGAGATCATCTACGCCAACACCTTCGGCGCCAACGCCCTGAAGCTGGCCCCCACCGGCCGCAGCGTGAGGGAGATCGTCTCCGCGGCGGTGGACCTGGCCAAGCGGGCCGCCGGGAAGGACGCCCTGGCTGCCCTGGACATCGGCCCCCTGGGGGAGCTGCTGGAGCCCATGGGCACCCTCTCCTTTGAGCGTGCCTACGGCCTCTTCCGGGAGATGGCGGAGGCCGGAGCCGGGGCGGACCTGGCGGTCATCGAGACCATGACCGATCTCTACGAAACCAAGGCCGCCCTCCTGGCGGTGAAGGAGGCCACGAACCTGCCGGTGTTTGTCACCATGTCCTTCGACGAAAACGGCCGGACCTTCACCGGCTGCACCGTGGCCTCCATGGCCCGGACCCTGGAGGGCCTGGGGGCCGACGCCATTGGCCTGAACTGCTCCCTGGGGCCGGACCGGCTGGCCCCCCTGCTGGCGGAGCTGGCCCGGAACACCCGCCTGCCCGTCATTGCCAAGCCCAACGCCGGACTCCCCGACCCGGCCACAGGCCGGTACGACATGGGGCCGGAGGACTTTGCAAACGCGCTGGTCCCCTGCCTGGAGGCGGGGGTCACCCTCTTCGGCGGCTGCTGCGGCACCTCTCCGGAGTACATCCGGCGGCTGCGCCGGGCGCTGGAGGGGAAAAAGCCCGCCCCCCGGCAGTACGACGGGGGGAGCTTCGTCTGCTCCGCCACGGTCCCCTGCCTTCTGGAGGGCGTGCGTGTCGTCGGCGAACGGGTGAACCCCACCGGGAAAAAGCGCTTCCAGCAGGCCCTGCTGGAGGGAGACCTGGACTACATTCTGGACCTGGCTGTCCAGCAGGAGGACGCCGGGGCGGACATCCTGAATGTGAACGTGGGCTTCCCCGGTGTGGACGAGGTTTCCATGCTGCCCCGGGTGGTGAAGAAGATCCAAAGCGCCGTCTCCCTGCCCCTGCAGCTGGACTCCTCCAGCCCGGAGGCCCTGGAGGCGGGGCTCCGGGTCTATAACGGCAAGGCGGCGGTGAACTCCGTCAATGGCGATCCCCAGTCGCTGGAGCGGATTCTGCCCATTGTGAAAAAATACGGGGCCAGCGTGGTGGGCCTGACCCTGGACAAGGATGGCGTCCCCCGGACGGCGGAGGGCCGGGTGGCCATTGCCCGGCGGATTTTAGACGCCGCCCTGGCCCACGGCATCCCGAAGGAGGACGTGTGGATTGACTGCCTGGCCCTGACGGTCTCCGCCCAGCAGGGCCAGGCGTTGGAGACGCTGAAGGCCGTCCGGAAGGTCCGGGAGGAGCTGGGGCTCCAGACGCTGCTGGGGGTGTCCAACATCTCCTTCGGCCTGCCGAACCGCCCCCTGCTCACCCGGACGTTCCTGGCCCAGGCCCTGGGGGCCGGGCTGACCCTGCCCATTATCAACCCCAATCAGAAAGAGGTCATGGACACCGTGGCGGCGGTCCGGGCGCTCTCCGGGGAGGACCGGGAGTGCCGGACCTATGTGGAGCGCTTTGCCGCCGGGACTCCCGCGCAAACGGCCCCCGCCGCCTCCATCACCCTGGAGGACGCCATCGCCCGGGGTCTGAAGTCCGACGCGGGCCGCCTGGCAAAGGAAGCCCTGGCGCGGGAGAGCGGGCTGTCCCTGGTGGAGAAGTGCCTGATTCCCGCCCTGGACAAGGTGGGCGCGGAATATGAGGCGGGACGGGCCTTCCTGCCCCAGCTTCTCAGCGCCGCAGGGGCCGCTCAGGCGGTCTTCGAGGCTGTCCGGGCCTCCATTGCCGAAAAGGGCGGCGCGCCGGTGCGCAAGGGCCGCCTGGCGGTGGCCACGGTCCGGGGGGATATCCACGACATCGGGAAAAACATCGTCAAGACCGTCCTGGAAAACTACGGCTATGAGACCCTGGACCTGGGGCGGGACGTGCCGCCGGAGACCATCCTGGAGGCGGTGAAGCGGGAGAACATTCCCCTGGTGGGCCTCTCCGCCCTGATGACCACCACCCTGCCCGCCATGGAGGAGACCATCCGGCTGCTCCGCACCCTGCCCAAGCCCCCGGTGATCTTCGTGGGCGGCGCGGTGGTCACGCCGGAGTACGCCTGGAAAATGGGGGCGGATCACTACGCCAGGGACGCCCGGGCGTCCGTGAAGATCGCGCGGAAGGTGTTCGGCTCATGAGCAAGGCCGCGCGGGACAGATAGGGACCGGCGGCGGGGGCGCGCCCCCCAGCGGCAGGCGTCCCGAGACTATCTTTACAACGCGCCAAAGGATTCGGCGCTGCAAGAACTGCGGGCGCTGGTTCCCCCAGACCGGGCGGGTCAGCGCAGGGAGGTCCTAATCATGCGCATCATCATTGCCCCAGCCAAGAAAATGATCGTGGACACAGACAGCTTTGCCGTGGACAGCCTGCCCCAATTCCTGGAACGGACAGAGCGACTGAAAACCGTTCTGCAAGCCATGTCTCCCAAGGAATTGCAAAGCCTCTGGAAGTGCAACGACGCCATTGCCAAGCTGAACGTGGAGCGGCTGGAGCACATGGACCTGCGCCGAAATCTCACCCCGGCTGTCATCGCCTACGAGGGCATCCAGTACCGCTGCATGGCCCCCGGCGTGATGGAGGCGGCTCACCTGGACTACCTCCGGGAACACCTGCGCATCCTCTCCGGCTTTTACGGCCTGCTGCGGCCTTTCGACGGCGTGACCCCCTACCGGCTGGAAATGCAGGCTAAGCTGACGGTGGACGGCTTCCGGAACCTGTACCAGTTCTGGAGTGACCTCCTGGCCTGGCAGCTGGCTGCCGAAACGGATATTGTGCTGAATCTGGCCTCCAAAGAGTACAGCGGGGCGGTGGAGCCCCATCTGCCCAAAAGCGTCTGCTTTGTCACCTGCACTTTCGGCGAGTGGAAGGGCGGCAAGGTCGTTGAGAAGGGCACCCAGTGCAAAATAGCACGGGGACAGATGGTACGCTGGATGGCGGAACATAAGATTGAAGACCCGGAGGGTCTCCGGGCCTTCGACCAACTGGGTTATCGTTTTCACGGGGAGCTGTCCGCAGAAAACCACTTTGTATTTCTCAAACAGCCGGAACAGTCCACCTGAGCAGAGGACGGCTATCCTATTGCCGCTCTATGGTTCCACCTCATCTGAGCGCCTCTAAAAGTCCGGCGGCAAAGGCCCTGTGGCCCTGCTCCGTGAAGTGTACGCCATCGTAGGCCATAGGGATGTCCCAGTCCCCGGCGTCAGCCCAGTTGTTCGGCCAAGCTCCGGCAACACTGTGCAAACGTGCGGGAGTCGTCGATGAGCTGCTGACTCGGCACCCACTCCCCCGGCGCATCGGCGGCGGGGCAATCAACCACCCTACTGCAGAAAACTGAAAGATGAATCTTTTTTCAATTCGCAGTATGCTTACAATAAGATCGCACCGCCAGAAACGCAAACAGCGGTATCTCCACAACACAGGCCCCCATCATAGCGTAAGGCGTCCAGACCGCCAGGCCGCCCAGGCTCAAAAACTGGAAGTCCGTAATGGCATAGAGAACACTTGCCTGGATGCTGGTGCCGCTGGCGGGGAGGATGCTGCACAGCCAGGCGGACAGCGCCCCCGGCACGGTCATGGAAATCACCGCCGGCGCGATGCAGAACACCAGCGACGAGGCGAGAGAGGCCGCCGCGCTCTTGCATTTTGAGGAGAGAAACAGGGTAAAGCTCACCGAGGCCAGAACAGAGAGCAGTCCGGCGGCGGCGAAAAAGCACTGCAGTTCTCCTATGTTCATGTCCGCCAAGGTCACAATGGAGTACAGCATTTGAATGGAGGTCCTGGTACACTCCCAGCCAAACAGGCTGTCTGCCGCCAGAATGAACACGACGGCACAGAAGATAAACGCCGTCCCGCTGATGAAAAGAGCGGCCAGCACCTTCACGGCGCCCAGCCTGGCCCTGCCGTGCCGGGTACAACGCAGAATATCGTCCGCCCCCGACTGATAATCGGCGGAGAACACCGGGGCGGCAATCACCACGCAGAACAGCAGCACCAGAAAGCCCATGATATTCTGATAATCCGTGATGGTGGAGCTCATGCCGGGGTAGACCTCAAAGGGCTTCTCCACTTGCCTGTACATCTCCACGACCCTGCGCTGGGCGGCGGGACTGTCCGGCTGCTCCATGGCCATCAGGGAGGCAATCCGGGCCTCGCAGACGGAATCGTAGTCGTCGATCTGCTCCGGGTCTATTTCCATGATAGCGGGAGCCATGCCGGTCTTGGGGTCGGCAAAGGCCTCCTTGACGCCGTGGAGCAGGGGAGCGATGGGGAGGATTTCCTTCTCATAGACGCCCTCCGGCAGATCGTAGGACTCCGTAACGCCGTAGGCGGTCAGGCAGGCCTGATAGCGTTCCACGGCCTCCCGCACCCGCTCCGGGGTGACGACGCCGGAGGCGCCCGCCTGCTGTTCTTTTTCGTAGGCGATAGAGGCCAGCCCGGTCAGGCTGACCTTATTCCCGGCCTCGTCCGTATAGCTGCTGTAGCAGTAGGTGGTCGGCAAATAGGCCAGCAGGACGGAGAAGATCAGCGCCAGGGCCAGCAAGATCCAGGTGAGCCTTGACTTCAAGACCCGTTTCAGTTCCAACCGAAAAATCCTCATTTAACAATACCTCCTTTCGCTGCTTTCCGGGAACAGCCACAGATACAGGTCTTCCAGGCGAGGAGCGGCGGCGGCGGAATGCGCGCCGCAGGGCCTTTCGGCCAGATAACGGATCGAAACGCTGCCGTCGTTCTCATTCCGCAGGCTGATGATTTGGAGCTTGCTCTCATACTCCGGCACGGCCTCCGCCGGGATGGTGCAGCTCCACACCTTGCCCTCCACCAGCTTGACGAGTTCCTCCGTCGTCCCGGTTGCCAGCAGCCTGCCTCCCTTGATGATCGCGTGGCAGGCGGCGATATACTCCACATCCGGGACGATGTGGGTGGAGATCAGCACGATCCGGTCATGGGCAAATTCCGACAGCAGATTGCGGAAGCGCACCCGCTCTCCGGGGTCCAGGCCCCCGGTGGGCTCGTCCAGAATCAAAACCTCCGGGTCATTCAGCAGCGCCTGGGCAATCCCCACCCGCCGCCTCATGCCGCCGGAGAGCCTGGAGATCTTCTTGCCCGAGACGTCCAGCAGGGAGACCCGTTCCAGCAGATCACGGATTCTCCGCCGGGTCTGCCGCTCCGGGAGCCCCTTCAGGGTGGCCACGTAGGCCAGATAGTCCCGGACGGTAAACTCCTGGTGAAAGCCGAACTCCTGAGGCAGGTAGCCGAACACATCCCGGTACCGTTCCCCCAGCGTCTGGATGGGGACGCCGTCATACATCACTCGGCCTGAGGTGGGCCGCATGATCCCGGCAATCATCCGCATGAGGGTGGTTTTGCCCGCGCCGTTGGCCCCCAGCAGGCCCCAGACCCCAGGCGTCAGCTCCAGGCTGATGTTGTCGACGGCTGTTTTGTCCTTGAATTGCTTGGAAACATGGTCGATCAGCAGCTCCATGTGAAAACCCCTTTCCCTTCAGTAAAAGTAAAGGCGCTCTTGCCTTGGTACGGTCATTGTACCAAAAGCAAGAGCGCCTTTTTCCCGTTTGCCCGCACGGGGTTTCTCTATTTTTCCGCGGACTTCCTGACGATTTTCCTACACAGCGGGAAGCGTCACCGTAAAGACCGTCAGGCCGTCCCCGCTCTCCGCCGCAATCGTCCCCTTGTGGAGCGTGACGATCTGCTTGGCAATGGCCAGGCCCAGCCCGGCCCCATTAGAGCCGCGTCCTGCGTCCAGCCGGTAAAACTGCTCAAAGATCCGCTCCAGCTTCTCCTTGGGAATTGTCCCGCCGTGATTGGAAAACCGCAATACAACCTCACCCCCGCGGCTTTGCGCCTCAATGGAGATCTCCGTTTGGTCGTAGCTGTAGGCAACGGCGTTCCGCAGAAGATTGTCAAATACCCTCTGGAGCTTATCGGCGTCACAGTTCAGCATGATATCCGCCGCCGCCGCAAGGCGGCAGGTCAGGCCCTTCTCTTCCAAAATTGGCTGAAACTCATAGACGAGCTGTTCCAGGAGGCGGGTCAGGTTGATCTCCCGGTATTGCAGCGTGATGGTGGACAGGTTGTATTTCGCGATTTCCAAAAACTCGTTGATCAAGTCCTCCAAGCGCTCCGCCTTGGAAAGGGAAATCGACAGGTATTTTTCCCGCAGTTCCTCCGGAATGCGCGGTTCGTCCCGCAGCAGGTTCAGGTAGCTGATGGAGGAGGCCAGGGGCGTTTTCAGGTCGT
>CAJUOD010000027.1 GCA_910587875.1 uncultured Oscillibacter sp. | reverse complement strand
ACACTCTTTCCCTACACGACGCTCTTCCGATCTACCGGTGTCCCTGGACCACAACATCGACTATCAGGGCAACGAGCGGAAGGAGGTCGGCGGGGCCGTGGTGGCCTCCGGCTTCGCGGCGGCGAGGAGCGGAAACCGGACGGCCCTCTTCACCAAGCTGAACCCCGCCGATGCCGACGTGGAGACCCGCTTCGCCGGGTCCGGCGCGGACCTGTACTGGAAGCCCTCCAGGGCCACCTGCTCCATCCGCAACCAGTACTTCACCGCCGACAAGGAGAAGCGCTCCTGCACCTCCATGGGGGTCTGCGACCCCTTCCGGTTTGAGGAGCTGCCGGACGTGGAGGCGAAGATCTACCACTTCGCCGGGCTGGTCTACGGGGACTTCGACGGGCCCCTCTTTGCCGAGGCGGCGAAGCACGGCAAGGTGGCGGTGGACGTCCAGTGTCTGCTGCGGCACGTGGAGCCGGACAAGACCATGGCCTTCCACGACTGGGCGGAGAAGCGGGAGTATCTGCCCTGTATCGACTATTTGAAGACCGACGCCGCCGAGGCGGAGATCCTCACCGGCCTGACGGACCGGGCGGAGGCGGCGAAGCTGCTCCACCAGTGGGGGGCCAAGGAGGTCCTGATTACCCACAACACGGAGGTGCTGGCCTACGACGGGGAGCGGATCTACACCTGCCCCATCAAGGCCCGGAACCTCTCCGGCCGGACGGGCCGGGGGGATACCACCTTCGCCGGGTATATCACCGAGCGGCAGCGGGCGGGGATCGAGGAGGCCCTGCTGTACTGCACGGCCCTGGTCTCCCTGAAAATGGAGACCCCCGGTCCCTTCCAGGGGAGCCGGAAGGACGTGGAGGACTATATCGCCGCCTTCTACCAGGCGTAAAACGGAAGAGCGCGCAAGGGACCGCCCCGGACGGGGCGGTCCCTTTGGCCTATTCTCTCCGGCTCACAGCGCCAGGCGCAGCTTGAACCAGCCGTTCTCCACCTGGAAGGAGCAGATGGCCTGGTACTTCTCCGCGAAGGCGGCAATGGACCGGGTGCCGATGCCGTGCCCCGCATCCCGGGGGACGGGGAGCCCGTCGGAGCCAAGACGCACATCGCCGCCGCAGGGGTTGGAGAACTCCATCATCAGACAGGGGGTGTGGATGCACTTGCAGATCATGCGCCGCTCCCCCACCGGCAGCTCCCGCACGGCGTGGATCATGTTCTCCAGGGCGTTGGCGAAGACGGTGGACAGCTCCGCCGAGGGCACGGGGAGCCGGGCGGGCAGGTCGATGTGGGCCTCCAGCTGGACGTCCAGCTCCCTGGCCTGGCGGAAATAGCTGCTCAGCACGGCGTCCAGGGCGGGGTCGGCGCAGTAGCGCTCCACCTCCGTGGCCCCCAGGGCCTGCTGGGAGGCCCCGATGTAGTCCAGCGCCGCCTGGGCGTCCCCCTGCTGCAGCAGGGAGGCGATGGTCAGCAGCCGGTGGCGCAGGTCGTGGCGCTCCACCCGGAAGCGGCCCTCCGCGTCCCGCAGCTGGCTCACCCGCTGCTCCATCATGAGGGTCTGGATCTCAAAGGTGCGCTGGCGCTCCCGGGCGCGGAACAGCTCGTTCTGCTGGTGGAGGGCGATGAAAATGGTGGTGTAGGTCAGCGCCACCAGGACCAGCAGCGTGACCGCCATGGGGATGTCCTGGGGGCGCTGGTAGATAACCGTGGGGTAGATGCTCACCAGGGCCAACAGCACGTAGCAGACCCCGGTCAGCGCCGCGAACAGCGCCCAGCCGCCCCGGAAGGAGTTTCCGATCTCCAGGAAGGGGCGGCGCAGCCACCGCCACACCACATACTCCAGCACCGGATAGGCCGACACCCGCAGGAACAGCGTCACCAGCCCGCCGCCGCCCACGGCGTAGTCGATGAGCCCGCTGGAGAGCTGGAGCCAAATGTTCACCGTGTCCGCCAGGCAGAAGATGAACACGAACTTGGCGTTCCGGTCCTTGGCGAAGGCGAAAAAGAGCAGCAGCGTGGGCACCGCCCCCAGGACCAGGCCGTACTGCCCCATGACGGTCACGCCCCGGGTCACCAGCAGGTACACGAAGACCGCCGACAGCAGCCCGATCACGGGCCCCGTCACGGACCAGAACCGCCTCCGGGAGCCCCGGTACTCGTAAAAGAGGGAGAACAGCACCAGCATGTGCACCATGCAGTAGATGATGGAGAGCTGGACATAGATATTTTGACTGGGCATCCTATCCCTCTCCCCCCAAGTAATGATCCATCCACCGGCCGGTCACCCCGGTCCGGAGCCCCCGGGACAGGGGGAGCGTCCTGCCGTCCGCCAGCTGCAGCCCGTCGGAGCCGATCCGCTCCACAAAGGAGAGGTTGGCGAAGAAGGACGCGGCGCACAGCACAAAGCGGGAATCCTCCAGCAGGGGCTTCACCGCGTCTTGGAAGGAGCCCCGCAGGCTCATGCCCTCGATCATGGACCCGTCTGAGAGGTGGTAGTGCACGCAGCGCCGGACCAGCTCCCCGCAGACGATGGTCCTCAGGGGGAGCCGCAGGAAGCCGTCCCGGGTCTTGACGGTCACGAAGTCCCGGCGCTCCCGGTCCAGGCGGCGGGCGATTTCATCCAGGGCCTGGAACAGGCGCTCCTCCTCCACGGGCTTGAGCAGATAGTCCGACGCCCTGGCCCGGTAGGAGTCCACCGCGAAGTCCGGCGAGGAGGTGAGATAGACGATATGCCCGCCCTGGTCCAGCTCCCGGATGCTCACGCCCAGCTCGATGCCGTCGATCCCGGGCATGATCACATCCAGCAGGTAAACGTCAAAGGCGCCCCGGGCCTGCAGGTGCTCCAGCAGCGACATGCCGGAGGAAAACGAGGACACAGCCCACTCCCCGCCGGGGCGCGCGCTGTGGTATTCCTCCAGGAGCGCCTCCACCTGTTGAAGCTGCCGGATCTCATCGTCACAAAGCGCGATCTTCAGTGCAAACGCCTCCCCCACAGTTTTTACGCTAAGCGGCTCCGACTGAAAAACCATATTATTATACCACAGCGGGCGGGAGCGCGTCAACGGAGGGCCCCTGCGGCTTTTCCGCAAATCCATACCGGTTTGTCACAGGCAAAGAGAAAGCGGGCCTCCTGGCCCGCTCCCCTGGTCTCCTTATCGCTCTCAGCCCATGGCCTTGGCCTGGAGCTCGTCAAAGGCCGCCATGCACTCGTCCACGGTGGCGCCGCCCAGCAGCTGCCGGACGATCAAGCAGGTGTTCCCCCACTGCTCCACGCTCATGCCCGCGTTGGAGCCCAGGACGTAGACCCCCTCCTCAATGCGGTCGTTCAGGGGGCGCAGGGCGGGGACGCAGTCCACCTTCACGTTTTTAGAGGGGGAGATGACCCGGTTCGTCTCCGAGAAAAGCTGAAGCGCCTCGTCGGAGACGATAACGTCCATCACCCGCATGGCGTCCTCGGCATGCTCCGCCTCCGCGCCCACGGCCCAGCCGGTCATGGGCATCACCGGCATCTGTCCCCGAGGGCTTGGGAAGCCGATGACCTGCATTTCAAAATCCGTCTTGCCATAGGCGGTTTCCGTGTTCGCCGCCCCCCAGTAGGCCATGACGATGGGGGTTTTCCCCGCCAGAAAATCCGGGCCCTCCCCATCGATGGCCTCGCTGACCAGGGCCTTTTCCGCGTCGATATAGCCCCGGTCCATGAGGGTCTGAAGGAACTCAAAGCCCGGACGCATATAGTCGCTGTATTTGGCCTCGCCGCTGTTGAGGGCCGCGATCTCCGCTTCCGTATTCCCGCCGTTGTACAGGTCCGCGTAGGCCAGGGCAAAGACGAAGGTCTCCAGCCACCAGCGGTTGGCGCCGATGGGGGTCTCGATCCCGTTTTCCTGAAAGACCCGGCAGCACTCCAAAAACTCCTCCGGAGTCTCCGGCAGGGAGAGGCCGTACCGCTTGAACAGGTCCACATTGACGAACAGGCCATAGGCCACCACCTCCTGGGGGATGGCCACCAGTCTGCCGTCCACCGTGTTGGCGGTGCGGATAATCTCCCGGAGGTTTTGGGCGCTGTCCAGCCCGGACAGGTCCATCAGCCTTCCCTCCGCTCCCAGCGCCAGAATCACGTCCGGATTGAGGAGGTACAGATCGTCCATATTGCTGCGGGCCCGGTCCAGGGCGACCTCGTCGTAAGTTTTGTCCTGATAATCCTCCGCCGTGTAGGTCCAGTAAGCCACGCTGACGCCCAGCGCTTCCTCCGCCATCGCCACCGTCAGGTCCGCCGCCGTCCGGGCCACGTTCTCCGCGTTGGGATCCGTCTTCTCCATGGGGCTGAACAGGTTCACCACCCGCTCCTCCTCCTTGTCCTGGGAAACCAGGTTCGTGGGAGGCTCGTGTCCGCCGCAGGCCGTCAGGGACAGCGCCGCCAGTCCCGCCAGGAACAGGGCGGCTCCTCTCCTCATAAGCTTCTTCATTGCGATTCCTCTCCTCTGATACAGTGTCTGATAACCTTCTTCAAAAGCTCCATGCTCAAGGGCTTGGGCACATGGGCGTCCATCCCCGCGTCCAGGGCCGCCTTTTCGTCCTCGGCGAAGGCGTTGGCCGTCATGGCGATGATGGGAACCCGCCCGGCGTCCTCCCGCTCCAGGGCGCGGATGGCCCGGGCGGCCTCGTGGCCGTTCATCACCGGCATCTGGACGTCCATCAAAATGGCGTCGAACTCGCCCTCCTCCGACTGCCGGAAGCGCTCCACCGCCAGGAGGCCGTTCTCCACAATCTCGCAGGAGGCTCCCTCGATCTCCAAGAGCTCCGTCAGGATCTCCGCGTTGATCTCGTTGTCCTCCGCCGCCAGGAAGTGGATCCCCTCCAGGCTGCCGTCCTCCTCGGCCTCCGGGGCGGTCTTCTTGCCGGGCTCCGCCCACAGCTCCTCCGCCTTCTCCCGGAGCGCGGAGGCAAAGAAGGGTTTGGTGAGCACGGCTGTGCGCTCCAGCTCCAGGGCCTCCTCCAGGTCCCCCGCGCCGAACTCCGCCAGAAGGAGGATGGGCACGCCGCCGGGCAGGATCTCCCGTAATTCTCTGGCCGCCGGGAGGCCGCAGGTCTCCCAGTCCAGAAGGACCAGCTGGCAGTCCCCGCCGCCCCGCAGCCAGTCCGCGGCCTCCCGGCCGTCGGCGGCGGCGTTCAGCTGGACGCCGGTCTCCTCCATGAGAGTTTGAATGCTCTCCCGGCTCCCCGGATCTCCGTCCACCACCAGGATGCGGGACACGCCCCGCTGCTTCCAGAACTGCTGGTCGGCCTGCTCCTCCTGGATGCGGAGCTCCAGGTCCACCCGGAAGAGGGTCCCACGGTCCACCTCGCTGAAGACCTCGATGGTGCCCCCCATGAGCTCCACAATGCTCTTGGTGATGGCCATGCCCAGTCCGGTGCCCTGGACCTTGTTGGTGGTGCTGTTTTCCGCCCGGGTGAAGGCGTCGAAGATGGTCTCCAGATACTCCGGCGTCATGCCGTAGCCGTCGTCCTCCACCTCGATGCGGATGTGCTCGTACTGGCTGGAGCGCTGCTTCAGCCCGATGATGCGGAACCAGATGTTCCCCCCCTCCGGGGTGTACTTCACGGCGTTGGAGAGGAGGTTGATTAAGATTTGATTGATGCGGGTCTCGTCCCCCACCAGGTACTCGTGGTGGACGCCGGTGACCTCCAGGTGGAACTCCTGCCGCCGGGCCCGGGCCATGGGCTGGATGATGGCGTCCACCGAGGCCACCACGTCGTTCAGGGCGAACTTTTCCAGGTTCAAAACGACCTTCCCGCTCTCGATTTTGGACACGTCCAGGATGTCGTTGATGAGGCTCAGGAGGTGCTGGCCGGAGGCCATGATCTTCCGGGTGTACTCCCGGACCTTGGCGGGGTTCTCCGCGTCCGTGGCCAGGAGGGTGGTGAAGCCCAGCACCGCGTTCATGGGCGTGCGGATGTCGTGAGACATGTTAGAGAGGAAGGTGGTCTTGGATTCGCTGGCGATCTGGGCGGCCTGGAGGGCCTCCGCCAGCTGCTGGCTGTGGATCTTCCGCTCCTTCTCCCGCTCCCTCCGCAGCTTATCCTGCTGCCGCCAGTTGACGTAATAAAGGAGGATACACAGGAAAAACGCCGCCAGCATGGACGCCACCACGGTGAAAATACTCTGGTTGACGCTCTTCCCCTCCCGCTGGATGGCCTGGACGGGCACGTAGCCCACCAGGAAGACAGTCCCGCCGTTCACCGCCCACATATAGCTGAGGGCCCGCACGTTCCGAATATCATGATAGAACAGGATATCCCTCCCATCCTCCAGGCACGCGTCCACCTCCGCCCGGATCTCCGGGTCCTGGATCTCATTGGCCCGGTAGAAATCCTCCAGATTCAGATGCCCCGCGCTGCGCTGTCCCATGCCCTTGGGCTTCAGCACAAAGCGCCGGCTCTCCGCGTCCATGATATACAGCGACGCCTGCTTGTTGTAGAAGCCGTCGGGCAGGGACCCGTCCACGGCGTCATAGATATACTCCGCATAGAGGGTCCCGATCTCCCGCCCGTCCCGCTCCACGGGGCATTTGATGGTATATGCCCACGTTCCCATGTAGTTTACATAGGACTGGGACACCGGCAGGCCGTCCACCGTCCCCCCGGCGGAAAAGTCCAGCTCCTCCTCCGTGAAGCGTTCCCCGGTGTTGGAGACGCCTTCGGTCTTCCCGGACAGGATCAGGGACATCTTGGACATGGACCGGTTCTTTTCACAGGATCGGATATACTCCTCCGGGTCCTCCGCCCGGGCGATCTCCCGGGCGATGAGCGTCTGGAACTCCGCCTCGCTGCGCAGGATCGCCTCAATGGTGCTCTGGATGAGGTCCAGGCTCTCACTCAGGTTCTCGATGGCGGACTCGGACATCTCCCTGGCAATCTTTTGGGACACCGAGAAGACGATGGTCCCAAAGACGAAGAAGATCAGTAAGATGGGGAAGAGCAGAAAGAAGCCCTCCCGTTTTTTCCCGTTGTTTGGATTCTTTTTCATAGCCACGCCCCGTTCCCATGCTCTCAAAAAGGACCGCCCGGCCGCCTCGGGAAAGGACTTCCCCGCCCAGGACAGACCGATATTCTTCCATTTATATATTATACTTATTTTCTCTTTTATTGTCAACAAACCGCCGAGAGGAGATTTGCCCGATCCTCGCCCCGGCGGGAAACCGCTTGCAATTCTCCGGGGCGCTTGCTATACTGTATGATACTGACAACAGCCCGCCTGCGGCGGCGGGCGGAGAGGAATGAAAAGCATGGATTACGCGAAGGAATCCCTCCGGCTCCACGGGGAGTGGAAGGGAAAAATCGAGGTCGTGGCCACGGTCCCCGTGGAGACCAAGGACGATTTAAGCCTGGCCTACACCCCCGGCGTGGCCCAGCCCTGCCTGGAGATTCAGAAGGACATCAGCAAGAGCTATGAGCTCACCCGGCGGCACAACCTCTGCGCCGTCATCACCGACGGCTCCGCCGTCCTGGGCCTGGGGGACATCGGCCCCGAGGCGGGCATGCCCGTCATGGAGGGCAAGTGCGTCCTCTTCAAGGCCTTCGGCGGGGTGGACGCCTTCCCCCTCTGCGTGAAAACCCACGACGTGGACGAGTTTGTCAACGCGGTCTACCTGATGTCCGGGTCCTTCGGGGGCATCAACCTGGAGGATATCGCCGCCCCCCGGTGCTTTGAGATTGAGCGGAAGCTGAAAGAGAAATGCGACATCCCCATCTTCCACGACGACCAGCACGGGACGGCCATCATCACCCTGGCGGGCCTGACCAACGCCCTGAAGGTGGTGGGAAAGAAAAAGGAGGACGCGCGGGTGGTCACCTCCGGCGCAGGGGCCGCCGCCGTCTCCATCGTGAAGCTGCTGCTGTCCGCGGGCTTCCGGCATGTCACCATGTGCGACCGGAAGGGCGCCATCTACCAAGGCCGGGAGGACCTGAACTGGATCAAAGAGGAAATGGCCCAGGTGACGAACCTGGAAAGACAGGCCGGAACTCTGGCGGACGCCCTGGTGGGCGCAGACGTGTTCATCGGCGTCTCAGCCCCGGGGACCGTCACCACGGACATGGTGAAAACCATGAACCGGGACGCCATTGTCTTCGCCTGCGCCAACCCCACGCCGGAGATCTTCCCCGACGAGGCCAAGGCGGGAGGCGCGGCGGTGGTCTCCACCGGGCGGAGCGACTACCCCAACCAGATCAACAACGTGCTGGCCTTCCCCGGGGTCTTCCGGGGGACCTTCGACGTGCGGGCCAGCGACATCAACGAGGAGATGAAAATGGCCGCCGCCGCCGCCCTGGCGGGGCTGATTTCCGAGGAGGAGCTGTCCGCCGACTACATCATCCCCAAGGCCTTCGACAAGCGGGTGGGACCCGCAGTCGCCCAGGCCGTGGCCGAAGCCGCCCGGAAATCCGGCGTGGCCCGGATCTGAGGCATGCTGGACCTCTCCCGAAAAAGGCTCTTCCTCCTGGACATGGACGGCACCCTCTACCTGGGGGACCGGCTCTTCGAGGGGACGGCGGACTTCCTCCGCCGGGTGCGGGAAAAGGGCGGCAGGTATCTCTTCGCCACCAACAACTCCTCCCGGAGCGCCGCCGCCTACGTGGAGCGCCTCCGGGGCATGGGCATCCAGGCGGAGGCCGAGGACTTCCTGACCTCCACCGACGCCCTCATCTGGTATCTCCGGGGGAAGTATGACAACGCCCTGATCTACGCCTTCGGGACCCGGAGCTTCCGCCAGCAGCTCCGGGAGGCGGGCTTCCGCGTCACGGACCGGCGGGAGGCGGGCATCTCCCTGCTGGTCTGCGGCTTCGACACGGAGCTGACCTTTCAAAAGCTGGAGGACGCCTGTATTCTGCTGGGGGACCCCAGGGTGGACTTCATCGCCACCAACCCCGACTGGGTCTGTCCCACGGCCTGGGGCTTCGTGCCGGACTGCGGCTCCGTGTGCGAGATGCTCTTCCGGGCCACGGGCCGGAGGCCCAGGGTGATCGGCAAGCCGGAGCCGGAGATGGCCCTGCTTGCCATGGAGCGCTGGGGCTTTTCCAAGGAGGAAACCCTGCTGATAGGGGACCGGATTTACACCGACATCGCCTGCGGGGTTCGGGCGGGGATTGACACCGCCTTCGTCCTCTCCGGAGAGGGCGTGCCGGAGGACGTGGAAAAGTACGGCGTCCGGCCCTCGGAGACCTACCGGGACATCCGGGAGATTCTGGAGCACATGGACTGAGAACCTGTATTCATAACCGGGGAATGCCGGATGGACGAGGATTTTTCTCGCCAGACAAGGAGATTTTCCGCAGCAATCCTGACGGATTGCAAGGGAAATCGACGCGGTATGGCGGGAAAAAGACCGACTATACGGCGTTCAACGGTTGTGAATACAGGTTCTAAGAAAGCCCCGCCTGGAGGACGCGTCCTCCAGGCGGGGCTTTTAGTATTTCCCAATTTACACGTAGTTGCAGACCCGAGCGATGGCCATTTCCGTGTAGCCCAGGGCCTCCGCCTTGGTCTGGCGTCCGCAGGCCACCTGGCGGACCAGCTCATAGAGCTCGCCGCCCAGCTCCTCCAGGGTCTTCTCCCCGTAGATGAGGGGGGAGGCGTCCAGGTCGATGTTGTCCTCCATCTTGGCGAAGGTCAGCTTGTTCCCCGTGATTTTGATCACCGGCACGATGGGGCTGCCCGTGGGGGACCCCCGGCCGCTGGAGAACACCACCACCTGGGCCCCGCCCGCCGCCATGGCGGCGACAGAGGAGGGGTCGTTGCCCGGGGTGTCCATGATGACCAGGCCGCTTTTGGCTTTCACCTGTTTGGCGTAGTCGTAGACCTCCATGACGGGGCTGTGACCCCCCTTGTGGATGCAGCCCAGGGACTTCTCCTCCAGGGTGGTGATGCCGCCGGCCTTGTTGCCCGGGGAGGGATTGCCCTCCCGAACCTCCTCCCCCACCAGGCGCAGGGCCTTTTCATAGCGGCGGACGATCTCCAGGATGCGGTCGTGGACCTCGGGCGTGGCGGCCCGTTTCGCCAGGATGTGCTCCGCGCCGATGAACTCGGTGGTCTCGCTCAGGATGGAGCAGCCGCCGTCGGCCACCAGCCGGTCGCTGAGCTCGCCGATGACGGGGTTCGCCGCCAGGCCGCTGGTGGGATCGCTTCCGCCGCACTCCGTGCCCAGGATCAGTTCCGACATGGGGAATTCCTTCTTCTGGAGCATGGCCGCCTCCGCCGCCATCTCCTTGGCGTAGCGGACAGCGATGTCCACCGCCTTCAGCGTGCCGCCGGCCTCCTGGATGATGACCTGCTTGAGGGGCTTGTTGGTCCGCTCCTGAATGGCCTTGACCACCAGGTCCATCTGGCAGTTCTCGCAGCCCAGGGAGATCACCACGGTGCCGTAGATATTGGGGTTGGCGGCGTAGCCCGCCATGACGTCCATGGTCAGCTGCTGGTCCGACTCCACCTGGGAGCAGCCCTGCTGGTTGTTGAAGGTCACCGCGCCGTTGACCTGCTGGGCCACGATCCGGGTGGTGTCGGAGGCGCAGACGCTGGCGGGCAGGATCAGCACGTAGTTCCGCACGCCCACCCGTCCGTCGGGCCGCTCATATCCAAAGAATGTCATTCGATTCCCTCCTCAAACGTTGGTGGAATGGCTCTCCACATTGTGGACGTGGACATGCTGCCCGGCCTTGATCTCCGTGACGGCGGAGCCGATGTGCTGGCCGTATTTCACCACCGGCTCGCCCTGGGCGATGTCCCGGCAGGCCAGCTTGTGGTAGATGGTGATGTCCTCCAGGGCGGTGAGGCGGCGAGTCTCTCCGCCGCAGTCGTACTCCACCGGGCCGCCCTTGGCGATGGGCTCGATGGCTACCACCACGTTATCCGCGGGGTCAATGAGCATGGCGTTTTTCATAGAGGGCTCCTCCTTTAGAACAGATTGCCCTGCGCGTCGAAGGGCAGGTCGTAAAGGTCCGTGAGGATCTCAATATGGGGGTTGGCCTTTGCCTGGGGCAGCAGGCCCTCGGAAATCTCGATCTCCCCGATATGGGCGGTGTTGGGGATGCGGATCAGCTTCAAGCGGTCCTGGTCCTCCGCCTCCGGGCAGCACATGAGGGCCAGCTGGAGGGCCTCCCGGTCGTTGTCCATGATCATGGGGATCTTCATCAGGTGGAGGAAGGTGTTGGTCACGCCGGTGGGATAGGTCATCTCCAGTTTCATCCGGTTCACCAGCCGCCGGGTGGTCACCTCCGCCAGGCCGATGCCGTGGGCGTTTCCGTGGGTCTCATCGGTGATGTCCAGAATGACCACCTTTTCCGCGTCGATGCCCCCGGAACAGTACCGGGGCTGGACGAAGCGTCCGGAGATGTTGGGGTCCATGCCGTCGCCGGAGATATTCTTCCCGATTTTATCCACCACCAGCACGTCGCACTCGTCGAAGAGCAGGTGCGCGATGGTCTGATAGGAGATTTCCTTCAGCTTGGGCTCCTCGTCGATGATCTCCTGAGGCGTGAGGCCCTTCAGGAGATAGGTGTCGTCATAGGCGTTTTCTATGACGGCGACGCCGCCCAGGACGGGGCAGTTCTCCAGAATGGTCCGGCCGTACTCCTCCACCAGCTCGTGCATAATGGCGGGGCTCTGGTGGTGGATGGCCTCCGCCCCCTTCTGCTTGCCCAGGCCGATGGCCATCATCTTCATCAAGCCGCTCTCATAGGGCCCCCGGAAGGAGGTGTGGGGCTTGATGCGGTTGAAGAGCAGGATGCCGTCCGCCTCGGAGGCGTTCTTGTCGATGAAGACCGGCTGCTTCCGCACGCCGGAGAGGCCGATCTGCACCGTCTCCATGGAGCTCTTCACAGGGCAGCCCATGGACTCCTCCGTAATGCCGTAGTCCTTCAGAATCTGGGTCTGCCCCTCGGCGGTGGCGCCGCCGTGGCTGCCCATGGAGGCCACGATGAAGGGCTCCGCCCCCCTGGACTTGACGAAATCCACCATGGCCCGGGCTATGAGGGCGCTGTTGGTTATGCCCCGGCTGCCGCAGGTAATGGCGATTTTCATGCCGGGCCGGATCTTCCCGCCCAGGTCCTCCCGGTCCAGCTCCTTCTGAACCGTGGAGGCGATGTCCTCCACGGGGATGTGGGTCCGGTCGAAGTTCTGCCGGATGCGCACCATTTTCGGGATAGGTTGGTTTTTAATGAGCTCGGTAATGGTTTCCATGGAAAGTCTCCTCTCAAGATGTTATGAAACCCCTCCTCACCCGCCGAAGGCACGGGCCAGCAGCAGGCACAGGTGGGGGTGAGCATCAGTATCCCCTCCCGCAGGGGCGTCTGGAGCACAGAGCCTCCTCGCCGTCAAATTATTTGAGCCCTTCTTTCCGCTTGCCCATCCGCCAGAGGGTGGTGCGGCTGACGCCCAGCTCCCTGGCGATCTCCTGCTTGGTCTTGCCGGAGAAGGAGGCCGGGACAGCCGGAGCGGCGGCAGGCATATTGGAAAAGAAAGCGCTGCCGGCGGGGGCGGAAAAGCTGTGGAGCTCGCGGAGGTCCTCCACCGTTACGTCCGCCGCGTCGGACAGGACCACCAGCCGCTCGCAGATGTTGCGCAGCTCCCGGACGTTGCCGGGCCAGGCGTAGCGGCTCAGGAACTCCTGGGCCTCCGCCGTGAGCTTGGGGGCCTGCTTGCCCAGGCCCGCCGCCAGAATGCGGAGCTGGCTCTCCATCAGGGGGATCACGTCGTCCGGCCGCTCCCGCAGGGGCGGGACGGAGATCTCCAGGGCGTTGAGCCGGTAGAGCAGGTCGCTGCGGAACTTCCCCAGGGCGATCCGCTCCCGGATATTCACATTGGTGGCGGCGATGACCCGCACGTCGATGGGGATGACCGCCGCGCTTCCGATGCGGCGGATCTCCTTTTCCTGAAGGACCCGCAGCAGCTTCGCCTGAAGGGCCACGGGGATCTCCCCGATCTCGTCCAGGAAAATGGTCCCCCGGTGGGCCAGCTCAAAGAGGCCCATCCGCCCCTCCCGGGACGCGCCGGAGAAGGAGCCCGGCTCATAGCCGAACAGCTCGCTCTCCAGCAGACTCTCCGGCAGCGTGGCGCAGTTGATAGCCACAAAGGGCTGGGACATCCGCCCGCTGGCGGAGTGGATGCTGTGGGCAAAGAGCTCCTTGCCGGTGCCCGTCTCCCCGGTGATGAGCACGTTCGAGTCCGCCTTGCTGAATTTTTTGGCGATCTCCACTTTTTTCCGCATCTCCGGGTTCACCGCGATGATGCTGCGGAAGGTATATTTGGCAGTGGGGCCCTTGCGGACCAGGCTCTTCCGGATCTGGCGCTCCTCCTGAAGGATCTTGGAGGCGGCGCTGGTGGTGATCAGTGTGCCCACGCCGGAGTCCTCGCCGGAGATGAGCTTGTAGCGGACATAATACCGCTGGTTTCCCAGGGTCACCAGCTTCTCCTCCCCGTCCCGGCAGGGGTCCTCCCGGCTGCCGATATAGGTCAGACCGGCGCCCAGCCGCTGGACAGGGCCGCCCCGCCAGCCGGGGATGAAGGCCAGCCCGTAGAGCTGATAGGCCCGGTCATTGGCCTCCAGGATGTGCCCGGTTTCGTCCACCGCCAGCACCGCGTCGTCGCTGTTGTCCAGGATCATGCGGATGATGTTGGTTTTTGTCCGCTCCGTGTTGATGAGCCGGGCGGCGTTCAGGGCCTCCTGGATGGCCCGCTCCAGCGTGGCGGGCCGGATGTGGATTTGGGTGCAGGGAAGGTCCTGTTCCCGGCAGATGTTGCTGACGGTCCCGCCGCTGACGATGGCCTCCATGCCGTCCCGGCGGCAGTCCTCCACCGCCTTGTAGGCGGTCTGTTCGTCTATCACGTCGTAAAGCCGCAGCTCCGCCCGGCAGAGCTCGCCCAGCCCGGGGAGCACGGCCTCCAGCCCCTCGTGGTGGAGGCACAGGCCGATTTTTTTGGGGTGGAAGTCCTCCCGGCACCTCAGCAGGGCGGACAGGATGTCCGTCCCGTCAAAGCCCAGATAGGTGATGTGTTTGCCGGGGTACAGCTTGCAGAGCATCCGATAGGTGATGCCCCGGGCGATGATCACATCGTAGTGGTTCAGGTGGTTTAAGATTTCGGGGCTCCCGAAGTGGTGGATGGCGTCGATGCGCACCTCGTCGGTCTGCAATTTCCGCAGCAGGTCCCCTATATAGCCCAGCTGGTCCGGGGAGGGCGCGAACACGATGATATTGACCATAGCACATCCCTTTCTTCACAAGGCGCAGGCGCTCTGCCGCGCCCAACGGGCCCAGGCGGGCCTGAACACAGACCCGCCTGAGAAGGGACTCAGCTGATGCCGTTCTCCGCCATATAATCGGCTCTGCAGGCGGTGACGCAGGCGGCTGCCAGGGTCACACGAGACAAAGCCATTCATTTTTATAGTCCGTAATCTCCTTCTTTCCATTATATTTCCATGGGATTAAGAAATCAAACAAATTCGTCCGGAGCGCCGCACCGGGGACAGGATGCGCTTGATGGCCTGGGCAAAGCCCATTCAGCCGGAGACCTTCTCGCGCTTCGCCAGGGCCATTTTCACGACGGTGCGGAGGGCGCGCTCGAAGGAATCGGTGGTGACGCTGGCCTTGCCCACCTTGTCAAAGGCGGTCCCGTGGGCGCAGGTGGTAATGGGATAGGGCTGGCCTCCGGCTATGGTGATGCAGCGCTGGAAGCCCACCAGCTTCAGGGCGATCTGCCCCTGGTCGTGGTACATGGTGACCACCACGTCAAAGTCGCCGTTCAGGGCGGCAATGAAGAGGGTGTCGGCGGAATAGGGTCCCGTGACGTCCCATCCGGTCTCCTCCACCACCTTTTTGATGGTGGGCTCAATGATGTCCACTTCCTCCCGGCCGCAGAGGCCGAACTCGCCGCAGTGGGGATTCAGGGCCGCCACAGCAATGCGGGGCTTTCGGACCAGGCTTTCGCCGGTGATCTCCCCCATCTCGATGGCCTCCCGGACGGTGGTCTCGTTGATGATGGAGCACACTTCGCTGATGGGCACATGGCTGGTAGCCCGGACCGTCATGAGATCGTCCATCATATTGACTTCGCAGAAGGGGGTCGTGACGTTGAACGCGTGAGCCAGGTAGGTGTGCTCGCTCTCATCGTGGAGCCCCGCCATCTTCATGGCGCCCTTGTGGAAGGGGCCAAAGATGAAGCCCTCGATTTTCCCGGCCTTGCAGAGCTCAATGCCGGTGTCCAGCTGCTTGAGGTCGCTGGCCCCGCAATAGGCGCTGGCCTCGCCGTAAACCACCTGGGCGGGGTCCTGGTCCTTCAGGTCCAGCACGGGGAAGCCCCTGGACCAGTCGCACTCACTGAGGTCGCTGACGACATAGTGGGGCACGTCGCCGCCCACTACCTTCAGTCCGTGCTCAAACATGCGCAGGTCTCCGATGATGACGGGGCGGCAGTAGTCCTTGTAGTAATCCTTCACGGCCAGCATGGCCACCAGCTCCGGGCCGACGCCGGCGGAGTTGCCCAGAAGGACGCCGAGGATAGGCTTTTCATTCATAAAATCATACCTCCACAACTCATCTCTTTTGATCCGCAGAACCCATCCGTTTTCCACGAACTCGCTTCGGCAGTTTATTATAGCAAAAATTATGCCAAAATTGAAACTATCGCCGACGCCGGCGGAAGAGCGCCCTCTTTTTGTGAGTTATGTGTGAATGGATTGACAGGATTTGAGCAATGTCACCAGGAAAAACCGACAAGACCGCCGCTGTTTCCGGGGGCTGTTCCGGATAAATAATACAATGCAAGTAAACTTAAGAAAAGGCTGAAACGCGTTTTGAAACAGATGAAACACTACGTTTCTTTTGTTTCATCTGAAACATGCCGCCGCTTTTTCATGAAACAGAAAAATCCTGGCCGTTTCCGCCGCCGGTACCGCAGGCAGAACGGCAGGGCCCGCCGCGGCGGACCCTGCCGTTTTATCCGGGGCGCTGAAACGCGGGCGCGTTTCCCGTTTCCCGCAAACGTGTTTCCTTCAATCTCCGGCGTGAGAGGAGGTCAGACCTCGTGGAGCCAGGTGTAGCGCTCATCCTCGCAGCGGTCCGTCTGGAGCCAGGGGCTGCCGTCCAGATGCCGGATCATCCAGGTGGTGTACATCTGGAAACCGGGGGCCACGGCCTGGGGGTGCAGGGCCCCGCCGGGGATGGCGGAGAAGCTGTGGTCCACGCTTTTGAAGACCTCGTCCCCCACGAAGCTGGCCCCGAAGCCCTCGGGCCGGTCGAAGAGGAAGAAGTAGGTCTCCGGCTGGGGGTGCCGGTGGGGCAGGTAGCCGGACCAGTTGCCCCGGTCATTCAGCACCTCCCCCAGGACCATGTTGGAGTCCGGGCAGATATCGTGGTCAAAGATGGTGTTGACCCGGCGTTTCGCCACGTCGCCGAACCTGCCCACGCAGGAGTATTTCCAGGGGGCGTCCTCCGGGCGGTAGAGGCGGCTGGGGAAGCTCTTTTCATTCTTGGTGCACTGGACCAGGATCTCCGCCCCGGTCTCCGCGGCGACGGCGATCTCCACGCCGCCGGAGGCGTGGACGCACCAGGGGCCCTCGGTGAAGACGTTCCTCCGGGCAGCCTCCGCCCGCTGGGTTTCCCAGGTATAGGTCACCTTGCCGCTGAGGAGCAGCACCGCGATCTCCTTGCCGGGGCGGCAGAAGCTGCGGGTCTCCCCCGCCCTCATCCGATAGACCCGCACGTCCATCAGCATGGCGGCGTAGTCCCCCTCGTAGGTGGTGAGGACCATTTCGCCGTGCTCGTCAAACTTGGGATAGCCAAATACCTTGCTCATATGCTCGCTCCTTTTTCGTTGTCAAGCTGCGCCGAAGGCCCCGGCATTGCCGGGGCCGTTCTGGCGGCTCTGCTGTATTTTGTATTACCAGTATTTCTCCACGTGGGCCCGGGTGACCTGGGCGGCCTTCTGGATGTTCTCCTCGCTGGAGAGCTTGTAGTAGTCGGGCCGGAAGACCTCGACGGTGCAGACGTCCCCCTCGAAGCCGATCTTTTTCAGGGTGTCCGCGAAGCGCTTGTGGTCCAGGCAGTCGCCGGGCTCGCCGGGCCAGAGGCGGACCTCGTCGGTGTTGTAGGCGGCTCCGCAGGGCATATTCTCTGTTCCGTTCAGGTGCCAGACGAAGATCTTCTTGCCGTCGGCCTTCTCCAGGGCGTCCCAGCCGGAGGCCATGGCGTTGAAGTGGAACTGATCCAGGGTCACGCCCACCAGGGGAGAGTCCACGGCCTTCACAATGTCGTAGGCGTACTCAAAGCGGTTGATGGACATGGTGGGAGCGCCGCAGAATTCCAGGGACAGCTTGATGCCGTGGGGCTCCACCTTTTTGACCATCTCCTTCAGGACAGCCACGGCGTCGGCCTTGATCTCGTCCACGGTGGCCTTGACCGGCAGCTCCATGGAGGGCACCACCACGATCATCTTGCAGCCCAGAATCTCACAGCGGCGGATGATCTCATCCAGCTGGGCCATGACGGCGTCCTTCTCCGCCTGGGTCTGCTTCATGTTGAAGAAGATCAGGGCGTTATAGGACAGCATTTTCAGCTTGTGGCTCTTGAAGAAGTCCCCCAGCTGCTCCAGGGTGTACTTCCCGGCGGCCAGCTCCCGGTCCAGGCACTCGGACTGGACGTCGATGTAGTCAAAGCCGTACTTCTCGCACAGGGCCAGGTCCTCCAGCACGGAGTGGTTCTCGCAGAAGCGGTTGCAGCCTTCGTTAAATCCGATTTTCATGGCTCGTTCTCCTTATCGTCGTTTGTCGTTGATTGTATCCCTCGGGGCGGAATTTTTCAAGTGTGCGAAACGCCCAGCCGTTTCCGATTGGGCGTTCCGCGGGGAAAAGAAGTATGTAAGCGGTCTCCCGTCTTACTTGCGCAGCAGCTCGCTCTGGATGCGCTCCAGGGCCTCGGGAGCCTGTTTGTCCATCTTCTCCGGGAAGCCGAAGTAGCTCACGCAGATGATGTTGTCCCCGCCCACCTTGGGGGCGTCGGGTTTCAGCTGCTTGTTGGCGAAGTCCATCTCCCGCAGGGTCTCGAAGATGCCGTCGAAGTCCACTTCGCCCTCGCCCATGGCGGTGTGCTGGTGGATGGTCACGTCCGCCCGGCCTCTGGCGTTCAGCCAGGGGGGATTCAGGATGTAGCGGCAGTCCTTGGTCTGGTTCCAGGTGTCCGCCAGCAGGACATGGGTCAGCTCGTCGCCGGCGTATTTCAGCATGTGGCGCACGTCGCCCTTGCCCTGGTCATAAAAGAAGCCGTGGGAGGCGGAGTAGACATAGCCCAGGTTCTTGGACCGGAAGGACTTCACGATGTCGCAGGTCTCGTCGTTCAGTTCACAGAAGTCGTAGGGATGGGACTGGATTTCCACCCGGAGGCCCTCCCGCTCGATGATGGGGAGCAGCTCCTCCATGGAGCGGAAGAACATGCCGTTGCAGATCTCCTGCTGGTTGGGGTCTCCGGAGAACTCCGTGTTGATGACGGGAACGCCCATGTCCACGGCGATCTGGATCATCCGCTTCCAGTTGGCCACGGCGTGCTGGCGCTGCTCCTCGGTGGGGCCGGACCAGCGGTAGACCACGATGAAGGAGGAAATCTCCACGCCGGTCTCCTTCAGGGCCTTGCGGTACTCCTCCTCACACTCCTTGGAGAAGAGGGGGTGCTTGTAGAAGGGGTTGATGCGGGGGTGGGGAGACTGCTCGATGTACTTGTAGCCCCAATCCGCTACCTTGCGGACATAGTCCCGGATGGGCATCTGCTTGGCCAGGACGTCGACGTCAAACGCGATTTTCATAGAGGGCGCTCCTTTCTAATTATTTCTGATAGAAGGCAGGGGTGCCGCCGGTGACGACCTTCTCCACTTGGCCGGAGGTCTGGGACTTCACCAGGGCGTCGGCGGTGATGGAGGCGACATAGCCGTCCCAGGCGGAGGAGCCGCCGGTCTCGCCCTTGAGGGCGTGGTCCACCCAGTCCTGGATCTCTACGTCGTAGGAGTCGATGAACCGCATGATCCAGTTGTCCTCGATTTTGGTGGAGACCTGGTTGGCATAGCGCACCGTGGGGAAGGACGGGCAGGGCAGATTCACCACGCCGTTTTCGCAGACCACTTCGCAGTTGATATCATAGCCGAAGCCGCAGTTCACATTGACTTCCAGCATGACCACGATTCCGCCCTTGGTTTTCATGATCATGACCTGGGGGTCCCGGAGGCCCTCATGGGCCTTGCTGGTGACCTTGGGGAGGATGCACTGGACCTCGTCCCACTCGTCGTTGACCAGCCAGGGCAGGCAGTCGATCTCATGGATGGCGGTGTCCGTGACGGCCATGGAGGTGGTGTAGCTGGGGGCCACGCCGTCGGCCCGGTGGGTGCACTTCACGATCAGGGGAGCGCCGAATTTGCCGGAGTCCAGCAGCTCCTTCACCTGGTTGTAGCCCCGGTCATAGCGGCGCATGAATCCGATTTGCACCAAGTGCCTGCCGGAGGCCATTTCCGCGTCCACGACCGCCTTGCAGTCGGCGGCGGTGTTGGCCAGGGGCTTCTCGCAGAAGACAGGCTTGCCCGCCTTGATGGCCGCCAGGACGGGGTCCTTGTGGAACTGGCCCGGGGTGGTAACCACCACCGCGTTCACGTCCGGGTCGTTGATGGCCTCGTTGAAGTCCGTGTAGGTCTTGGTCCCCGGACCCGCCAGCTCCGCGCCCTTTTTCACGCCCTCCTCAAAGACGTCGCAGACCGCCACAACCCTGGCGCCCCGGATGCGGTTCTGGATGCGCTCGATGTGCTCTTTTCCAATCATGCCGCAGCCGATCAAGCAGATGTTAAGTTCCATAACAAGTTCCTCCTGTTGAATTAAAATGTATTTCGTTTGATTCCCAGCGGCTCTTGCCGGAGCCGCGGTCGGGGATGCCGTTCCGATGCGTGCCTTTGCCTGCGTTTCGTTTCCCTTTCTCTAGCCTCGATTATAGCAAAGCGTTCACGAGAACGCAAGCAAAATATCGGCGTATTCTCCACAATAATCCGGCCATGAAATTGTGAAATCCTCTGTCACCGCCATAGACCGGGCGCTGTTTTTGAAGAAGGTGAACAAAGATAGGCGGTCTTCTGCGCGTTCTGCACGCAACGGCAAAAGGAAACGCCCTGTGGGAAAAACCCACAGAGCGTTCCTAAGCAGATACTAGGTTGCCGTCGCTTCAGCTAAGTAAACTGCCAGCCAATCAGAGCGCGTCAAAGTTCTTTTTGGATACTTTTTCTTACAAGAAAAAGTATCAGGCCGCGATGCCCAGGGGGGAGAACAGGACGTAGATGGCCACCGCCAGAATCAGGCCGACGATGGAGACTACGTGCCGGTACTTCCAGGGGGTCAGGTCCACCGCGCCCACGTCCTGGGGCACGTACTCCTCGGCGGGCCGGTACTTGTTCAGGGCCCACATAATGAGGAGCTCAATGGGGAACAGCACCGCCATGGCGTAGAGGTAGTGGATAGGGTTGTCCGTGCCGGGGTAGTTGGGGGCGATGAGGAGGAACGCGCCGTAGCAGGCCACGTGGAAGATGGTGATGACCTTCGGCGTGTAGGCGGGCAGGCGCTTGAACAGGAACACGCCCAGGATGGTGCACAGCACCGGCAGGGACACAAACTGGCTCATGGAGTTCAGGAAGGTGGTGATGCCTTTGGCGTTCATCACAAAGGGGGCGATGACGATGGACACGCAGCCCGCGATGGTCCCGTAGATTTTTCCCACCTTGACGCAGTGGGCGTCGGAGGCGTCGGGCTTGAAGGCGGAGCGGTACAGGTCCAGGGTAAACATGGTGGACGCGGAGTTCAGCACGGAGTTGAAGGAGGACAGGATGGCGCCGAACATGACGGCGGCGAAGAAGCCCATCACCGGCTTGGGGATGATGGCGGAGATCAGCGCCGGGTAGGCAAAGTCAATGGCCTGCTCGCCGGCGGCGGCGATGGCGTCCTGGATGGAGGGCAGGTAGAAGGCAATGATGCCGGGAATGACCAGGTACAGGGGGCCCAGGCACTTCAGGAAGCCGCAGAAGATGGCGCCCTTCTGGCCCTCCTTCAGGGACTTGGCCGCCAGGGCCCGCTGGACGAAGGACTGGTTCGTGCACCACCAGTAGAGGTTGTTGAAGAACATGCCGGTGATGATCAGGGGCCAGGGGACCTCCGGCTCCGCCGCATTCCAGGCGTTGACGGCGTTCATTTTCGCCGGGTCCGCCTGGACGATGTACTTGATTCCGTCGATGATCCCGCTGCCCCCGGTCTGGGAAGCCAGCACCGCGAAGCCCAGGAAGGGCACCATCAGCCCGCCGATGATCAGGCCGATTCCATTGATGGTATCGGAGACCGCCACGGCCTTCAGCCCGCCGAAGATGGCGTAGCAGCCGCCGACAATGCCGATGACCAGGCACAGGACGGCCACGGACTGGAACTTGCTCACCCCCAGCATATCGGAGATGCCGAAGATCTGCTCGAAGACCACCGCGCCGGAGTAGAGGATAACCGGCAGGTTCAGGATGGAGTACATGACCACGATGACCAGGGAGAACATGGTCTTGGTGCCCTTGCCGTAGCGGACCTCCATCAGGGAGGGGATGGTCATGGCCCCCATTTTCAGGTAGCGGGGCAGGAAGTAGTAGGCCAGGGCCAGCAGGGTGAACATGGACCCGACCTCCCAGGCGATGGGCCCCATGTTGGACGCCCAGCTCTGGCCGTTCAGGCCCACCAGCTGCTCGGCGGAGAGGTTGGTCAGCAGCAGGGACCCGGCGATGACCACGCCCGGCAGGCCCCGGCCCGCCAGGAAGTAGCCCTCGGCGGATTCCAGGTCGTCGCCCCGGGTCTTCCAGCTGGAGATGATCGCCACCAGGGCGGTGAAGAGGACGAAGGAAATCAGCGTCCAAGCGAGTGAACTGAAGAACGTCATTGTGTACAGCCTCCATTCAGATTGTTGGAAAGGAAACAGAGGCACGCAAAACGCACGCATTGGAGAGGCGGACAAGCGGTCCCGCCGGGGGACGCGCGGCAACGCGCCCTTGGGGCCCCGGACGGGTCTTTTGATTCACTAACATCAAAATACCACAGAAATCCCCGGTTCGCAAGGGGAATTTCGGCAAAAATCCTCAAAAACCAAAAGTTTGGAGAAGCCGGAAAACCCAGGGGAGCTTTCTTGTGCATTTCACCCCGCTTCTTTTCAAAATTGCGTGCAATTGCGTTCTTTTTGAGCGAATTCTGGAAATCCACTTGCCAAGGGGCGGGGGTATGTGCTATAATGCCCGCATATGAGACAGTGAGGAGGGGCGCATCATGGCGGTGACTTCGCAGCAGATCGCCGAGCTGGCGGGGGTCTCCCGGGGGACGGTGGACCGGGCCTTGCACAACCGGGGCCGGGTGAACCCGGAGGTGGCCGCCCGCATCCAGAAGATCGCGGAGGAGCTGGGCTACCGGCCCAACTCCATCGGGCAGGCCCTGGTCCGGGCCCGGCAGGGCCTCCGGCTGGGGGCCATCCTCCAGTCCGCCGAGACGCCCACCATGCAGGATGTGGCCGCCGGGGCCCGGCAGGCCGCGGAGGAGCTGCGGGTCTCCGGCCTGGAGGTGGACATCCGGGAGGTCCAGGGCCGGGACACGGCCAAGGTCCTCCGGCAGATGGACGAGCTGCTGGACTGGGGAGCCGCGGGTTTGGCCGTCGCCTCCAACAACACTCCGGACCTGGTCCGGCGCATCGACGAGCTCCATGAGCAGGGCGTCCCGGTGGTGACCTTCAACACCGACGCGCCGGACAGCAAACGCCTGTGCTTCGTGGGCATGGACAGCTACCGGGCCGGGCAGACGGCGGCGGGCCTGATCCGGCAGATGCTGCCCGGGGGCGGGTTGGTCCTCCCCATTGCCGGGCACGTCAACAACGGGGCCCACTACAGCCGCCTCCGGGGGTTCCTCGACACGCTGGAGGACAGCCGCGACATCCAGCTCCTCCCCTTCCAGCCCTGCTTCGACCGGGACGACTACGCCCACGAGATTGCCCAGCACACCCTCCGGGAGTATCCCTCCCTGGCCTGCGTCTATATCACCTCCAACGGCCAGCGGGGCGTCTGCCGGGCCATTGAGGACGAGCGCCGCAAGGGCCGGGTCCGGGTGGTGGCTTACGACCTGAACGCCCCCAACCGGCAGCTGCTGCGAAGCGGGGACTTGAGCTTCGTCCTGGACCAGGTGGCCTTGGAGCAGGGGCGGCAGCCCCTCCAGATCCTCTACAACTACCTGCTGAACGGAAAAACGCCGGAGCGGGAGCTGCTTTACACGGACATCCTGATCCGCACGAAGTACAACAGCGGGGATGAAATTTAAGAGCGCACCCGGCCCCGGCGGCTTCGCCGGGGCCTTTGCTTCCCCGCCACGCCCGGAGGTCCCAGCAAACTATACGACGGGAAACTATTCCAGGGATTGAAAATTGGATAAATTTGTGATATCATCAATTTGTTACCCTGTGAACACAGCGCCCGGCGGCGCCCGCAGTTTAAACGAATGGATAAAGGAGAATCGTTATGGATCGTTTTGGCATCAATGTGACGCTCAAGCACACGCCTTCCCTGGACCCGGACTTTATTCCCCTTATGCGGTTCAACCGCGCCTTCCTGGCCACGGCGAAGAAGCCGGTTGGCATCGCCGTGGAGCGGGCGGACGGCCAGATGGCCTCCTGCCATACCTTCATTCACGGCACGCCGGAGATGAAGGAGGCCGACTGCTATTACATCGAGCGCCTGGTGAAGACCATCCTCTGGATGAAGGGCGGCTTCAAGGTCTACGTCAGCGGAGACGAGGGCATCTGCGAGTACCTGAAATCCGTCTACTGTGCCGGAGGGCAGCAGGAATTTGACTGGGACTACATGGCCAATGTCTTTGAGCACCCCTTTGAAATCGTCCTGGTGGACGAGATCCCCGAAGCCAAGGACGCCCCCAAGGCCATCGGAGGCCACATGGAGGGCTGCCGCATCGGCTTCGACGCGGGCGGGTCCGACCGGAAGGTCTCCGCCGTCATCGACGGCGAGACGGTCTACTCCGAGGAGGTCGTCTGGTTCCCCAAGATCACTCCCGACCCGGACTATCACTACGACGGCATTGTCTCCGCCCTGAAATCCGCCGCCGAGCACATGCCCCGGGTGGACGCGGTGGGCGTCAGCTCCGCCGGCGTGTTCATCAACAACCGGACCATGAACGCCTCCCTCTTCCTCAAGGTCCCCAAGGAAATCTACGACGAAAAGGTCAAGGACATCTACATCCGGGCCATCCGGGACACCTTCGGGGACGTGCCCTACTGCGTCATCAACGACGGAGACGTCTCCGCCCTGGCGGGAGCCATGAGCCTCAGCGACAACAGCGTCCTGGGAATCGCCATGGGCACCAGCGAGGCCGTGGGATACGTGGACGAGGAAGGCCGGATTACCGGCTGGCTCAACGAGCTGGCCTTCGTCCCCGTGGACGCCCAGCCGGACGCCATGCGGGACGAGTGGAGCGGCGACATCGGCTGCGGCGTGAAATACTTCTCCCAGGACGGCGTCATCAAGCTGGCCCCCCGTGCGGGCATCGAGCTGGACGAGAGCGCCTCCCCCGCCGAGAAGCTGAAGGCCGTCCAGGCCCTCATGGCGGAGGACGACCCCCGGGCCGCCAAGGTCTATGAGTCCATTGGCGTCTACCTGGGACACACCCTGGCCTATTACTTCGACCTGTACGGCTGCCGCCACGTGCTGCTGCTGGGCCGGGTCATGAGCGGCAAGGGCGGCGACCTGATCCTGGACACCGCCAAGAAGGTGCTGGCGGACGAGTACCCGGAGCTGGAGGGGAAGATCGTCCCCGAGCTGCCGGATGAGAAGTTCCGCCGGGTGGGCCAGTCCATGGCCGCCGCCAGCCTGCCGGAGATCAAGAAATAACGGGAGGGAACGCGTATGGACCGGCAAAAATTACTGGAAGCCCGGGCCTGGGTCCGGGGGGAGCTGGAGCGCTCCGCCGCCTTCTGGCTGGAGCACGGCATGGACCGTGAACACGGCGGCGTGTACACCTGCCTGGACCGGAAGGGTGAGATCTACTCCACGGACAAGAGCGTCTGGATGCAGGGCCGCTGCGGCTGGATCTTCGCCTTCCTGTGCCACAATTACGGGGTGAAGCAGGAGTGGCTGGACGCGTCCAAGAGCTGCCTGGACTTCATGGAGGCCCACTGCTTCAACCACGCCTGCGGCGACCGGATGTATTTCACCGTCACGGCGGAGGGCCAGCCCCTGCGCCAGCGGCGTTACTACTTCTCTGAGGCCTTCTGCGCCATCGCCAATGCCGAGTACTACGGCGTGACGGGGGACAAGTCCCGCCTGGAGCGGGCCCGGCAGTGCTATGACCTCTACTGGGACCTGAGCCGGGGCAAACCCGATCCCGTGGGCATGGGGCCCAAGACCATTCCGGAGACCCGGACGGGCCGGGCCTTCGGCACGCCCATGATCATCCTGAACGTCACCGGCGTGCTGCTGCGGACGGACCCGGAGCGGAAGGCCCTCTACGAGGAGCGGGCCCAGCAGTGCGTGGACGACATCTTCAAATACCACGTGAAGCCCGACCTGAAATGCACCCTGGAGAATGTGGACGTGGACGGCACGCCCCGGCTCTATTACACCGAGGGCCGCACGGTCAACCCCGGCCACGACATCGAGGGCGTGTGGTTCCTGCTGGAGCACGCCCAGCGGACCGGGGACAAGTCCCTCGTCCAAAAGGCGGCGGACATGTTCGACTGGGCCATCGCCGCCGGGTGGGACGAGGAGTACGGCGGGCTGCTGTACTTCACCGACTGCCTGGGCAAGCCCCCGGAGGCCTATGAGCACGACATGAAGCTCTGGTGGCCCCACAACGAGATTCTGATCTCCTCCGTGATGCTCTACCGGGACACCGGGGACGAGAAGTATCTGGACTGGTTCTACAAGACCCTGGACTACTGCAAGGCCCACTTCGCCGACCCGGAATACGGCGAGTGGTACGGCTACCTCCGCCGGGACGGCCTGCCCACGGAGCCCAGCACCAAGGGCAGCACCTTCAAGGGGCCCTTCCATCTGCCCCGGAGCATGATCCTGGTGGACAAGCTGATTGGGGAAATTCTGGGCGAATAAACGCGGACGTTACAAGATTAAAAGGAGACGCGGATGGGCAAGGACATTATCGCGCTGATGCTCCAGGAGTACGAGCGCTTCACCCGCGCGGAGCGGAAGATCGCCGACTACGTGCTGGAGCACCAGGAGGAGACCCAGTATATCAGCATCACCGACCTAAGCGCCCGGTGCGGCGTGGCGGTGTCCACCGTGTCCCTGTTCTGCCGGAAGCTGAAGCTGGCGGGCTTCAACGACTTCAAGCTGGAGCTGGCCCGGGCGGCGCTGCCCGCCCGGGCGGTCCTCAGCGGGCCGGGGAGCCAGATCACAGAGGAGGATTCCACCGCCGCCGTCATGGGCAAGGTGCTCCACGCCCTACAGGACGAGCTGAACAACGCCTACCACATGCTCTCCGAGACCGCCGTCACCAGGGCGGTGGACCTGCTGCAGGGGGCGGGCCAGGTGATCTGCCTGGGCCAGGGCAACCACTCGGCGGTGGCCCTGGCGGCCTGGGGCCAGTTCTCCACCACGTCCCCCAAATTTAAGACCATTCAGGACTCTCACATGCAGGCCGTGGTGCTGTCCACCCTGTCAAAAGAAGACGTGGTCCTCTACTTCTCCCACTCCGGCGCCACCCACGAGGTGCTGGAGGCGGCGGAGATCATCCGGGGCCGGGGGGCCAGGCTGATCCTGGTGACCCGCTACCTCAACTCCCCGGCCAGCCCCTACGCCGACACCGTCCTGCTGTGCGGGCCCAACGAGCAGCCCTTCCAATTCGGCTCCTCCTCCGCCTTCATTGCCCAGCTCTATGTGGTGGAGGTGCTCCTCAGCGAGTTCGTCCGCCGGGACCCGGAGGAGGCGGAGCGAAACCGCCGCTCCGTGGCCAAGGCGCTGACGCAGAAGTGTGTATAGGAGGCCGACGTGGGCGAGTTCTTTAATCCGGAAAAGGGCATCTGGGTCTGGCTGAGCACCCTGGTGGACATCCTCGGGCTGTCCATCTTCTGGGCGTGCCTGTGCCTCCCCGTGGTTACCATCGGCCCGGCCACGGCGGCGCTGTACTACACGGTGGTCAAGTGCGTCCGGGGCCGGGAGAGCGGGGCCTTCGGCTATTTCTTCCGCTCCTTCCTGCGGAATTTCAAGGTGGGATTCCTGGCGGGGCTTATCGCCATGTTCCTGGCCCTGCTGCTGTTCGGGGGACACTACATTGTCCACTGGTACGGCACACGCTGGGGCGGCGGGGCCTATGTGCTCTATGTGGCCTACTACTTCGCGCTGATTCTCCCGGCGGGGGTGCTGTGCTGGCTGTTCCCCCTGCTGGGGCGGTTTGACTACGGCGTGGGCGGACTGTTCCGCACGGCCTTTCAGCTCACCATCGCCCACCTGCCCAGCACCGTCGTGGTGGTGCTGCTGACGGCCCAGACCGCCGTATTCTGCATCGAGAAGTGGTGGCCCGTGGTGTTTATGCCCGTCGTCGCCGTGCTGCTGATCTCCCTGTTCTTTGAGAGGATCTTCCAGCTTCACTCCCCGGAGCCGCCGGAGGAGGAGGAATAGCGCTTCCCCTGCCCAAGAGGCGTGCCAGACTGAAAGCAGAAAAAACCGCCCGGCATGTTTGACATGCCGGGCGGTTTTCGCATAGACGGATTGGCTTAGAAGCACTTGCGATAGATGGCTTCCTCGCTCTCCAGGTCGAAGGGATAGTAGGCGTTCGTCATCAGCCGCTGCTGGTTGGCCTCCACGCTCTGGGGGAACTTCTTGAAGTCCTCCTCGGTGAAGCCGCAGTCCCGCAAGGGACGCAGAGGCAGGATGCGCTGCAGCAGGGCGTTCATCTCGGGGATGGCGTTCTTGGCCTCGCAGCCGAGAATCCGGGCCACCAGCTCCTTGAACCGCATGATTTCGCCGTCGGGGTTCTTCTCATCATAGTAGTCCATGATGGCTCCGAACAGCATATAGTTGCTCTCGCCGTGGGCCACGTGATAGGTGCCGCCCAGGGGGAAGCTCATGCCGTGGACAGGGCCGCAGCCGGCTTTCAGGAAGGCGATGCCAGCATAGAAAGAAGCGGTAACGAACTGGTCCAGATACTCGAACCGGGCGTCCTGGCCCTTCTCGTCGATGAGCTTGAAGCCCTTCAGAATCATGTCCATGGCCTTCTCGCTGAACAGCTCGCTGGTCATGGTCTTGCGGTGGGGGCTCAGGAAGGACTCGGTGGCGTGCACCAGCGCGTCGATGGCGGAGCAGGCGAAGGGCTTGTAGGGCAGGGTCTTGATGAGGTCCGGAATCAGGCAGACCTTGTTGGGGATGATGTCGTCGGACACCAGGCCCAGCTTGGTCTCGCCGCCGGTCAGCACGCCGTCTTTTTCGTCCTTGACAATCGCCACGGAGATGTTGGTGCACTCGGAGCCCGTTCCGCAGGTGGTCGGGATGGCGATGACGTCTTTCTCATGCTGGACGGGGAAGCGCTTGAAGTACAGGTTGTGCACGGTGTCGGGGCGCTTGCAGCCCAGCAGCTTGCACAGGTCCATGATGGCGCCGCCGCCCACGGCGATGACCCGGTCATAGCTCTCGTAGGGGATGGCGTCGTACATGGTCTGGATCATGGCCTCGGAGGGCTCGCCGGCGCCGAACTTCTCCTGGAACACGAACTGGCACTTGAGGCCAAGGTCCTTCATGAAGGGGGTGTAGATGAACTCGTTGGTCAGCACCACGTCCCGCTCATTCAGCTTGAACTCCTCCGCCATGGCGGCGAAGGTGTCGAACTTGTACACGGTGGGGGCAAAGATGATTTCGCGCTTATCGGCCATCAGAGCGGCGGAAAAAGCGTCCATTTTCTGAGCCATAGTGAATCAGTCTCCTTTATAATTTTGTAGGCTTGCCTAAAATTACTTCCGAGAAATCGCCTTTTTGACGGCCTCGATAATGTTGGCCGCACGGAGTCCGTAGGTGTCCATCAGGAAATCCTGGGGACCCACCTGGCCGAACTCGTCCTGCACGCCCACGAACTCCTGGACCGTCGGGCAGTTCTTCGCCAGGCAGTTGGCGACGACGGAGCCCAGGCCGCAGCAGGTGTTGTGGTTTTCAGCGGTGACAATGGCCCCGGTCTCCTTGGCGGCCTTGACGACCAGCTCCTCGTCCAGGGGCTTCCAGGTGAACATGTCGATGACCCGAACGTTGATCCCCTCGGCCTGGAGGGCCTCATAGGCTTTCAGGCTCTCGTCCACCATGATGCCGGAGGTGATGATGGTCGCCTGATCTTTATCGCTCTCATGCAGGACCACGCCCTTGCCGATCTCGAACTCAGAGCCCTCGCCGTAAACCTGGACGATACCCTTGCGGACAAAGCGGGTGAAGCTCACGCCTTCCACGTTCAGCAGTCCTTTGGTCACGCTGGCCAGCTGGTCGTAGTCGGCGGGGTCGATGACCGTGGCGGTGGGGATGGACAGGTACATGGCCGCATCCTCCAGGGGCATATGGGTGCCGCCGTTGAAGGCCGCCGTCACGCCCGCGTCGGAGCCCAGGACCCGCACGCTCAGTCCGGCGTAGGCCGCGCTCATGTAGATCTGGTCATAGCACCGGCGGCTGGAGAAGGTGCCGAAGGAGTGGAAGAAGACCTT
>CAJUOD010000026.1 GCA_910587875.1 uncultured Oscillibacter sp. | reverse complement strand
AGATGCGCTTCCAGGGCCGCCAGACGGTGCGGAACATGCTGGTGATGACCCTGCTCATCGCGGGGGCCTATTTCGGCAGTTTCTACACCCCCACGATGGGCACCGGGGCCATGATTGGCTATGACGCCCGGCCCGTGGACTATGTCTACCATTTCCGGGCGGACCAGGACATCCCTCTGGAGGAGGAGGTGCGGGCCCTGGCGGAGGAGTACGGCGTCACCGTCACGGACTTCGCCGCCGCCCCCATGGTCCGGCTGGCGGTGGACGGCGACGACCGCATTGAGGAGGAGGGCCCCATGGGCGTCACCTGGCGGAAGGAATACCAGGAGGTTATGCAAAGCGAGCTGTTCCTCTCCGCCTCCGGCTACGAGGCCCTGACGGGGGAGCGGGTGGACCTGGCCAGCGGCGAGATTCGGGGCGTTATCGATGCGGAGGGGAGCAAGCTGCTCTTCGACCCCAGCAAAAGCCTCGTGACCAACTACCTGACGAAGGAGCGGCTTCCCGTGACGGCCCTGGAGCCCCTGCGGTACGACAGTCTCTTCGGACTCAACGTCATGAATGACGAGGACTTCGCCCGCTTGGGGGCGGGCCTCCCGGAGGAGTGGCGGGAGACCCAGGTGTGCTTCAACGTGGAAAACTGCGGGGAGACCTACGACTTCGCCAAGGCCCTGTTCAACGAAATCGTGGACCGCTCCACCGAGGACGTGGCCCAGTACGACAGCTGGGACCCGGTCGTCCGAGACCGGGATATCGCGAAGGAGGGCTTCTACTTCCTGGACCCGGGATACCTGGAGGAGGCGGGCTTCTCCGAGATCGACTACGCCCAGCGGGACAGCTCCGCCTTCCGGCTGGGCTGGCAGTACATGCCGGAGTTCCGGGTCCTGGACAAGGCGGACTTTGTGAAGACCGCGGCGGTGTTTCTGATCCTGTTCGTTTTCATCGCCGTGGTGTGCTTCGCCGCCGTCTTTGTGATTGCCTACACCCGGTGTCTGACCATCGCCCTGACGAACCGGAAGGTCTACGACGACCTGCGGCACCTGGGGGCCTCCAACGCCTACCTCCGCCGCTCCGTCCGGGGACAGGTGAAGCGGGTCTTCCTGGTGCCCGCCCTGGTGGGCACGGGACTGATTTACGCCTTCTACGTCATGGTCATGTACTTCAACGGCAGTCCCCCGGGCATCACCTACAGCGAGGCGGCGGGCCTGCTGATGGTCCTGCTGGTCATCGCGGCGGTGAGCGCCCTCATGTATGGCGTGTACCGCCTGACCCTGGCCCAGGTGTGCCGGGCCCTAGACATCCGGCGGTGAGGCGCGCGGAGCTATAAAAAGGCGGCGCGGGGAGGTTTCCCCGCGCCGCCGGCGCGCTTACAGGATGCTCTTTTCGGCGTGGATTCTCATGGAGTCCTGGGGGAGCATGGCGAAGTAGTCGTAGATGGTCTCGCTGCCGCTGTCGCCCCAGGTGGTGTCGATGTGTACTTCCGTCCCGTCCAGGGTGGCCACGGTCCAGATGTGGTCCCCCCGGATGATGGTGGAGCACCGGATGCCCTCCAGCTTTAGAAGCAGGTTGTAAGCCCCGGTGTAGCCGTCGCAGACGGCGGTCTGTTTGGCAAAGAGGCTGTAGGGGATGTGGCTGATGGAATCCTCCTTGGCGTGGTAGTCATAGGCGCAGTTGTCGCAGATCCAGTCGTAGTAGACCAGGGCCTTTTCCTTCTCCGTCATGTCCAGGCGGAGGACGCCCTCCTCCCAGAGCCGGTCATGGACGGCAATGGCGGCCTCCATGCTGGCGGCCCGGTACTCCTGGGTGCGCTTCCCCGCCCCGGCGGCGGTGAAGGTCAGGGTCACCAGCCCCCGGCCCCAGGCGCAGTGGACCTGGTTATAGCCCTGCTCGCAGTGGTCCTTCATCACGGTCAGAGACAGGTCCATGAGCTGGCGGGATTCCTCCTCGGAGAGGCCGGGAAGGTGAAACACCAGCTGGTCGTTGCCCTCCGCCAGCATGTAGCGCAGGGAGCTCTCCAGCTCCTCCTGATTGGAGGGGGTGGGGAAAAACTCCCCGGGCTCCACCAGGTCCGACAGGGTGGTTCCCTCGGCGCTGTAGAGGTGGGAGAGGTCCCACTGGGGCCGGACCCGCAGGGCGGGGTCCAGCATCCGGGTGAGCATGGCGGCCAGGGCCCCCCGGGTGATGGGCTGGTCCGGCAGGAAGGACCCGGCGGCGTCGCTGCCGGCGGAGATCCCCTTCCGGTAGAGGTCCAGAATGTCCTGGTAATAGGGGGTGTACTCGTCCACGTCGGGGATGAAGCGCCGGGAGGAGTAGGCCACGGTGACCAGCTCGCCGTGGACGGGGGGCAGGGCCTCCTCCGGCAGGACCTTGGCCAGGACATGGGCCACCTGGGCCCGGCTGGCGGGCTCGTAGAAGTCCATGTAGTCCTTGACGAAGTCCGCCTCCAGCACGCCCTCCGCCTGGAGGTAGCGCAGGTAGGCCAGGGCCCCCGGCGTGGTCTCATGGCGGTAGGCCAGGGCGGCCTCGGCATTCCCGGTGCGGTAGAGGCCCCGGACGCGCCCGGCGAAGATGACGGCCTGGCCCAGGGTCACCGGGTCTCCCAGGCCGAAGGTGCCGTCGTCCTTCCCGTTGGAGAGGCCGTACTCGTAGAGGGCGGCGGCGTTGTCGTAGAAAGGCGAGGCCGGGGTCAGGTCGGAGAACTCCCCGGCGTAGGTCCGGCTCCGGGCAAAGCCCGGCTCCTGGGCGGCCTGGGCGGGGGGAACCGTCAGCAGCAGGCAGAGGGCCAGCAGCAGGGCGGAAAGTTGTTTTTTCATGCGGCTCCTTTCAGGCGGGGGGTCAGGTCAGGATGTTCAGGTCCTCGGCGGTGCGGTCCTCGGTGTAGGGGTTCAGGTGCTCATTCACCAGGGCCAGGACCTCGTCCTGGTTCAGGTAGATGTAAGGATCATGCCACTCGCCGGGGAGGGTGGCGAACTCAACGGCGTCCGAGCCCATGCCGATGACCTGGGTGCCCATCCAGACCAGGTTGCCCACGGTCAGGTCCGTGTCCACGTACTGGATGAAGATCTTGCAGTAGTCATCCAGCTTCGTGAGGCTGGCGGGGGAGAGCATCTTCTTGGCCACGGCCTTCAAAAAGTCCTGCTGGGTCTGCATCCGGCCGATGTCCTGGGAGGCGTAGGCGCTCCGGCAGCGGACCACCTTCAGGGCCTCGGCCCCGTTCAGGTGCCGGGTGCCCTTGGAGAAGTGGATGGAGAGGTCCTGGTAGGGGTCCTCATAGTCCATGTCCACGGGGATGTAAAAGTCCACGCCGCCCACGGCGTCCACCAGGGCCTGGAAGGCCTTCAGGTCCACCAGCACGGTGTAGTCCACCGGGATGCCCAGCTGGTCGGAGACCGTGTCCGCCAGCAGCTCCACGCCTCCCAGGCCGTAGGCGGCGTTCAGCTTGCGGTTCTTGCCCTGGATGAAGGCCTTGGTGTCCCGGGCGATGCTGACCCCGAAGACCTGCCCGTTTTCCACATCCAGGGACACCAGGATGTTGGTGTCGCTCTTGCCGTTGCCGTCGTCCGCGCCGGAGACCAGGATGGTCCAGAAGTTGGGCTTGCGCTCGTAGTGGGAGCGGAGGGCCTCCGCCTCCTCGTCGGAGAGGTCCTCCGAGAGGACGGGGCCGCTGACCCGCTGGATCATGACGGAGTCGTCGTCTTTCTGGTCCGGGGCCCGGAAGTAGACCCGGATGACGGCGTAGCATAGGCCGATGAGGATAAAGAGCAGCAGCAGGGTCACCAGCCAGGGGCTGCTCTTCCGGCGGCGAAGTCTGGATGCCATGGGAAAAACCTCCTGTGCGCCCGGGAGGGGCGCGTATCGTCAGAGTAAACGGAAGCCCGGGGGGCCCGTCCAAAAAACGGCCCCGTCGGGGCGTTGGCTTCATTATAAGGCGGCTCCCTGAAAAAGACAAGAGAAAAAATAGCGGCAACGCCGCTATTTTTTCTGTCAAAATTTTGCCGTTTCTGTCATTTCTTACAAGGGATTCAAAATATTTTCAGAAAGTTTACAACTTGGACAAATTCTCTCCATCCTTTTCCGGCTCGGGGGCTTTTTCCGCCGCCGGGGGCGCCGCCGCCAGCTGCTCCAGCAGGGCCTTGATGTCCGCCAGGAGCTGGTTCTGGTAGGACAGGGCGCAGCGGATGTAGTGCATGGCGGGCTCCGGCGCGGGGGAGGAGCCCCCGTCCTCCAGCGGGTGGGGCCAGCGGCGGACCTCCGGCTCCGTGTAGATGGGCGTGCCCGGCGGGGCGGCGTCCCGGCCCGGGGATCGGGAGACGGGCACGGTCCGGGCGGTCCGCCCGCCCGCCGGGCTCCGCCCGTGGTGACGATTTGCCATGATAAGGGTCCCTCCTTCCGCGTCAGTCGCCGCGGTATTTTTTGCGGGTGGCGATGCCGCCCCGGATGTGCCGCTGGGCCTTGTTCACGTCCAGCACTTCCTTGACCTGCAGGTACAGCGGGCGGTTGAACAGGGGCAGCCGCTCGGAGATGTCCTTATGCACCGTGGACTTGCTGATGCCAAACCTCTGGGCGGCGGCCCGGACCGTGGACCGGTTCTCTATGATGTAAAGAGCCAGGCGCTCCGCCCGCTCCTCCATATTTCCCTTCAAAACATCCTCACTCCCTGCCTCTTGTTGGTCCATCCTATGCGCCCCGCCGCCGGGAAATGCGAAAAACTTCTTGACATGGAGCGGGCTCCACGTGGTATGCTGGAAGACGGACAAGTGAGAGAACAAGGAGGTACTTGAAATGCGATACCGTACGTTGGGCCGGAGCGGCCTCCGGGTGGGCGAGATCGGCGTGGGCTGCGAGGGCTTTCTGGAAAAGACCCCGGAGGAGGTCCGGGAGTGGATCGACGTCTGTGAGGCGGCGGGGGCCAGCTGCATCGACCTCTACGCCCCCAACCCTGAGTTCCGCTCCAACTTAGGGCTGGCCCTCCGGGGGCGGCGGGAGAAGTTCGTCCTCCAGGCCCACTTGTGCTCCGTCTGGAAGGACGGGCAGTACAAGCGGACCCGGGACATCGACGAGGTCCGGGAGGGCTTCGAGGACCAGCTCCGGCGGCTGGGGACAGACCATGTGGAGATCGGCATGGTCCACTACGTGGACTCCCTGGCGGACTGGGAGACGGTCAAAAACGGCCCGGTGATGGCCTACGCCCAGGAGCTGAAGGCGGCGGGGACCGTGGGCTGCATCGGCCTCTCCAGCCACAACCCCCAGGCGGCCCTGGCGGCGGTGAACTCCGGGCTCATCGACGTGCTGATGTTCAGCGTGAACCCC
Source organism: uncultured Oscillibacter sp. (assembly GCA_910587875.1). Lineage (GTDB taxonomy): Bacteria > Bacillota > Clostridia > Oscillospirales > Oscillospiraceae > Oscillibacter. The sequence continues at coordinate 24,516 of CAJUOD010000026.1, read as the reverse complement.
TGCTATGACCTCCAGCCCGCCAGCGAGGACGTGGAGGAGCTCTGGGCCCCCAAGAACTACGCCGCGCCCCTTTTGAACATGGACCCGGAGCGCCAGGCCCTCTACGAGACCTGCCAGCGGCTGGGGGTGGGCATCACCGTCATGAAGGCCTTCGGCGGCGGGGACCTGCTCAGCGACAGGCTCTCCCCGGCGGGGAAGGCCCTGACGGCCTTCCAGTGCCTCCAGTACGCCCTGGACCGGCCCGGCGTGGGCTGCGTCATGTCCGGGGCCCGGAGCCTGGAGGACTTGAAGCAGAGCATCGCCTTTGAGGAGGCCCCCGAGGCGGAGCGGGACTACGCCGCCGCCCTGGCGGCCCTGCCGAAAATCAGCTGGAAGGGCCACTGTATGTACTGCGGCCACTGCGCCCCCTGCCCCCAGGGGATCTCCGTGGCGGACGTGACGAAGTTTCTGAATCTCTCCCTGGCCCAGGGGAGCGTCCCGGAGACGGTCCGGGAGCACTACGCCCTTCTTCCCCACGGGGCGGGGGAGTGCGTCCGGTGCGGGGCCTGTGAGGCCCGCTGCCCCTTCGCTGTGCCCGTGATGGAGAACATGGCGAAGGCGGCGGAGCTCTTCGGGAGGTGAGACCATGGACCATACTCGCACGGTCTTGATTCTGGACGGCCAGGGGGGCGGCGTGGGGAGCCAGCTGGTGAAGCTGCTGAAGCCCCGGCTTCCCGAGGGCTGCCGCCTCCTGTGCGCGGGCACCAACGTGGCGGCCACCGCCGCCATGCTGAAGGCCGGGGCCGCCCAGGGGGCCACGGGGGAGAACGCCGTGGTCTACAACGCCGCCCGGGCGGACGTCATCCTGGGCCCCATCGGCGTGGTGCTGGCCAACGGCATCCTGGGGGAGGTGTCCCCCGCCATGGCCGCCGCCGTCTCCGGGTCCGGGGCGGTGAAGATTCTGATCCCCTCCTCCTCCTGCGGCGTGTACGTGGCGGGGGTGGAGGAGTGCCGCCTGGAGGAGTACCTCCGCCGGGCGGCGGACCTGGCGGTCCGGGAGCTGGGGCTATGAGCGGAGATTTTCTTGAGATCGCCCGGGAGCACTGGGCCCGCTACCCCCTGATGGAGCCCCGGGACTTCGCCAAGCTGGCCTATCAGAGCGAGTTCGGCCCCGCCCACATGGCCCAGAGCCCGGACAAGGTGCTGGCGGCCCTGCTGGCGGAGCGGAAGGAGGCGGGGATGGAGGCCCTGCCTCCGGAGCCCATCGGGGGCGGCCTCTGCCGCTTCCACATCACCGGGGGCCTCTCCACCCTCTGGGAGCTGCCCCTGGCGGGCCGGATGTTCCGGCGGACCATGGCCCTGGGGTCAGGCACGGCGGAGGGGCTGTCTGAAAAGCTGGAGGTTCTGGCCTCCCTCCCCGTCCCCGGCATGGGGGAATCCCTGGAGCGCTGGCGGCGGGAGGGCTGCCCCCCGGTCTCCCACAGCGAGGCGTTCCGGAGCGCTTACAACCCCCACTACCGGGTTTTGCGGCTGGACTATGCCCGGTATCTCCCGGCACTGGTCCCCCTGGAGAAGCTGGCCCGGGAGAAAACACCCGCCGTCATTGCCATCGACGGGCGCTGCGGCAGCGGGAAGACCAGCTTCGCCGCCGCGGCGTCGGAGTCCCTGGTCTGTTCCTCCAATGTCGTCCACATGGACGACTTCTACCTCCCGCCGGAGCGGCGGGCGGAAAACTGGATGGACGTTCCCGCCGGGAACATGGACCTGGAGCGCTTCCGGGAGGAGGTCCTGGGCCCCGCTCGGGCGGGGGAGACGATTCTCTGCCGGGCCTACGACTGCCAGACCGGCCAAATGAGGGAGGCAGAGCCGCTGGAGGAGGGGCTGACCATCGTGGAGGGCACCTACTCCCAGCACCCGACTCTGGCGGGGTGCTACGACCTGAAGGTCTTCCTCACCTGTGAGCGGGAGGAGCAGACCCGCCGCCTCCGGGCCCGGGAGGGGGACTATTTCCCCACCTTCGACCGGGTGTGGCGGGCCCTGGAGGAGCGGTATTTCGCCGCCTGCGGCACGGAACGGGGCGCGGATTTGGTGGTGGATACCACAGGCTTTTTCGATTGAAAAAAGGGACTTGGCAGAAGCCAAGTCCCTGTGCTATACTGAACGGGAAGCAACCTGCCGCCAGGAAGGCGGCGGACTGTCAGAAGACGGAAAAACTTAACTGAAGGAGTTTTTCCCATGAACGAAACCAAGACCCAAAGACCGGTTCAGACCCTGGTGACCGCCGCCATGCTGATGGCCGTGGGCTTCATCCTGCCCTTCTTCACCGGGAACATCCCTCAAATCGGCAGCATGCTCTGCCCCATGCACCTGCCCGTGCTGCTGTGCGGCCTCCTCTGCGGCTGGAGGTACGGTTTGGCTGTGGGCTTCGCCCTGCCCCTGCTGCGCAGCGTCCTCCTGACGACGCCCCCCATGTTTCCCGCCGCCGTCTCCATGGCCTTTGAGCTGGGGGCCTACGGCTTCCTGGCGGGCTTCCTCTACGCCCGGTCCCGCTGGCAGTGCGTCATCGCCCTGTACCGCTGTTTGATCATCGCCATGCTGGGCGGACGCATCGTCTGGGCCGTGGTCCGGGTGCTCCTCTCCGGCGTGTCCGGCCAGGCCTTTACCTGGCAGATGTTCCTCTCCGGCGCGTTTCTGACGGCCATCCCCGGCATCATCCTCCAGCTGGTCTTCATCCCGGCGGTGATGGTGGCCCTGGACCGGACCGGGCTGGTCCGCTTCCGCCGGGGCGGGGAGACGGTTCAGGCGGTTTAAGGATACAGGCTCTGGTTCAGCGGGTCAGGAAGACTCGGCTTAGCAGCGCCTCCGCCTCGTCCAGCCGCTCCACGTCCAGTCCCGCGTAATTGACCACCAGGGTGTGGGCATAGGCGGGATTGGGAACGGCGGCGTACTCCGACAAAAATCCAAGGCGCACCCCCAGGCCCTCCGCCCGACGGCGGAGGGCCTCGTCGTCCTCTTCCGTGTTCAGCCGGAGGAGGAAGTGGAGCCCCGCCCCCCGGTCAGTGAGGGAGGCGGCGAAGGGACAGAGGGCAAAACGCTCCAGAACCTTCTGGCGGCGGAGGCGGTACTTCTTCCGGGTCCGGGAGAGGTGCTGCTCGTACCAGCTGCCGGACCCGCCGCCGGACAGAAACCGGGCCAGGACCTGCTGCTCCAGGGCGGGGACAGTGGAGGCGTAGAAGCCCAGCTCCCGGCGGCAGCGCTCCAGCAGCCGGGGCGGCAGAACCATGAAGCCCACCCGCATGGAGGGGGAGATGGTCTGGGAGAAGGTGTTCATGTAGACCACCCGCCCCCGGCTGTCGATGCTCTGGAGGGTGGGGATGGGGCGGCCGGTGAAGCGGAACTCGCTGTCGTAATCGTCCTCGATGATGATCCCGTCCGCCTCCTCCGCCCAGCGGAGGAGGGCCTGGCGGCGGGCGATGGGGGTGACAATGCCCGTGGGGTAGTGGTGGGCCGGGGAGAGGTGGGCCGCCGTGGCCCCGGAGGCGTAGAGAGCCTCCAGGTTCATGCCCTGGCCGTCCAGGGGGATGGGGCGGCAGTCCGCGCCCCACTTGCCGTAGACCTGGCGGATTTTCGGATAGCCCGGGTCCTCCAGGGCGATGACCGCCTCCCGGCCCAGAAGCTGGGCCAGGAGCAGGTAGAGATACTCCGCCCCCGCGCCCACGACGATTTGCTCCGGGGAAACCGCCATGCCCTTAAAGTCCCGCAGGTCCCGGGCGATGGCCTCCCGCAGCTCCGGGAGGCCCTGGTGGGGCACCGGGGCCAGGTGGCCCCCCTCGGAGAGGACCTGGCGGGTCAGCCGGGCCCAGAGGGCGGAGGGAAAGAAGGAGGGGTCCGCCCGGCCGCTCTTCAGGTCCAGCCGCCAGGCGCGGGGAGGCTCCTCCGCCGGGAGGCCGGGCCCCGCCTCCGCCGCCGGGAGGCGGCGGTCCACCGGGGAGACGAAGAAGCCCCGCCGGGGCCGGGCGTCCACGTAGCCCTCGGCCTCCAGCTGCTGGTAGGCCCCCTCCACGGTGACCACGGACACCCGCAGGTGCTCCGCCAGGGCCCGCTTGGAGGGCAGCCGCTCCCCCGCCGCCAGGGCGCCGCTCAAAATGTCGTCCCGGAGGCGGCGGTACAGGTATTCATAGAGGGACAGCCCTCCCCGGGCCTCTAAGTCATAGGTCAGCATGGCGCATTTCCCCTTTTCAGCGGGAGGACCCCAAGGCGGAAGCCTTGAGGTCCTCTTTTTCCATCAAACAAAAATCTCAGCTCAGGCCGTCCGGGGCATTCCACCCGTCCCAGGGGCTGGCCTGGGGCGGCTCGGCCCCCTGGCCCACGCCGGAGGTCCGTTTGGCGGTCTCAAAATAGGCCAGCTTGACGCAGGTGCAATTGGGGACGTAAAAGAGGGCTACCAGCAGCTGCCAGAGGCCGAAGACGGCGTTCAGAATGAAAATGGGAAGCCCGAAATAGGCGGAGGGCACTGGAATGCCGTAGAGCACAGACATGGTCAGATCCCGGTTGATCTGGAAGATCAGCAAAAGGGTGGGGAAAGAGGCCAGGAGCCCCCAGCCGATGTAGCTCAGATCCAGGACAAAGAGCTGGGATTTATAGCCCAGGGTCTGCCGCTTGCTCATTTCCAGGGCCTCCATCACGCCGAGATCCGGGTCCTCGTAGAGGTTGTAGAAGGCAAAGCCGTAGCGGTAGGCGGCGATGACGCCGGGGATAACGAAGAGCAGGGACCAGAGAAAGACGAAGAGGCTGAATAGGATGTCCAGCAGGATCAGCTTTCCCACGAAGGAAAAGCCGTCGAACAGGGTCAGAAACTCCGCCCGCTCCCCCCGGCGGATGGCCATGCAGTACAGGGCGAAGCCAGAGGCCAGGACGGTGCTGATGAGGGAAACCAGGATGGAGAGGAAAATGCTGAAAAAGCCGGTGTCCACCAGGGAGGAGATCAGCTCCAGCACGATGAGCAGCCCCATGTACAGGGCGGTCATGGCCTTGGGAGAGACCTGGGCCTCCCGCAGCAGCTCCGCCGCCTCCCACTTGCACTTTTGCCGGTCGATATGTTCAAACATCATGATAGGGCCTCCTGAAACGTGGTTGTGTCTTTGCCTTAGTGTAGCACAGTCCGGGGGGAATGGCAAGCGGCAAAACGGACCCGCCTCCCGGCGGGCCCGTCCTTTTCATGCCAATTCCCCCTTTGGGGCGTCCAGAAGGTCCAGCTCCTGGAAGATCTGGGCCTCCAGCTCCTCGTAGGCCCGGGGACCCCGGGAGCGGCGCATCCGGCCCCCCAGGCGCTCGCCGCCGTCGAAGAGGTGGATGAGGTAGAACCAGACCTCCTTCATCCGCTGGGAGGCCGGGGCGGCCTGTCCGTCGGGGGCGGCCTGGGCGTAGAACTCCTGATAGGCCCGGTAAAGCTCCTGTGTAAAAGACTGAAGCTCCTCCTTGGTGGCGGCGGGGCCGCCCCGGAGCCGCCGGAGCAGCGCCGGGTCCGCAATGGCCCCCCGGCCAATCATGGCGGCGTCCAGCTCCGGGAATTGGGCCTCTAGGGCCCGGACGCCCGCCACGGAGGTCAGGTCCCCGTTGTAGCAGACCGGATTTTTGCTTTCCGCCAGGGCCAGGGCGAACTGCTCCATGTGCACCGCGCCCCGGTACTTCTCCGGCCGGACCCGGGGGTGGACGGTGAGGCAGGCGATGGGGTAGCGGTTGAAAATCTCCAGCAGCCGGGGGAACTCCTCCGGGACGTTGTAGCCCAGCCGGGTCTTCACGGAGACGGGAACTCTCGTGCCGGAGAACACCTGGTCCAGAAAGCGGTCCAGGCGGTCCGGGTCCATCAGCAGGCCGGAGCCCTTCCCCTTGGCGGTGACGGTGCCGGAGGGACAGCCCAGGTTCAGGTTGGCCTCCGTGTAGCCCATGTCCGCCAGGGCCTCCGCCGCCCAGACGAAGTCCGCCGCCTGCTTCGCCATCACCTGGGGGACCTGGGGGAGCCCTTCCGGGTTCTCCAGCTCCCGGCGGTCCCGGGGGGTGATGATATGCTGGTCCGTGGGGGAGAGGAAGGGGACGAAATAGCGGTCCGCCCCGCCGAAGTGGGCGTGCCACACCCGGCGGAAGACCCGCTTGGTGATGCCGTCCAGGGGGGCGAAGTCAAAGCGGGCAATCATCCCAGCTTCTCCTCCCACTCCTTGGGCTTGAAGCCGGTGAGGACGAAGCCGTCCCCCACCAGAATGGGCCGCTTCACCAGCATGCCGTCGGTGGCCAGCAGGGCGATCTGCTCCTCCTCGCCCATGGCGGGGAGCTTGTCCTTCAAGCCCAGGGCCTTGTACTGGAGGCCGCTGGTGTTGAAGAAGCGCTTCAGGGGCAGGCCGCTGGCCTGATGCCACTCACGGAGCTCGCCGGCGCTGGGGTTTTCCAGCTTGATGTCCCGGACCTGAACGTCCAGGCCCTGTTCGTCCAGCCATTTTTTCGCCTTCTGGCAGGTGGAGCACTTGGGATACCAGAGCATGAGCATGGGGGAATCCCTCCTTTTTAGAGAATCAGCAGTTCCTTGGGGGCCTTGGTCAGGTTCCGGCGGCCCTCCGGGGTAATTAAAATCACGTCCTCAATGCGGACGCCCAGCTTGCCGGGAATGTAAATCCCCGGCTCTGCCGAGATGACGGCCCCGGCAGGGAGGGGCTTGTCGTTGGAGGCGGCGGCGTTGGGGGCCTCGTGGATTTCCACGCCCACCCCGTGGCCGAAGCTGTGGGTGAAGTACTCCCCATAGCCCGCCTCCGCGATGACGCTTCTGGCGGCGGCGTCCACGTCCTTGCCGGGGACCCCGGCCCGGGCGGCGGCGATGCCCGCCTCCTGGGCAGCCAGAACGGTCTTGTAAACCCGTTCCATCTCCTCCGTCACGGACTCCACCGCCACGGTGCGGGTCATGTCGGAGCAATAGCCCCCGTAGATACAGCCGAAGTCCATGGTGACGAACTCCCCGGCTTGGATCTCCTTCTCCGAGGGCACGCCGTGGGGGAGGCTCCCGTTGGGCCCGGAGACCACGATGGGGTCGAAGGACATGTCCGACGCGCCGTAGTGGAGCATCAAATACTGGAGCCGGGCGGCGATCTCCTTCTCCGTCACGCCGGGGCGGATCTCCTTCAGGATATCCTCCAGGGCCCGCTCGGCGATGCCCTGGGCGGCCTCCATGGCGGCCAGCTCCTCCGGGTCCTTGGTCTGCCGGAGCTTCAAAATGGGCTCCGAGGCGGGGACCAGATCACAGGGGGGGTGGCCCTCCTCGTCCAGGGCCTTTTCCAGCCGCCGGAAGGACTGGACGGACATGGACGCGTCCTCTATCCCTAAGCGGCGGATGCCCTTCAAGAACACCAGCTCCTTGAGCTGGTCCAGGAGGCCCTTCCCGGGCTTCACCTCCCGGAGCTCCGCCCCCTCCAGGCGGCGGGCGGCGGCCTCGGTATAGCGGGCGTCGGTGAAGAAGATGGCGTCTTTCCGGGTCACCAGGGCCGTGGCGTCCGCCCCCGGGGTGAAGAAGCCGGAGGCGTAAAAGCGGTTGGCCTCCCCGGTGAGGAGGACGGCGTCCAGGTGTTCCGCCTCCAGGGCGGAGGAGATGTTTTCGTAATGGTTCATTACTAAGACTGTCCTTCCTGGGGCCCCCGTGAGGGGGGGGTGATACTCGCCCTTCGGGCGGGGCGGATTGGATATCAGCGATGGCTGGGCAATGCACCCCCCATTCTCTCTTTTGCGAAAAGAGACTGCGTCCGCAGACGCGTGTCGGAGGCCAACCGCCGCAAAGCGGCGGCTCTTAGGCCGGAGACGAATGCGCCGTGCACGGTGGAAGAGAGAAAACGGGGGCGCGGCTGGGGTACAGACTGCTTGATACGCAAGTCTCTGCCCGCGGCGTGGTGCGGGCGGGGGTTTTGGAGGTCGATGCAAGGCCTGACCGGCCCTCCTCGCTGCCGCTAACCTGGTGTTGGATGAGGGCCTGGTCCCCTGACCTGTCGTTCTCTCGATAGACCTCTTGTAGGGGCGGACCTATGTGTCCGCCCTTTCCCCGGGCCTGCCCTTCTCCCAGTAGAACACCTGTGGGGCCCGGTCCCCTGACCGGGCCATTCCCTCAGGAACTTACCAGTCGTGGCGGGTGGTGAAAATCCCGGCGTCCTCCAATGCGGTTAGAATGGATTCAATCCGCTGAAAGCATTCCGGGTCGTCCAGATTGTCGTCATTTAGAATGCGGCGGATTCTCTCCAGAGCCCGCATGGCTCTGGATTCCGTTTCTGCGGCAATTTTCCGGATGGTTTCCCCGTCCTTCAAATACCGCATGGCCTCCAGGCCGATGGCCTGGGCCGCCAATTCTTCCTGTGCTGTCAATTCCATAAAAACCTCCTTATGACCTTTGGTGAATGTCAATTATTCCCTCCTTTTATCATAAAATAAAGGATACGGTCGAATGACAATCACTAGAGGTCAGGATGGGCTTTCATGTATAAAAACCGTGCCCCAAATGGGCGGTACAATCTTTGCGGTGGTCGAGTGACCACTTTGCGTAAGGCTAGAACGCCCAAGTTGTCTCAGCGGGGGTTGGCGGACATACTCCAGCTGGGTGGCCTGGACGTGGACAAGAACGCCGTCCAGCGCATTGAGAGCGGGCAGCGGTTCGTCACGGACATTGAGCTGAAAGCCCTGGCCCAGGCACTGGGCGTGACGGTGGAGGAATTGTTGAAGCCGTAGGAGCTCCGGGAAACCGGAGCTCCTGTTGTTTTATCCCTTGAGCGGGGAAGCAACCGCCCGGTTTGGTTTACCCCATGGACCCGCTGCCGCCCATGAGGGCGGTCATCTCCTCGATGCGCTCCAGCGGGAAGGGCGGGGCGCACAGGGGTTTCATGGCGATGCTCATGAGCTTCATGGGGTTGTCGTCCGCCGCCACCCGGTTGGAGCTGAGAGCCCCGCAGCGGCGGCAGCGGTGGACCACGGCCCACTCGCCGCCTTTGCGGACCCACACGGCGATGGGGTCCATGACCCCGCCGCAGTCTGCCGCCCGGTCGCCGGGCTCCACATCCAGGTGGACGCTGGCAAGGCAGTTGGGGCAGTGGTTGCGGTGGTCCCCGCCCGCTCCCGCCGGGGTGACCAGACGGCCGCAGACCCGGCAGGTAAAGCTGTCGGTACAGGGGTGGGTTTTGTAGTAGCCTTTTTCGTATTGCTTGCGTTTGTTTTCACGGTTCATGATAAGGTTTCCTCCTGAAGATGTTCCGAATCTTCCGGGAGGAATGGCGGAGTGAAATTTGCCAGCCTCCCGGTCAGGAGACACTCTCCGCGGCAAAGAAGTTCAGTTTCATAAGCGAATCCTTTTCTGTTATTCGGCGGGATATGGCGAGGTCCCCGGCGCCCAGGGGCGGCAGACCTCCCAGGCGGGATAGCTTCCCTCCCGCCAGTATTGGGTCTCGAAGACATAGAGCGTGTCCGGGTCCGCCGGGTCCTGGAGGACTTCCCGGCCCGTCAGGGTGTGGCCGTAGCTGTCGCCCATGCCGTTGCACTCCAAATCGTTTTCCGGCAGAACGTCGTCCCCCACGTACTGGAGGGTTCCGATGGAGACACAGCCCTCCGGCAGTTCCTCCACGGTCTGGCTGTAGCCGATGGGAATCTGAAACAGCCGCCCGTCCCAACAGACCAGGTGATGTCCCAGCTCCTCGCTCTCGAAGCGGACATAGGCGTCCTCAAGCCAGTCGGTGGTGAGGTGGACATAGACTACCAGGGGCCGGTCCGGGTTTGTGAACACAACGCCGCTGGCGTCAAAGCCCGCCTGCATCTGGAGATCGGCCTCCGGCGGGTCTTCGGTGACGGGGCCCAGATCCCCGGCGGCCTCGTAGCCCTGGGGAAGATAGGTGGGGAGGATCAGGCCGCCCTTCGTCTCCAGAGGGACGCCGGTGCCGTTCAGCCGCACCCAGCGGTAAAGGGCCCCGTCCATCATCAGCACAGGCTCGATGCCGCCGGGCATGGTGCCGCCGGGCATGGTGCCGCCGGGCATGGTGCCGCCGGGCATGGTGCCGCCCTCCCCCGGGGGCTCGCTGCACGCCGTGAGGAGCAGCAGACACAGCAGGACCGCCGGGACACACCGCTTCATCATCTTCATCATATCAGTCCGCCGTCTCCGCCGAGGCCTTCACGAAGCCGTAAAACAGCGGGTGGGGCCGGTCGGGGCGGGACTTGAACTCCGGGTGGAACTGGACGCCCACGAACCAGGGGTGATCCGGCAGCTCGATGATCTCCACCAGGTGCCCGCTGGGGGACAGGCCCGCCAGGACCAGGCCCTTGGCCTCCATCTCGGCGCGGAAATCGTTGTTGAACTCGAAGCGGTGGCGGTGGCGCTCGGAGATCTCCGCCGCGCCGTAGAGGCGGCGGCTCTCGGTGCCCTCCTTCAGCTCGCAGGGGTAGCGGCCCAGGCGCATGGTGCCCCCCTTGTCGGTGACGTTCACCTGGTCCGGCATCAGGGCGATGACGGGGTGCTGGGTGGTCTCGGAGAATTCGGAGGAGTGGGCGTCCGCGTAGCCCAGCACGTGCCGGGCGAACTCAATGACGGCCATCTGCATCCCCAGGCACACGCCGAAGTAGGGGACCTTATTCTCCCGGGCGTAGCGCACGGCTTGGATCATGCCCTCAATGCCCCGGTCGCCGAAGCCGCCGGGGACGATGATCCCGGCGCAGCCCCCCAGCTCCTCCTGGACGTTTTTCTCCGTCAGGGTCTCGGAGTTCACCCAGCGGATGTCCACCACCACGTCGTTGGCGGTGCCCGCGTGATTCAGGGACTCCACCACGGAGAGATAGGCGTCGTGGAGCTGGACGTACTTGCCAACCAACGCGATTTCCACATGACGGCTGGCGTTCTTCTCCCGCTGGACCATGGCGGTCCACTCCCGGAGGTCCGGCTGGTGGGTCAGGAGGCCCAGCTTCCGGCAGACCACCTCGTCCAGGCCCTCCTTGGCCATGAGCAGGGGGACCTCGTAGAGGGTCTCGGCGGTGGCGTTCTGGATGACGCAGTCGGATTCCACGTTGCAGAAGAGGGCAATTTTCCGCCGGATGTCCGGCGTAATGGGGGTGTCGCAGCGGCAGACTAGGATGTCCGGCTGGATGCCCAGGCCCAGGAGCTCCTTGACGGAGTGCTGGGTGGGCTTGGACTTCAGCTCTCCGGAGCCGGGGACCTCCACGATGAGGGGCACGTGGATGAACAGCACGTCCCCCTGGGGCCGCTCGGCCCGGACCTGGCGGATGGCCTCCAGGAAGGGCTGGGACTCGATGTCGCCCACGGTGCCGCCGATCTCGCAGATGGCCACGTCCACGTTTTCCCCGGCCATGGCGTAGATCCGGCTCTTGATTTCGTTGGTGATGTGGGGGATGATCTGGACGGTGGCCCCCAGGTAGTCCCCCCGGCGCTCCCGGTTCAGCACGGACCAGTAGATCTTGCCGGAGGAGATGGAGCTGTTGCCGGACAGGTCCTCGTCCACGAAGCGCTCGTAGTGCCCCAGGTCCAGGTCGGTCTCCGCTCCGTCCTCAGTGACAAAGACCTCGCCGTGCTGGTAGGGGCTCATGGTGCCGGGGTCCACGTTGATATAGGGGTCGAATTTCTGGTTCCGCACCCGGACGCCCCGCTGCTTCAAAAGCCGCCCCAGGGACGCCGCGCAGATGCCCTTGCCCAGGCCGGAGACCACGCCGCCGGTGACAAATACGTATTTCGTTGCCATACCGCTCTCCTATTCTTTCGTTCTGTCCGTCCGCCGGACCGTTATATATACCAACACATATTAACATTTGAGGCCCGGCTTGTCAACGGCGCGGGAGGGGCGAAAAAGCCGGAGGGCGGGATTTCCCGCCCTCCGTGTCCGTTTGTTTGAGGGGCCCCTCAGCACTCCAGACTGCCGAAGGCCACGCACTTGCCGCTCTTCCGGTCGAAGAGCATGATGTTGTCCCCAGAGATGTCCACATGGACCTGGGTTCCGATGGTGAACAGGGTGCTGCCGAACACCACGCCGGTGAGCAGGAAGTCCCCGATGCGCACCTTGATGGTGGACTCCATGCCGGTGGGCATGGCGCCGTAGATCTCCCCGGCCAGGGCCCCGCTGTCCGCGATGCCGATGAACTCCGGGCGGATGCCCAGCACCAGGTCCTCGTTGGTGAGGACCGGCTCCTCCTGGAGGGAGAGGTCCTCCTCCTCCACCTTGGCGATGTGGTAGCGGAAGGTCTCGTCCTTGTTTCCCTTCTCCACGAAGCCCTTTTCGGCGGCCTTTTTCTTGTGCTCCTCCGCCAAGGCGGCGTCGTGCTCGTCCCGGGCCTGAAACCAGCCGGGGAGGTCCAGGGGCTGGGCGGGCTTGAAGACCGCCTTTTTGTCCCCCAGGATCGTCAGCTCCACAGCCCCGTCGGCCCGCTGGGCCCCCTTGGCCTCCACGAAGTTGATGGAGGGGTTGCCCACGAAGTCGGCCACGAACAGGTTGCCGGGCCGGTTGTAGACGGTCAGCGGCGCGTCGTACTGCTGGAGCACGCCGTTGTTGATGAGGCAGATCTGGGTTGCCAGGGTCATGGCCTCCATCTGGTCGTGGGTGACGTAGACGAAGGTGGACCCGGTCTCCACGTGGAGGCGCTGGAGCTCGTAGCGCATCTCCAGCCGGAGCTTGGCGTCCAGGTTGGAAAGGGGCTCGTCCATGAAGAGCACCGAGGGCTCCGGGGCCAGGGTCCGGGCGATGGCCACCCGCTGCTGCTGCCCGCCGGAGAGCTCCGCCGGGTAGCGGTCCATGAACATGCCGATCTTCACGATGCGGGATACCCGGCGGACAGAGAGGTCGATTTCCTCCTTCGTGAGCTTCCGGGTCTCCAGGACTGCCTGGCCGTCCCGGACGGCCTCGAAGTTCTCGTTAAGGCCCTGGGACTTCTTCGCGCTTTCCGCCCGCTCCCGGAGGGCGGCGGCCTCGGCGGACACGTCCTTCCCGGATTCCAGGTGGTAGGCGTAGAGCTTCTTGGCGGTGTACAGGGAGATGGTAAAGGCGTCGATGAGCTTGATGTAGGCTTTCTTTTCGTCGATTTTCCCGGTCTTGTCCCGGCAGTCGTCCAGGACCTTCACCACCTCGGCGGGGGTCTCCAGAATCTCCGCCAGGCGGGCGGCGTTCCTGGCCTCGAAGTCCACCTTGGGCAGGGGCTCCTTGATGTTGGAAAGGCCGAAGGAGATGTTCTCGTAGACGGTCATGTTGGGCCACAGGGCGTAGTTCTGGAACAGGAAGCCGACTTTGCGCTTGTTGGCCGGGATGTTGATGCCCAGGGCGCTGTCGAACACCACCTTGTCCCCGATGGTGATCCGTCCGCTGGTGGGGGTCTCCAGGCCCGCGATCATCCGCAGGGTGGTGGTCTTGCCGCAGCCGGAGGGGCCCAGCAGGGTGACGAAGGAGTTGTCGGCGATGACCAGGTCCAAATCGTCCACGGCGTAGAACTTGCCCCACCGCTTGGTCACGTGCTCTAATCTGATCTCAGGCATAGTTTAACCTCCAATTCCCTTGTCCAGGCTGGCGCCGGTGACCTTGTTGACCAGCGTGTTGCAGACCAGGATGGTGATAATCAAAATCAGGTTGATGCCGCTGGAGAAGGCGTACAGGCCCATCTCGTCGAAGTAGTCCAGGGTGGTGGAGAGGATAAAGCCCTGAGTGCAGAGAAGCATGAACAGGGAGAGCTCCCGCAGGCAGGTCATGAAGGGCAGCAGGTAGCCGCTGATAATGGACGACTTCTGAATGGGGATGATGATGCGGGTCATCCGCTTGATCCAGGGGATGTCCTGGATGATGGCCGCCTCCTCGATCTCGCCGGAGAGCTGGAGCATGGAGTTCAGGGAGCTCCGGGAGGCGAAGGGGATGTATTTGATGGTGCCGGTGATAATCAGCAGGGTGTAGGTGTTGAAGAGGTTCACGTACTGGTTGGAGAACAGGATGAAGAAGGCCACGCCCACGGCGATGGAGGGCATCAGGTAGGGCAGGAAGGCCACGCTGTTGACGTAGTTGGCCCATTTACTTCGTCGGTTCTTGGAAACGGCGTAGCCGATCAGGGTGCCGATGGTTCCGGCAATCAGGGAGCAGCAGACGCTGACCCAGATGGTGCCCTTGAAGGCCCGCCAGATGGTCTCGTTGTGCAGGATGCCCTTCTGCCCGTACATACCGTTCTCGGAGACATTTTCGTCCGTCACCCACCATTTGGTGGTAAGGTTGTCCGCGTCCCCAGTGTAGAGGAAGGAGTAGTCCCCGGGGTTGGGCAGGAAGGTCTCAAAGGCGAAGGAGACGATGGGGAAGATGCTGGTGAAGAAGGTGATAATGACCAGCGCCAGGGCGATGACGTACTTCCCCGCCCGGCCCAGGTTGATCTTGGAGATCTGGCCGGACTTGCCGGTGACGGTGGTGTAGCTCTTCCGGCTGGTGAGGGAGAGCTGGTTCAGGAACATGATGGCCACGCCGAAGAACATCATGATGATGGCCAGGATGCTGGCCTCTCCGGTGTATTTGGAGTTCAGGGAGACGTACTTGGTGGAGAGGGTGGTGAGCCCCAGGTAGTGGGGCACGGGATAGGAGCCCATGGAGCTGCCGAAGACCAGCAGGATGGTGGAGAGGATGGCGGGCTTCACCATGGGCAGGGTGACCTTGGTCATGATGCGCCATTTGGGCGTGTCCAGGATGGTGGCGGCCTCCTCCAGGTTGGCGTCCATGTTGCGGAAGATGCCGCCGATCAAGATGTAGGCGAAGGGGGCGTAGTGCAGGCCCAGGACCACCAGGCTGGGGAAGAGGCCCTGGCACCACCAGAGGGGCATGTTGATCCCCGCCGTGGCGGCCAGGAGGCCGTTGGATGTGCCGGTGACGGCGTTGGAGTTGAAGAGGTTCTGCCACACCACGGCCAGGGTCCACTGGGGCATGATGTAGGGGAAGATGAAGATGGAGCTGAGGTACTTCCGCCAGGCCAGGTTGGTCCTGGTGATGAGGAAGGCGAACACGCCGCCGAAGAGGATGGACACCACGCAGGTGCCCACCGCCAGCAGGACGGTGTTCAGCAGGGGGGTCCAGAGGTTCGTTTTCGCCAGGCGGCTGGTGAAGAGGTCCACGTAGTTTACCACGGTGTAGCCCGCCGCCTGTCCGGTCAGGTGGGCGTCGATGGTGCCCGGGTGGATCTTAAAGGTGTCCTCCACGATGGCGACGATGGGGGCCACGGTGGTCACCGTCAGCACGATGCCCATCAGGACCAGGATCACGTTGTGGGGCTTGGAGAAAAAGGTCTTGACCTTGTTGAAGAAGATGGTGGACTTGCTGGCCCGGAGGGCGGTGGGTTCGTTCATGGTAGCACTCCTCCTAACGTTCCGGGGTAGTAAGAGAGGTCCGGGGCGCGCGTCCGCGCCCCCCGGACCTGATTGGGCCTTGCGTAAGGGATTGGGGATTCAGAAATCAGCCGGCAGAGTACTTGGTCAGCATCTCAATCCAGCTGCCCACGGTGAAGGAGACGGAGGCGCAGTACTCGGGATCCTCGAGAACCAGCTTGCCGTCGGTGGTCCACCAGTCGTAGCCACGGTCATTCTTGGCCTCGAATTCCACGGTGGTTCCGTCCTCGGCCATGCCGCCCTTGGAGTGGCCGTACTGGGCCTCGGTGCCCTCAGCCACGGTGGGGTTGGAGGAGTAGCCGCCCATGTCCTTGCCCCAGGCGGAGAAGCCGTCCACGGTCTCGGTCATGTAAGCGATGAAGGCGCAGGCGGTCCAGGGCAGGGGAGAGTTGTCGGTGACAAACAGGTAGTGGCAGTAGCCATAGCCTCCGATTCCGGTGTATCCATCGTCATAGGCCGCCACATTGATGTTGTTCACGGAGACGGAGCTGGACTCCTCCACGGAGCGCAGTTTGGAGTACACCAGCAGGCCGAACTGGTCGGTGGCGGACTTGTCTACCAGGGTGTTGCAGATGGGGCCGTCGTCGGTCTGGGCGTTGTAGGACTCCACCCAGAGCTTGATCCAGGCCAGGGCATACGCGCCGTCGGCGCCCAGGCCAAGGTCGGCGGCCTCGGACTCCATGGCCTTGATGGTGGGCTGGAAGTAGGCCTGCTCATCGGCGGAGAGGGCGTTGAAGGCGTCCTTCAGCCAGCCGGCGTAGGTGTCCTCGGTGAGCATGTACAGGAAGTTTTTGCCCACGATCTCAGAGTCGATGTCCATGTACAGGCCGTGCTCGCCCTCGGCCACGAAGTCCCAGCAGTTGTCATAGGACTTGGAGCCCGTGTTGTTGTACATGAAGACCTTGTTCAGGGTCTGGAGGGCCAGGTAGCCGTCATAGGCGTCGGCGGAGGTTCCGTTGGCCTCGGCCCACTCCTTGGGGACGAAGGTGTCCAGAATGCCCGTCTGGACCATTTTGCTCTCGATCTGGTTGCCGTCCTGAATCAGGGTCATGGCAAAGGTTCCGGTGTCCTTCAGGGAGTCGGCGGTGAGCTGATCGAAGATTTTGTTGTTCTTGGGCTGCTGCCACTCGAACTCCATGTTATAGCTGGAGTCGATGGACTGTAAGTATTCGATGAACAGGGGCAGGGCGCTCTTGCCGCGGCTGGAGTTGCCCACGCCGTAGAACATCTTGCCGTTGGATTCCTCGATGGCCTTTTTGGCCAGCTCCTCCAGGCTCATGCCCTCGGCCTCTTTGATGATCTTCTGGGTCTCGGTCAGGTCCGCGTCGTCCGCAGGGGCGGGCGTCTCGTCCTTGGGGGCCGGAGCCGCGTCTCCGCCGGTCTGGGCGGGGGGCGTGCTGTCGGCGGGGGGCGTGGCGCCGCCGTTCCCTCCGCCGCAGGCGGTGAGGGCGAACAGCATGACCAGGGTCAGCAGCAGTGCAGAGATTCTTTTCATGACAGATCCTCCTTCGGTATTTTCGACAAAACCCGGCGCGGCCAATCCTGCGCCGTTGTCCTTATTGTATAGAAGACTGGCAGAAAATAACAGGGGGCAAATCTGCGTTTTTTTGTTTCCCTCTGAGATTTTTGTCAAATTTAGATGAAACGGCCCCGCCGGATGTGGTATACTGTAAGCCAAGATGGACAAAGACGAAACGCCCGGAAGGGGGGACCTGAGGTGAAGAGGAAAGGCCTGGCGGCGGCGCTGTGCGTCCTGCTGCTCCTGGCGGGCTGCGGGGCGGAAGCGCCGGAGACCGCCGCCTATGCCCCGGCGGAGGAGGACCGGCTGGTGATCTACACCTCCCACAAGGAGGAGGTCTACTGGCCCATCGTCAAGGAGTTCGAGGAGCGCACCGGCATTTGGGTGGACGTGGTGGCCGGGGGGACCAACGAGCTTTTGGAGCGCATCCGCTCGGAGGCGGACCGCCCGGCGGCGGACGTGATGTTCGGCGGCGGCGTGGAGAGTCTGGCGTCCTACCGGGACTGCTTCGCCCCCTACGCCTGCGGCGGGACGGAGCGCATCGAGGTCCGCTTCCGGGACGGGGAGGACCTGTGGACCCCCTTCTCCGCCCTGCCGGTGGTGCTGGTCTACAACACGAAGCTGGTGCCCCCGGGCCGGGTGACGGGCTGGGAGGACCTGCTGGACCCGGAGCTCCGGGGGCGGATCGCCTTCGCGGACCCGGCGGTGTCCGGGTCCGGCTTCACCGCCCTGACCACCTTCCTGCTGGCGGCGGACGGCGAAGAGGAGGCGCTGCTCCGGGCCCTGGCGGAGAACCTGGCCGGGAAGCAGCTGGAGGGCTCCGGCGATGTGCTGGGGGCCGTGGCCGGGGGTGGGGCCCTGGTGGGCGTAACCCTGGAGGAGACGGCGCTGAAGCGCATCGCCGCCGGGGACGACATCGCCCTGGTGTACCCGGAGGAGGGCACCAGCTGCGTCCCCGACGGCAGCGCCCTGATCCGGGGGGCCGCCCATGAGGAGAACGCCAGGGCCTTTTTGGACTTCACCGTCAGCGAGGCGGTGCAGCGGCTGCTGGCGGAGCAGTTCTGCCGCCGCTCCGTCCGGGGGGACGTGGAGCCCGCCGGGGAGCTGCCGGCCCTGGAGGACGTCCCCCTGGTGGACTACGACGTGGAACGGGCCAGCGTCCGCCGGGACGGACTGCTGATGACCTGGGCCTTTTACCTGGGAGAGGAGGAGGGAACATGAGCCGTATGGCAAAGCCCTCCTTCCGCCGGAGGCTGTTCGCCGGATTCCTGGCGGCGTCCCTGATCCCCGTGCTGGCCTGCTCCGCCATGCTGCTGCAGATCTTCCGCCTCCGCCTGGCGGCCGACGCGGAGCGGGAGATGGCGGAGCGGCTGGACCTGGTCTCCCGGTCCCTGGACGGGGCCTTCGGCGCCTTTTCCCAGGCGGCGGGGCGGCTCCAGGGGAATCCCATCATCGCGGGAGCCCTGGCCGGGCAGGCGGGGGAGGACACCCTGGTGAACAACGAGCTGTTCAACGCCACCCGGGAGGCCCGGGATTACGCGGGCTTCGCCCTCTGCGACCTCCAGGGCGTGCGGCGCTATTCCACCCGGCGGGACCCCCGGGAGGAGCGCCTGTCTCCGGAATGGGGGCCGCTGTACGCCGCGCCGCCGGCGGGGGAGCCCCTGCGCTTCACGGCCTGTGAGGATGCGGCGGACACCGGCGGGCCGCTGCTGCGGGGCGCGGCCCGGCTGAAGGACGGCATGGGCCGCCCGGTGGGCTATTTGGTGGTCAGCGTGTACTACGACGATTTCCGCCGGCTGCTGGAGGGCCGGTACGGCGCACAGAACGAGCTGCTGGTCCTCAGCTCTTACTGGAGGCCGGTGTACTGCGCCCAGCCCGCCCTGGCGGAGACCCTGGCCCCCCGGCTGCGGAGCCGCCTGCTGGCGGGGCAGGGGCTGGACGACCCGGAGGAGGGCTTCCAGTACGCCGCCGCCCGGCACGAGGCCAGCGGGCTGAACCTGATCCTCCGGCGGCCACAGGCCTTCACCGGGGAGACCATGCGGCTTTTGTACACCGTCAGCTTCGGCTGCGCGGTGGTGTGCGTGGCCCTGTCGGTGCTGATGAGCTTTAAGCTCAGCGGGCAGATGTTCCGGCCCATCCAGCGGCTGCGCCAGGGCATCGGCGAGGTGGAGCACAACAACCTGGACGTCTGCGTCCCGGCGGAGCGGGAGGACGAGCTGGGGGAGCTGGCCCGGCGGTTCAACGAGATGGTGGAGGCCCTGAAGCGGAACCAGGAGGCCCTGGTGGCCAACCAGCGGGAGCTGAACCAGGCCCAGATCCGGATGCTCCAGGCCCAGCTGAACCCCCACTTCCTCTGCAATACTCTGGACACCATGAAGTGGATCAGCAAGATCAACAAGGTGCCCCAGGTGGCGGTGATGTCCACCAACCTGGCGGACATCCTGCGCTTCTGCATCTCCCCGGAGGAGTTTGTCCCCCTGGGCCGGGAGGTGGAAATCCTGGAGCGCTACATCGAGATACAGAAAATCCGCCTGTCCGGGGCCTTCTCCTTCCGGGTGGACGTGCCGGAGGAGCTGCGGGACTGCCTGATCCCCAAGATGATCCTCCAGCCCCTGGTGGAAAACGCCGTCCTCCACGGCCTGGAGGGCGTGGAGGACGGCGCGGTGGAGGTGACGGCCCGGGAGGAGGCGGGGACCCTCCGGATCACCGTGCGGGACAACGGATTGGGGCTGCCGCCCGAGCTGGCGGTGGGGCGCTATCAAAGCCAGGGCCCCGCCGGAAAGCACCTGGGCCTCTACAACGTGAACACGATTTTGACCAAGTACTACGGGGACGGCTGCGGGCTGTTCCTGGAAAATGAGCCGGCGGGGGCCGCGGTGACGGCGGCGCTGCCGGTCCGCCGGGAGGAGGGAGAGACATGCTGAAGGTCCTGGTAGTGGAGGACGAGGAGATGATCCGCAGGGGCATCGTCCTGGCGGTGGACTGGGCCGCCCTGGACTGCGTGGTGGTGGGGGAGGCCGCCAACGGCCTGGAGGCCCTGGACGCCGTGGAGCGCCTGGACCCCTCGCTGATCATCACGGATTTGAAGATGCCCCAGATGGACGGCATTGAGATGCTCCGGCGGCTGCGGGAGCGGGGGAACAACGCCTATGTCATCATCCTCACGGCCTACGACAGCTTCACCTACGCCCAGAGCGCCCTGCGCCTGGGGGCGGTGGACTTTTTGCTCAAGCCTTTCCACGACGGGGACCTGGAGCGGGCGGTCACCGCCCTGCGGCGGCGGATGGGCTCCGCCGCCGGGGCCGGGGAGGCGGAGAGGACGTTCCCGGGCCTGAAAAAGGGGGACAAGAGCAAATATGTGCTGGAGGCCATGGACTACATCGGGGAGCACTACAACGACCCCAATATCGGCATCGGGGCCATCGCCCAGCACCTGGGCCTAAGCGAGGGGCACCTGAGCCACACGTTTAAAAAGGAGACGGACTACACCCTGCTGAACTACCTGACCCGCTACCGGATCCATAAGGCCATGGAGCTGCTACGGGACTGCCGGGTGAAGGTCTACGAGGTGGCGGAGCAGGTGGGCTATCGGGATATCACGCACTTTTCCGCCACCTTCAAGAAGCTGGTGGGGATGTCCCCCTCGGAGTATCAGGACACCTGCCGCTGACGGGACCGGGAGGCAGCCGTACATTGAAAAAGGAAGCCCGGCTGAAAAGCCGGGCTTCTGTTTCCGGGAACCGCCCTCAGCAGGGCTTCCGGGCGGAGCCAATCATGTAGTCCAGAAACGCGGGCACGTCCCGGGCGTCGGAAAGGCTGATGCAGAGCCCCTCCTCCCGGGGGCGCATGGCCCGGAGCAGCTGGCGGGCGGTGTGGTCCCGCTTCAGATCGCACCGGCTGTCGTCCGGCAGGTGCAGCAGTACCTGCCCATAGCTGTTGGCTACCACGTTTAAAAAGTTCTCCGCGTCGGGCAGCATCATAATCTTGAACATAGGCGTCCTCCTTTTGAAAGCCCCGGGGTTTTCCCCTTGCGTGTTTCGCCTCTTTCTGATAGGATGATACCACCAAAAACATAAAGGCGGTAGAAGGAAAACGCCAATTTTCCAGTACAAAACCGTCAGAACGGAGGAAGCCATGGCACTGAATCGCTCCTGCGGCTCCGCCACGGACGGGCGGAACCGGGAATTGGTCCGGCACGGCGTGCCCTCCTTTCCCCTGGCCTGCTATTGGCACGACGGCGAGACGGTGAACCGGGTCCCCTGGCACTGGCACGACGAGCTGGAGACCATTTTGGTCAAGGAGGGACGGATCACCGTCTTCGTGGAGGGGGAGCGCCGGGACCTGGGGCCCGGGGAGGGCTGCTTCATTGCCGCCGGGGCCCTTCATCACGTCCTGCGGGAGGGAGCGGGGCCGGCGGACATCCACTCTATGGTATTCCACCCCCGGCTGGTGGGGGGAAGCGTGGAGAGCGTTTTCTGGCAGGACTACCTGCGGCCGCTGCTGGAAGACGCCGCGAACCGCTGTGTCTGGCTGCCGGGGGATACCCCCTGGGAGCGGGAGGCCCTGGAGGCTATGGAGGCGGCCTGGCGGGCCTGCGGCGGGGAGCCGCCGGGCTTCGAGTTCCTGGTCAGGGAAGGGCTTTCCCGGCTGGTATTCCTCCTCTCCGCCCACCGCCCGGCGGTGAGGAAGCCCCCCTCGGAGAAGGCCCTTCGGGACGGGGAGCGGATCAAGACCATGCTCCGATATGTACAAGAGCACTATGCTGGGGAGCTGACGGCGGCCCGGATCGCCCAAAGCGCCGCCGTCAGCGAGAGTGAGTGCCTTCGCTGCTTCCGGAGCATGATGGGAACCACGCCCATGCGGTACGTCCGGCAGCTTCGGGTCCAGCGGGCGGCGGAGCTGCTGGAGACCACGGAGGAAAAGATCGCGGACGTCGGCGCGGCCTGCGGCTTTCAGGAGATGAGCTATTTTGCCCGGACCTTCCGGGCCTTCAAGGGGAAGACCCCCAGGGAGTACCGGGCGGAGCGGCGGGCCGCTGCCGCTTCCGGTACTCCATGGGGCTGATGCCCTCCACCCGGCGGAAGCACTGGGAGAAGTAGCTCAGCGACGAAAAGCCCAGAATCTGGGCGATGAGGGACAACGTGTGGTCCGTCTCCCGGAGGAGGAAGCGGCTCTCCTCGATGCGGCGGGAGATCAGGTAGTTGATGGGGGACACGCCGAACTCCCGCCGGAAGGCGTGGGCCAGGTAGTACTTGTTCAGGTGGGCCAGCTGGGCCAATTGGTCCAGGCTCAGGTTTTCCTTGAAGTGGTTGTCGATATACCGCCGGACCAAATCGCACTCCCGGCTGGTCCGGGCGTCGGAGGGCTCCCCGGAGAGGGCGGCGTCCCGCTGGCGGTTCAGGCGGATCAGCACCACCTCCAGAAGGCTCCGGCAGACCCGCTCATAGCCCGGCAGGGCCCCCTCCGCCTCCTGGAGCATCAGCCGGAGGCAGCCCATCAGCTCCTCCCAGCCGGTGTGGAGGTGGAGCAGGGCGTAGCCCTCGGCCCCGGCCATGGTCTCCAGGCCCTCCACACCCAGGACGGTGTACTCCAGAGGGCTGTCCAGCTGGCTGACCTCCGTGTGGGGCACGTTGGCGTTGACAATGACCGCGTCGTGGATGGCCACGGGAAACTCCTCCCGCCGGGTGCGGAAGCGCCCGTGGCCCCCGGTGATGAAAAACAGCTCCGCGCAGCCGTGGGTGTGGGGGTTGGAGTTCCACTCGCTGCTGTACTGGTCCCGGGAGACATAGGCCAGCCTGGGGGCCCCGCCGGGGGCGGCGCTCTCCCGCTGAAAGGTGTATTGACGCTGGCTCATGGACAACCCTCCTCCCGGGGCGCAATTTTTTGAAAATTGGCAGCGCCCCGGCCTGCCTCCCATTATAGCGCCTCCGCCCCGGCGGCGCAACTTTTGATAAAAAATTTTTCCCGCTCCGCCGGGATTTTGTCGAGGAGACGGAGGGCAGGGAAGGGGAAACTGCGAAATTATCAGTTTTGCCCAAAACCGGGCGGGGTATCCCCTGAAAATTGGGATAAAATGCAAATAGAGCAAGATCTCTAAAAAGTTGCGCAAGAAAGAGATTGCTTTACCAGCGGCTAACTCGTTATACTAAATTTTACAAGGCCGGAGACCGGCCTGCGGAAGCCCCTATATTATAAGGAGGTAGACTTATGAAGAAGTTTTTCAGTCTCTTGCTGACTCTGGCGCTGGTGCTGTCCCTGGCCGCCTGCGGCGGCGGGAACGGCGGCTCCGACGCCGGGACCACCGCCCCGCCCCCCGCCGATTCGGGCAGCTCCAACGAAACCGAGACCCCGCCCCCCGCCGAGGACGTGACCATTACCGTGGCCGCCCTGGCCTCCGGCTATGAGGAAGCCTATCCCGGCATGTGGCAGGAGGTCTGCGACGCCTTCACCGCCGCCACCGGCATCAAGGTCAATCTGATCTGCGACAAAAACCTGGAAGACGTCATCGGGCCCTCCATGCAGGGCGGCGACTTCCCCGACGTGATCCACCTGGCTACCGGCCGTGAGAAGGGCCTGACCGAGCAGTTCATCAAGGACCGGAACATCGCCGAGCTGACGGACGTGCTGTCCATGACCATCCCCGGCGAGAGCGCCAAGGTCTCCGACAAAATCGTGGGCGGCTTCACGGACACCTCTGTGACCAACCCCTACGGCGACGGCGTGACCTACCTGGCCCCCATGTTCTACTCCCCCTGCGGCCTGTTCTACAACGCGGGCCTCTTCGAGGAGAAGGGCTGGACCGTCCCCACCACCTGGGACGAGATGTGGGAGCTGGCCGAGAAGGCCCAGGCTGAGGGCAGCTACCTCTTTACTTATCCCACCACCGGCTACTTCGACGCCTTCCTGTATGCCCTGATGTACTCCGTGGGCGGCGCCGACTTCTTCAACAAGGCCACCACCTACGCCGAGGGCATCTGGGACACCCCCGAGGCCCAGCAGTGCTTCGACATCATCGCGAAGCTGGCCTCCTACACGAACCCCGTCACCCCCGCTCAGGCCAATGACCAGGACTTCACCCAGAACCAGTAGCTGGTCCTGGACAACAAGGCCCTGTTCATGCCCAACGGCACCTGGATCGTGGGCGAGATGGCCGAGGCTCCCCGGGCCGAGGGCTTCAAGTGGGGCATGACCGCCCTGCCCGCCGCCAAGTCCGGCGGCAACGGCGCCAGCTACTGCTGGCTGGAGCAGGCCTGGATTCCCGCCGCCGCCCCCAACCTGGACGCGGCCAAGCAGTTCGTGGCCTTCCTGTACTCCGACGCGGCCTGCGCCATTTTCGCCAAGGGCGGCGCGGTGCAGCCCGTCCCCGGCCTGACCGACAACCTGGAAGGCGACAACAAAATGTTCTACTCCATCTATGACAACGGGGCCGACGCGGCCATGGGCAACTTCGCGGCCTACAACGCCGTGGCGGGCCTGGGCACCGTCCGCGAGGTCTTCCTGGATCCCGTCAACGGCCTGGTGAACGGCTCCATCTCCAAGGATCAGTGGATCTCCGATGTGAAGGCCGCCAGCGACCAGATGCGGGCGAATATCATGGGGTAATCTCCCTGCG
>CAJUOD010000025.1 GCA_910587875.1 uncultured Oscillibacter sp. | reverse complement strand
CGAGATCTTGCTGTGTGACTGGAGTTCAGACGTGTGCTCTTCCGATCTGGGCCCCGGCCCCAGGGCCGAGGATGCAGTGCACGATACTTTTATAAAGTTCATTCAAAACTATGAGGCGCTGAAAACCCGCTCCGACGGGCAGCTGGAGCGGTGGCTGGCGGTGGCGGTCAAAAACACGGCCCTGGACATCCTCCGCAAGGAGGGCCGGGTGGAGGAGCTGGAGGCCCAGGCCTGGGAGCCCGCCGTGCCGCCGGACCTGGGGGAGTTCGAGGCCTTGGCTGCCCTGATCCGCTCCATGCCGGAGGACTACCGCCGGGTGCTGGAGCTCCGCTTTCTGGCGGAGTGGAGCCTCCAGGACATCGCCGGGGAGCTGGGGCTGACGGAGGGCGCGGTGAAGAGCCGCATCTTCCGGGGGCGGAAGCTGCTGATCGACGCGCTGAGAAGGGAGGGGTATCTGGATGGACGGTCCTGTGTTTGACGCCATGCTGAAAAACGCGCTGGAGGAGGCCCTCCGGCAGGATATCGAAGAGGCCCCCGCGCCTCCCCCGCCCTCCCGGCGGCAGAGGAAACGGATGCGCCGATTGCTGGCGGATCCCGGAAGCGCCTGGGCCCCGGAGACGGAAACAGGACGCCGTCCCCGGACTCCCGCCCGCTGGCTGGCGGCGGCAGTCATTGCCGCTCTGCTCACCGGCGCGGCGGCGGCGGGCCTGGGGAGCGGGGGCTGGTTCCGGCAGGTGTATGAGGAGAGCTATTGGGCCCGGGAGTACGGAGACGCGGCGGATACGGACCAGCTGCTGGGCATGGGGGTGGAAACCGGCGCCGGGCCGGTGGAGGCGGACGGCCTGCGCATCGAGGTCCTGGACGCCGTCTTCGACGGGCAGATCGCCCTCTTCGCCATCCGGGTCACGGTGCTGGACCCGGAGCTGCTGGAACAGCTTCAGGCGGAGCACAGCCTGCTGGGCCTGGGGTTGACCACGGTCTTCCCGGAGGGCGGGGGCGCGTTTGGGGAATTCAGCTCCTCCCCCCTGGAGGAGGAGGCCGAGGGACAGTATACGTCGCAATTTTCCATCCTCAGCGAATCCCTGAGCTCCGCCGGCCTCTGCCGCATTGAAATTCAGGACCTGGTCTTCTTCCCCCCGGAGAGGGGCATTGGCAAGATCCTGCGGAAGGGTCCCTGGACTCTGACCGCCTCCCTGCGGCCCACGGAGGCCCTGCGCCTGGAGCCGGGCCGGGTCTGCGAGATCGGCGGAGAGGAGTGGACGCTGGAGAGCCTCACCCTCACGCCGCTGGCCCTGCACCTGACCATGCAGGGGCCGGAGGGATCGAGGAGCACGTCGAAGGACCGGTTCGAGAGCCGGAACCTGACCTTCCATATGAAAAACGGCGACTCCCTCACCCCCGGCGGCACCTCCCGCAGCATCCCGGACCTGGATGCGTCCCTTCAAATAGATACCCTCTTCCCCATGCCCCTGGATTTGGACCAGATAGAGTCTATTGAGCTCTACGGCCAGAATTTCCCCCTGACAGAATAGAATGATGAGAACAGGCCCCGCCGTCCCGGCGGGGCCTCTTGGCTGTGAAAATATCCGAACTTCCCGGCGGGGGAGGCGGAAACGCTTGTTCGGATTCCCGCTTGTGTTTTCCCGTCGGGCGTGCTAGAATAGGCGTATTCTGACAAAACGCGCCCCCGGGCGCGGGGAGGTCCCTATGCTGCCCACGACACGCCTGAAAAATCTATACGCCGGTCCCCTGCCGCCCATGGCTCTGACGGACTACGAGGCCATGAGCAAGTTCCTGAACCAGGCGGCCCAGCGGTGCAAGGTGTCCGGGCGGAACTTCGACCTGTTTCTGGACTGGATCATCCACGCTCTGACCATGAGCCTCACCTCGGACAGCGCCGCCCGGGTCTTCCTGCCCAAGACCAAGACGGGGCCCTTCGTCCTGGACGACCTGATCCCCATCTCCGGCCTGCCCCCGACGGGGGAGAAGCGGGTGAAGCTCAGCGAGTGCGGCCTCATCGCCCCGGTGTGGAACAACGGCAGCCTGGAGGCCGCCCTGGAGTCCCTGTATGACAGCGGCTTCGCCAGTTTGGACGTGGAGCAGCCCTTCGGCGGGGCCTACTTCCCGGAGCTCCGCCTGGCGGTCATCGACTCCCCGGCGGATGTGGACGTGCCCAATGTGCTCCGGGTCTGGAGCCGGGGCAGCGTGGTCCTGCCGGTCTACTCCCTGAAGGACCTGGACCCCATGCTGGGCACCGACGGGGAGACCTGGTTTATCCAGCACGAGGGCTTCGAGCGGGAGGAGCCCGTCCAGGAGCCCCGGATGGCGGCGCTGTACAACTGCGGCCTCCGCCGCTACTACGGCAAGGCCTAAAGCCTTCCCGTCAGGAAGCGGTCAATCTGAGCGGCGATCTCCTCCAGCTCCCGGCGCAGGACCTCCTGGGCCTCCAGGTCCCGGACCTGCAGGGCCAGCAGCATTCTCCGGTTCAAGGCCCGCTGCTCCTCCCGCAGGCTGTTCAGCGTGACGCCTCGGTTTTCCATAGGGTCTTTTTCCATCGGTCTCTCCTTCATGCGGCGTGATTTCGTACGCGGGGATTATACGGAGGGAAGCTGAAAGCATTCTGAAACAAAAGAAGGGGCCTCCCGTTTGGGAGGCCCCTTCCTTATTTTTTCGCGGCCCGCAGGGTCATGACGGCGGCCTGGGCCCGGGTACAGAAGGCCCCGGGATTGCTCCCGTCGGTGATACCCTTCTCCTTGGCCTCCTGGAGCTCCTTCGCCAGGGCGGAGCTGACGGGCTGCTTCCCGCACACCTGCTGGAGGCGCTTGCCCAGCGCCAGAACCTCCGCGTCGGTCAGCTTCGAGATGTCCATGTCGTCCTCCTCCTCATACTTCGGGCGCACCGCGCCCACGATCTGCCGCGCGGGCCGGGTCTTCCGGCAGACCTGCCCGCCGTTGGACTGGTTCCCGGTTTGGCTGGTGTTTCCCTCGATGGCCACCACCCCCGAGGCCGTCACGCGCTCGACGACGCCCGTGTGGTCCGTAGCCGCCCCGCCGGGGAAGTCGTAGATCACCACATCCCCGGGGCGGAGGCCCTTCGTCACCCACCGGCCCGCCTTTTTCGCCGCGTTCATCATCGCCCCGCAGGAGGCCGTCCGCAGCGGCAGCGAGACCTTGGCCTGGGCAAAGCACCACTGCACAAAGACCATGCACCAGGGGTAGGCGGGCCCGGAGACCTCCCGGCCGTAGTACCAGGTATTATATTTGACATTGTTGGAGCCCGCCGGGGACTCCTTTACCCCCAGCTCCCGCCTGGCGATGTTCAGCACCCGTTCCGCCGTCATCTATTTTCCCTCCATCGCGTCCTGGACCTTCTGGCTCTGGGTGCCGAAGTAGAACGCGATGACCACGGCGTACACGGTCATGAAGTCCTGGGAGATAGTCCCCCTCACCGACATGTAAGCGAACACGGCGGTCAGCGTCAGGGTCACCAGAGACTTGACGCTCAGGAGATTCCCCAGCCGCTTGGTGATGGTTTTATCCATGTGTGTCCTCCTCTTCTCCGGGCCTGTCTCCCGCCCGGACCTTTGAAATTTTAATCCCCGCCAGCAGCAGGGCCTCCACGCCCCCGGCCCCCAGGGTGTACTGGATCAGCGTGTCGGGCACGGAGCCCTTGACGCAGAAGATCACGGTCATGGCCGCGATGAAACCAAAGGCGAAGAGGCCCAGGACCAGCAGGATCACATTGGAGGTCTTTGCCTCCCTTCTCCGCTTCCCCCTCATGCCCGCACCGCCTCCTCCAGGTCCCCGATCCGGTGGTTGGCCGCCCGGATTTTCTCCTCCTGGACCTCCGTGCGCTCCTCCAGCTTGTACACCCGGTCGATGACCTTGTTGTGGACCTCCACCTTTTTCTCCAGCTGCTCCAGCCGGTACTGGGTCAGCTTGGAGCTCACCAGGATGCCCAGCACGGACCCCAGCCCCGACCCCGCCAGCCCGATGAGGGCCGCCAGCACAGCGTCGCTCATTTCGCATTCCTCCTTTTAAAGTTATGAAAAGCCGCGCCTCAAAAGAAGGGGCCCCGGCAGCGGAAAGTTGCACGAAACCGTCGCCGCCCCGGGTCCCGGCATCGCCGGAGCACGCCATATCTCCCGGATAAGCAACAAACCCGAACCCGTCCCCGATGGGAACAGGTTCGGATTTTGCTGCAACGCAGGTCCCGCGTCCACCCCAAAATCGGGCCGGAATCCAGCGCAGCGAATCCGGCCCGAAAGCGAAGAAATTCCCACCATAGCGCAGTTTTCGGCAAAGCCGGAAACGGAGCGGTGGTGGGAATTTCAGAGCTGGTGGAGGTGGCGGGAGTTGAACCCGCGTCCGAAAGCACTTTAACGGGACTTTCTCCGGGCGCAGACGGTGATTCCGGAGGGCCTTACCCCTCCTGTTCCCCTCGGAGACGGCACATCGTCACGCCGTCAATTCAGGTGAGCTTCATGATGTGTGGCACAGGCAAAGCTTACTGTACGCACATTTACCGCTAAACGACGCCCTCCCCGGTTCGCGGTCCTCCCGGGTCGGACGGCTGCCTTTAGTTAGGCAGCAACAGCAACAGTGTTGTTGTTATTTGATTTATAATTTGCCCGTTTTATGGCGGTCAGGCGCCGCCGCCCGCTGGTCCCGCCTCCATACCCCCGTCGAAACCCTTACACCCCCCTGTCGTCGGGGCGAAATCCGCTCCGTTTCGTTTCCGCCAACAGTCTGCGGACTGTAGGCGAAAACTGCACTCCGCTCCTTTGCCCCTCCTCTTTCAAGGGGGAGCGGGCTCCCCCTTGAGAATCCCCCACCCCCTGCGGGGGGACGAGGGACGAAGGACGGGGGATGGGAACGGGGGACTTGCGCGGGGTCTGGCTCTTTGAGTGGCTGGCTGGTGGAATCGCTAAATTAGTATAGCACAGGTTTGGGTAGGCGTGTGTTACGGTTTTGTGACATTTTGGGAGCGGAGGCCCTCCGGGACCCCGCTCCTTTCCTTTGGTCAGGTTTTGACGAATTTGACTAGGAGCTGGGAGGGGGTGAGCTTGGCCAGGAGGCGGTAGAATTTATACAGCAGCTTGGGGGTATAGATCACGCGGCCCGCTTTGGCGGCGCGGAGGGCGCCTCCGGCCACTCTTACCTGGTCGCAGTAGGGCAGGAACTCGAAGGTGCTGGAACGGCCCGTGATGCCCGCCAGGGGGAGGAACTCCGTGTCCATGGGGCCGGGGCACACCGCCGTCACGCTCACCTTGCGGCGGCGGAGCTCCTCGTTCAGGCCCACGGTGAAATGGGAGACGTAGGCCTTGGTGGAGGAATAGACCGTCATCCGGGGATTGGGGCAGAAGGAGGCGATGGAGGACACGTTCAGGACATGGCTCCCCTCCGGCATATAGGGCAGGACGATATTGGTCACGGCGGTCAGGGCCCGGACGTTCAGGTCCACCATCTGGGTCTGGGTGGCAGTGTCCATCTCCCCCACCCGGCCCAGATACCCGCAGCCCGCGCAGTTGACCAGCAGGGATACCTCCGGCTTCTCCTCCGCTAGCTGGTCCTTCAGGGCCACGAAGCTCATGGGGTCGCAGAGGTCCAGGGCCAGGCATTTCGTGTGCCGCCCCGGCAGGCTGATGGCCAGGCTCTCCAGCCGGTCCTCCCGGCGGGCGATGAGCCAATAGCACTCGATGGCGGGAAACACATCCTCAATCTGGCGGGCCAGCTCCCGGCCCAGGCCGGAGGACGCTCCGGTGATGATGGTGGTTTTCATAGCTCCTCCTTTTCGCTCCGATTCGGTTTCAGCGGGTCTCGGGCTCCGGGTACTCCACGCCCTGGGTGTCCACACGGATGGACTGGATGACCACCGGGGTCTTGGGCTTGTCGTCCCGCATGCTCCGGGGGACCCGGGAGATGGCGATGGCGTCGTCCACCCCCTCCACCACCTGTCCGAAGGCGGCGTAGTCCCCGTCCAGGTGCTCCGCCGGGGCCACCATGACGAAGAACTGGCTTCCCGCGGAATCCGGGACCATGGTCCGGGCCATGGAGAGGACGCCGGTGGTGTGCTTCAAATCGTTCTGGGCGAAGCCGTTGGAGGCAAACTCGCCCTTGATCTCATAGCCCGGGCCCCCCATGCCGGTGCCGTCAGGGCAGCCCCCCTGGATCATGAAGCCGGGAATGACCCGGTGGAAGGTCAGGCCGTCGTAAAAGCCCTTGTTGGCCAGGGAGATGAAGTTGTTCACCGTGTTGGGAGCCTTTTCGGGGTAGAGCTCGGCGGTCATTTTTTTGCCGTCCGCCATTAAAATGGTGGCGATGGGATTGGTAGACATCTCAGTTTGTTCCTTTCTGCACTTTTATAAACTATCTTAGTAACTTATCGAGCCTTCATAGCCCGGTCGATTTCCCGTTTGGTATCCCTCTGCGCCACGGCCGCCCGCTTGTCGTAGTTCTTTTTGCCCTTGCACAGGCCCACCTCCACTTTGACCCGAGAGTCCTTGAAGTACACGGACAGGGGGACCAGGGTATAGCCGTCCTGCTTCACCAGGGCGTGGAGCTTGCGGATCTCCCGCTTGTGCATCAGCAGGCGGCGGGGCCGGACGGGATCCTTGTTGAAGATGTTCCCCTTCTCATAGGGGGAGATGTGCATCCCGTGGACGAAGAGCTCCCCGTCCTTCACGGAGCAGTAGGAATCCTTCAGATTCAGCGTCCCGGCCCGGACGGACTTGACCTCCGTGCCCGCCAGCTCGATGCCCGCCTCGTATTTTTCCTCCACGTAATAATCATGGTGGGCCTTCCGGTTCTGGGCGGCGATTTTCACGCCCTTCTTTTCCATCGCGGTCACCTCCCTGGAAATCATACCCGGTTTTGCCAACGTTTAGTATATCATGGTTTTCCCGTTCAGGCAAGGGGAAATCAGAGGGGAGAAAGCCGTGGAGATCTCAAAACCGGGTTGAATCGAACCCATGCCCATGTTAAAATCAGAGCATTCTATTTTGGTTCGCGGAGGGAGACGAGCTTATGAAGAAATGCAAACTGACCATCCTGAAAACTACCCTGCAGGAAGACTTGGCAAAGGAATACGGCGTCCCCGGCTTTTCCACCTGCCCGCTCATGAAGGAGGGCCAGGTTTTCTATTCCGACTACGCGAAGCCGGAGGGCTTTTGTGATGAAGCCTGGAAGGCCGTATATCAGTACGTATTTGCCTTGGCGAATGGGTCGGAGGGCTGGTATGACAACACCTGGATCGACCCGAAACACAAGGGGGTGGCGATCTGCTCCTGCAATGACGGGCTGCGCCCGGTCATCATTAAGATTGAGAGAGTTGAAGAATAAGCCGGACAGCGAAAACCGGCGGAACGAAAGCGGCCCCGGCAAAAAGCCGGGGCCGCCGTACGCTTGGAAGGGTATGTGCCGTTTCTCCGCTTACGCGGCGGGAATCACCAGGACCTGGCCGATCTGGATGGCGGCGGGGTCCTTGACAGTGGACCAGTTGGCGGCGTGGATGACGCCCCACTTGGTCCCCGTTCCGTAGGTCTTCTGAGCGATGCTCCACAGGCAGTCCCCGGCCTTGACCGTATAGGTTCCCTCGGCCACGGCGGGAACGGGCGCGGGCGCGGGCTCCGGCTCAGGCGTGGGAGCGGGCTCCGGCTCGGGGGCCGGGGCGGGCTCGGGCGCGGGAACAGGCTCAGGCGCGGGAGCGGGCTCCTCGGCGGGTTTCTCGTCCTCCAGCGGGGGCAGGACGCCCTCGGCCCGCAGAGCGGGGCCGTTCAGGGAGGCGATGTTGGGGGTCCGTCCGTCCTCGGAGGTGGGGATGGCGATTTCCCCGTTGCGGACCTTCTCATAGATCAGGTCCTTCTGGGGGTCGTCCAGGTCCGCGCCCACGATCTTCCAGTTGTTGTCCACCTCGGGCATCAGGGGGCCGTCCAGGTCTTCCACGTACTCGGTAATCATATCCCGGACCGCGCCGCCCTCGTAGACCACGTCGGCCTCGTTGAGGAGGCCCGCGGAAACCAGGCCGCCGTAGCGGTAGTTGTTCAGGGCCAGGATCATGGTGTCCGTGTCCTTCATGGGTTCGCCCTTGTAGACCACGTTCTGAATCCGGGACCCGGCAGGCTTGGAAATGTCGATTTCATAGTCCAGTCCCGCGAACATGTCGTAGTTGTACAGCCGGATATTGGGGTTGAAGCTGATGGTCACGTCTCCGGGCTGGTACTGGTTGAAGAAGTTTCCGGCCTTCTCCTCCATGATGGCCTTCATCTGCTTTCCGGTGACCTTGACCCCGTAGAGGGTGTTGTCGTATTTGTAGATTTTCACGCTGTCCCGGTGCAGGAAGGGACCCGCCTGGAGGTTGCTGGTGGCGTCAAACAGGGCCGCCAGGGACACGTCGGCCCCGGCCCGCTCCATCTGGACCTTATTCACCAGGTCGGTCACCGCGTCGTCCTCCAGGACGGCGCTGGGGATGCCGGGGAGGACTTCCAGGGGATCGATAAAGGTCTTGCCCACGGTGCCCACCTCGCGGGAGGCCAGCTCCAGGCTCTTCTCGTGGAGGCCCTTGAACTCCGCCAGGAAGTCCGGGTCGGGGGTCACTTCGGCGCAGTCGATGAGCTTGCCCTCCGCCTTGTCCACGGCCCAGCCGTCTCCGTCGGCCTTCAGGGTCAGGGTGACCTTGCTCACAAATTCGCCGTTGCTGCCGGGCTCCAGGACGGGGATGCCCCCGATGGTCTCCTCCACCTTGGCGTGGGCGTGTCCAATGAACAGGGCGTCCATCCGATCTCCGTACGCCTCGGCCACTTCCTTCATGCCGGCGCAGCCGTACTCGCCGTCCAGGCCGTAGTGGACGGAGCCCACGATGACGTCGGCCTTGCCCTCCAGCTCGTCCAGGATTTTTCCGATTTCCTCCTTGGGCTCGGTGATCTTCATGTTGTCATAGTGGCCCGGGTCGGACTTCTCCCACTGGGGGATGTGGGGGGCGTCCACGCCGAAGACCGCCACCTTGACGCCGTCCACCTCGAAGATTTTGTAGGCGTCAATCCAGCGGGTCCCGTCGGCCTTGTAGAAGTTTCCGCCCAGGGTCGCGCCCTCGAAATCCTCGATTTCCTTGGTGGTGTACTTAAAGTCGAAATTGAACTCGTGGTTGCCCAGGGTCCAGGCGTCATATTTCAGGTAGTTCATGGCCTGGATCATGGGGTGGGGGGTCTCCCCCAGGAACTCCTGGATGTAGTTGGCCTGGGTGGTGTCGCCGGTGTCCAGCAGGAGCAGGTCCGGGTCCGCCTCCCGCTCCGCCTTGATGACGGTGGCCGCGTGGGCCATGCTGGTTTTGGCTTCCTTGTTCGAGGCATAGTCATAGGGGTTTACCATGCCGTGCAGGTCGCTGGTCTGGAGGATGGTGATGGTCTTCCCCTCCTCCGCCGCCAGGGCGGGGACGGACAGCCCGGCCAGCATCACCAGAACCAGCGCCAGCGCAAGGAACTTTCTTCGCATAAAATAACCTCCCTTTCTAATTTCCCTTTCCTTGGAAACGGAATGAATTTATTATACGACAGTTCCCCCGAAAAAGCAATTGTTTTTGTGAAAAATAACCATTGACTTTATCCCTTTAAAGCTGTATAGTACAAAAGCGTTAGAGTGACGTTTACCGGAAGGAAGGCGGTCCCGCCTGCGGACGGGCCGCTTTTTGTCATGAATCCGGCAAAGCCGCGCACACTACTCACAAGTAAGGAGATTGTTCATCATGAAGAAGAAACTGCTCGCTCTTGTTCTGACCCTGGCCATAGCCCTCAGTCTGGCCGCCTGCGGCGGCTCCAGCAAGTCCTACAAAATCGGCGTCTGCCAGCTGGCCCCCCACCCGGCCCTGGACGCCGCCACCCAGGGCTTTACCGACGCCGTCAATAAGCTGCTCCCCGGACAGGTGGAGCTGGACACCCAGAATGCGGCGGGAGACACCCCCACCTGCGCCACCATCATCAACGGTTTTGTCTCCGGGGGCGTGGACCTGATCATGGCCAACGCCACCGCGCCCCTCCAGGCCGCCGCCTCCGCCACGGCGGACATCCCGGTGCTGGGCACCTCCATCACCGAGTACGGCGTGGCCCTGGGCATTGAGAACTTCTCCGGCACCGTGGGCAGCAACGTCTCCGGCACCTCCGACCTGGCGCCCCTGGACCAGCAGGCCCAGATGATCCAGGAGTGGTATCCCGACGCCAAGACCGTGGGCCTCATCTTCTGCTCCGCCGAGCCCAACAGCCAGTACCAGGTGGACAATGTCCAGAAGTACCTGACCGACATGGGCTACACCTGCACCCAGTTCCCCTTCTCCGACACCAACGACATGGCCTCCGTGGTCCAGAGCGCCGCGGACGCCTCGGACGTGCTGTACGTCCCCACGGACAACACGGCGGCAAACAACGCGGGAATCATTGACAACATCTGCCGGGGCGTGAAGCCCGTCTTCGCCGGAGAGGAAGGCATCTGCGGCGGCTGCGGCGTGGCGACCCTGTCCATCAGCTACTATGACATCGGCTACAAGACCGGCGAAATGGCCGCGGACATCCTGACGGGCAAGGCCAAGGTCTCCGAAATGGCTATCGAGTACGCGCCCCAGTTCGTTAAGAAGTACAACCCCGCCACCTGCGAGGCCCTGGGCCTCACCGCCCCCGAGGGCTACGAGGCCATTGCCGCCGAGTAAGACCGTTCTCCCAGGGGAGGGCCTCCGCCCTCCCCTTCTTCCCTTACAATTAGGGATGAGAACCGCAAGGCCCTAATTTCAAGAGAGGTTGTGTAACCATCATGCTGAGCTTTCTCAACGCCCTGCCGGGGGCCATGTCCCAGGGTCTCATCTGGGGCATCATGGCCATCGGCGTATACATCACCTATAAAATCCTGGACATCGCGGACCTGACCGTGGACGGCTCCTTCTGCACCGGCGGCGCGGTGTTCGTCATGCTGTTCTCCGGCGGGGTCAACGTCTGGGCGGCGATGCTGGCCGCTTTGCTGGCGGGCATGCTGGCGGGCCTGGTCACCGGGCTGCTGAACACCCAGTGCGGCATCCCCGCCATCCTGGCGGGCATCCTGACCCAGCTGGGCCTGTACTCCGTCAACATGGCCATCATGGACTTCAAGGCCTCGGTGGCCATCAACGTCACCCAGGCGGACACCCTGGAAAAGCTGCTGGTCTCCCTGCGCTTCGTCCAGGGGGCCATCAAGGGGGACTTCCCCCTCTGGCGGCACCCCATCCTGGTGGTGGGCCTGTTCACCGTGGGCGTCATCGCCCTGCTGTACGGCTTCTTCGGCACGGAGCTGGGCTGCGCCCTCCGGGCCACGGGGTCCAATGGCAGTATGGCCCGGGCCCAGGGCATCGACACCGACTTTTGCAAGGTGCTGGGCCTGATGGTCTCCAACGGCTTGGTAGCCCTCTCCGGGGCCCTGCTGTGCCAGTACAACGGAGCCAACGAGATCAACGTGGGCCGGGGCGCCATCGTCATCGGCCTGGCGGCGGTCATCATCGGACAGGTGCTCTTCAGCAAGCTGTTCCACAACTTCGCGCTGAAGCTGCTGGCCGTGTCCATCGGAGCCATCCTCTACTACATCGTCATCCAGGCGGTGCTGGCCATGGGCCTGAACCCCAACTATCTGAAGCTCCTCTCCGCGCTGGTGGTGGCGGTGTTCCTGTCCCTGCCCTACTGGAAGGGGAAGTATTTCCACGCCAAGGTGAAGACGGGAGGCGCCAGCCATGCTTGAGATCAAGGACATCTGGAAAATCTTCAACGCCGGGACGGTCAATGAGAAGCAGGCCCTCCGGGGCGTGAGCCTGACCTTGAACGACGGAGACTTCTGCACGGTCATCGGCGGCAACGGGGCGGGCAAATCCACCATGCTGAACGCCGTGGCGGGCACCTGGCCCGTGGACGGGGGAACCATCTCCATCGGCGGCGTGGACGTGACCCACCTGCCGGACCACAAGCGGGCCCCCTATATCGGGCGGGTCTTCCAGGACCCCATGCTGGGCACCGCGCCCACCATGCAGATTCTGGAGAACCTGGCCCTGGCGGCCCGACGGGGCCAGCGCCGGGGCCTCCGCTGGGGCGTGACCAAGGCGGAGAAGGAGCAGTACCAGGAGATGCTTAGAAATCTGGACCTGGGGCTGGAGGACCGGCTGACCAGCAAGGTGGGCCTCCTCTCCGGCGGACAGCGCCAGGCGCTGACACTGCTCATGGCCTCTTTGAAAAAGCCCAAGCTGCTGCTCCTGGACGAGCACACCGCCGCCCTGGACCCCAAGACGGCGGCCAAGGTGCTGGAGCTCTCGGACCGCATCGTGGCGGAGAGCAAGCTGACCACCATGATGGTCACCCACAATATGAAAGACGCCATCCAGCACGGGAACCGGCTCATCATGATGTACGACGGAAAAATCGTCATCGACGTCTCCGGGGAGGAGAAGAAAAAGCTGACGGTACCCCAGCTGCTGGAGCTGTTCAACAAGGTCAGCGGAAGCGACGAGGCGGACGACAAGCTGCTGCTGTCGTGAGGAAGGCAAAATAAGACCCCTTTCAAGGCCGGACGGCATAACGCCGCCCGGCCTCAATTTCTGCCTGGGCTTCCAGAAGCTGTTCCTTGCCCCGGCGGGGTTCTCTGCGGTAAAATGAGGCGTGTGATTTGTCGAAAGATATTTTATAATGTCTTTTAATATCTAATGAAGGAGTTGGAAAGATGCGGAAAACACGCGCCTTTGCCTCCCTGGCCCTGGTATTCGCCCTGCTGCTGTCCCTGGCGGGCCCCGCCTCCGCCGCCGGGACCGGGGGGAGCGGGGAGGTGGTGGGCTACTACGCCTCCTGGGCCTCCGGGCAGGGCTGCACGCCGGACAAGCTCCCGGCGGAGCGCTTCACCCAGATCAATTACGCCTTCGGCAGGATCGAGGAAGGGAAGGCCGTCCTGGGAGACCCGGTCCGGGACGGGAAGAATCTCCGGGAGCTGACTGCGCTGCGGAGGCGGAATCCGGATCTGAACATCGTCCTCTCCCTGGGGGGCTGGGATGACTCCGCCGGCTTTTCCGGCGCTGCCGCCTCCGCCGGAAGCCGGAGGGTTTTTGCCCAGTCCTGCGTGGATCTGCTGGTGGAGCACGGCCTGGACGGCGTGGACCTGGACTGGGAGTACCCCGTCTCCGGCGGGGCTCCCGGCGTGGTTCACCGGCCCCAGGACCGGGAGAACTTCACCCTGCTCCTGGAGGAGCTCCGCCGGGCCCTGGACCGCCAGGGGCGGCGGGACGGGAAACAATACGTCCTCACCATCGCCGGGGCGGCGAACGGAGGCTACCTCCATAACATTGAGCCCCAGGCCGTGGCGGAGCTGGTGGACCACGTCTTCCTCATGGCCTACGATTTCCACGGACCCTGGGACGCCTACGCGGATTTCAACGCGCCCCTTTACGCCCCCTCGGACGGGCCGCCCCGGTACAGGGCCAGCGTGGACGACGGCGTCTCCGCCTGGCTGGCCCGGGGCGTCCCGGCGGAAAAGCTGGTGCTGGGCATGCCCCTGTACGGGTACATATACCAGGGCGTTGACCGCCGGAACGGCGGGCTGTACAGCCGCTTTGACAGCGCCCGGTCCGTGTCCTGGGACAAGGTGAAGGGCGAGTACCTGAACCGCTCCGCCTACCGGCAGTTCCGCCACCAGGAGGCGGGGGTCCCCTACCTCTATGGAAGCCGCAGCTTCCTCTCCTACGACGACCCGGACTCTATCGCCGCCAAGGCGGAGCTGGCCCGGCGGCGGGGCCTGGGGGGCGTGGGCTTCTGGGAGCTGTCCCAGGACACGGCGGGGGACCTGATCCAGAGCGCCTGGACCGCCTGGAACGGCGGGCGCTTTCAGGACGTGCCCCCGGACGCGTGGTACGCCGAAGCCGTGGATCGGGTCTGCGCCGCCGGGCTGATGAAGGGCGTCACCGAAACGGCCTTCTCCCCCGGCGGGACGGTGACCCGGGGCCAGGCCGCCGCCATCCTCCACCGGCTGGCGGGAGAGCCCGCCGTCCGGGGCTCCTCCTTCTCCGACGTGCCCGCCTCCGCCTATTACGCCGGGGCCGTAGCCTGGGCCGCCCGGCGGGGCGTGGTGGAGGGCTTCTCCGACGGGACCTTCCGCCCGGACCTCCCCGTGAGCCGCCAGCAGCTGGCCGCCTTCCTCTGGCGGTACGCCAAATTGGAAAAGGCGGACAACGGGGCCCGGGCCGATCTCCGGGACTTCCCGGACGCCGGGGATGTGGCCCCCTACGCCCAGGAAGCCGTGGCCTGGGCCCTGGCGGAGGGCATCTTGCAGGGGGCCGGGGACGGGACCCTCCAGCCCCAGGGCCGGGCCGCCCGGGGCCAGGCCGCCGTGCTGCTGGAGCGGTTCCAGGCGCTGCTGGAAAAGGCATAGCTGTCAGGAGGCAGGGGCTTTTTGCCCTTGCCTCTTTTTGCCTGAGCTGGTATACTGGGTCCATTAACAGAAAGGATGATGGACATGAAACGCTGGCTCGGCGGCCTGCTGGCCGCTTTGACCCTGTTCTCCCTCACCGCCTGCGGCGGCGTGGTGGACCTGAGGGACGTTCCCCAGGACGGGACCCAATTTGAGGATCCCAAAATCGACCTCCCCGCCGTGGAGGACTCGGAGGATCTGGAGGACGCCTCCGGCGAGGAGGACCCCGTTCTGCCGGAGGATCCGTCTCCCGACGCACAGAACCCGGACGCGCCGGAGGAACTCGATCCCCTGCCGGAGGAGCCGGAGAAGCCCGGCAACGCCTCCTCGAAGGACCAGAGCGCCGGGACGGACGCCCTGCCGGAGAACGGGAGCTACACCTCCAAGGAGGACGTGGCCCTCTACATCCACACCTACGGCCATCTGCCGGACAACTTCATCACGAAGAAGGAGGCCCAGGACCTGGGCTGGCCCGGCGGCAGCCTGGAGCCCTACGCCCCGGGCAAGTGCATCGGCGGGAGCCGCTTCGGCAACTACGAGGGCCTTCTGCCGGACGCCAAGGGGCGAACCTGGACGGAGTGCGACATCGACACCCTGGGGGCCAGGAGCCGGGGAGCCAAGCGGATCGTCTTCTCCAACGACGGGCTCATCTACTACACCGGGGACCACTACGAATCCTTCGAGCTGCTGTACGGAGACGAGGGCGATGGCTGAGATCGTACTGGACGGGCTGGACCTCCAGTCCCTGGAGGAGGTCCATGACCGCTTCGCCCGGGTCTTGGACCTGCCGGAGTGGTACGGGCGGAACCTGGACGCCCTGTTTGACTGCCTGACGGACCTGGGGGAACCCGTGACGGTGCGCCTCCTCCACCAGGAGGCCCTGGAGGACCGGCTGGGCCCCAGGGGACGGGCCCTGGTCCGCCTCCTCCGCCGGGCGGCGGAGGAAAATCCCCGGGTGACCCTGCTGCGGAAGTGAAATTACCCCTTTTCAGGCGGTCCCTCTTGTGCTATACTGGGGGAATCGAATCGGCGAAAGGACAGTTTATGATGGATAAACGTTACGCGCTCCCCCTGGCGGCGGCGCTGGGCGGGGCCGCCGCCTGCGTGCTGCGGCTGCTGCAGAACCGCACCGGCTATGAGGCGGGCACGGGCCTCCCCATTCCCGGCAACTTCGCGGCCCTGGCCCTGGCGGTCCTGCTCATCGGCCTGGCCGCCGCCCTGGCCCTGACGGCCCGGCTCCTCCCGGCGGAGGAGGACCCCGGCCCCGTTCTGCCCAGGGACTTCTCCACGGAGAACACCGGCCTCCTGTCCATCCCCATGTGCGGCGTGTTCCTCCTGGCCCTCAGCGGCCTGGCGGACCTGGCGGAGAGCCTCCGGATGCTGCCGGAGGGGCTGGTCTCCTCCCGCCACGCCATCTACGGCGTCCTCCGGGCCGGGGGACTGGGCTTCTCCCCCCAGGGGCAGATCCTGATGGGCGTTTTGACCCTGGCGGCCGCCGGGTCCCTGTTCCCGGTGCTGGCGGGCTGCCGCCGCCGGGAGGGCGGGCCCAGGCACAGGGCCCCCGCCTCCATCACCCTGCTGCCCGTGGCGGCCCTGGTGGTGCGGCTGGTGCTGACCTACCGCATCGACTCCGTGAACCCCTCTTTGACCATGTACTACCTGGAGCTGCTGGCCCTGGTGTTCCTGACCCTGGGGTTCTACCGGCTCAGCTCCTTCGCCTTCCAGGCGGGGCGGACCCGGCGCTTCGGGTTTTACGCCGCCGGGTCCCTGGTGCTCTGCGCCGCCTCCCTGGCGGACGGCAGCGCCTACCTCTCCTCCCTCCTGCTCTACGCCGGAGGGGCACTGACGCTGATGGGCTTCCTGCTCCTGCGCCTGGCCCATGGGCTGGAGGGGGAGCAGGACGACGGGACCATCGTCGGCCCGGTGGAGTGAGGCGTTTCCCGGCACGCTTTCCCCGGCATGGCAGAACAAAGCCCCGGCGCTGCACAAGCGCCGGGGCTTCTCTTATTTGGGGTTCTCCAGAATATGAACGTCCAGCTTGTTGTAGGGGATCTCTATCCCCGCCCTGCCGAACTCCGCCCGGAGGTTCTCCGCCAGGGCAAACTGGGTGGTCCAGAAGTCCGCCGCCGAGGCCCAGCAGTAGACGGTAAAGTCAACGCCGCTCTCTCCGAAGGCCGTCAGGTACACCGCCGGGGCCGGGTCGGGGAGGATGTGCTCCGTGGCCTCCACGGCCCGGAGGCAGGCGGCCTTCACCGTCTCCGTGGGCGCGCCGTAGGCGGCGGTCATCTTCCAGACGATGCGCCGCCGGCCCAGCACCGTGTAGTTCGTCACCTGGGAGGCCGCCAGCTCCTTGTTAGGGAGCAGGGCCGTCAGGCCGTCGGGGGTGATGAGCTTCGTGTGGTTCAGGCTGATCTCCTCCACCGTGCCGGAGACGCCCCCGGACTCGATGAAGTCCCCAATGGCGAAGGGGTGGGAGGACAGGATCACCAGCCCCCCGGCCACGTTGCCCAGGACGTCCTCCGCCGCCAGGGTGACCCCCAGGGACCCCACGGAGAGGAGGGCCACCAGGGAGGTCATGTTGACCCCCAGGCTCCCGGCGGTGAAGACCACCGTCAGGGTGTAGAGCAGCAGCTTGAGCCCCATCAGGATATAGCGCCGGATGCGCTCCTCCAGCTTCGTCCGGCCCAGCAGGCGGCGGGCCAGCTTCAGCAGCAGCCGCACCGCCACCAGGCAGATGAGCAGCGTCAGGGCGGCGGACAGGATATTCTCCAGGGCTAGCTTCCCGGCGAAGCGCTGTAAGGCTCCGTTCAGGTCTGCCACAGGCATCCCTCCTTACTTAATTTCTTTATAAAAGTATTTTCTCCCCTTAGCCGATGGAACGGACGCGGATCACGTTGGGCAGGTTCCGCAGGTCCTCCAGGACGGCGGGCTCCACCCTGGCCCCCAGGTCCACCAGGGTGTAAGCGTAGTCCCCTTTACTCTTGTTGCTCAGGTTTTCCACGTTCACCCCGTCCCGGCTCAGGAGGGCCGTGATGCTGGCCAGCATGGCGGGGATGTTCTTGTGGAGGACGCAGAGCCGCTGGACGCCGCTGCGGTCCAGGTGGACGTCGGGGAGGTTCACGGAGTTTTTGATGTTCCCGTTCTCCAGGTAGTCCCGCAGCTCCTCCGCCGCCATGACGGCGCAGTTCTGTTCGCTCTCCGGAGTGGAGGCCCCCAGGTGGGGCATGGCCACCACGTGGGGATTCTCCACCAGCTTGTTATTGGGGAAGTCGGTGACGTAGGCCGTCACCTTCCCCGCGTCCAGGGCGGCCAGCAGGGCCTCGTCGTCCACGATGCCCCCCCGGGCCAGGTTGATGAGCCGGACGCCGGGCTTCATGGCGGCAAAGGCGTCCGCCCCAATCATGTGGCGGGTCTTTTCGTTAAAGTGGATGTGGGCGGTGATATAGTCCGCCTTTTTATAGAGCTCGTTTACGTCCCGGACCACGTGGACATGGCGGTCCAGCCGCAGGGCGGCGTCCACGGAGAGGAAGGGGTCGTAGCCGTACACGTCCATGCCCAAATCCAGGGCCACGTTGGCGACCAGGGAGCCGATGGCCCCCAGGCCGATGACGCCCAGGGCCTTCCGGTAAAGCTCCGGGCCCACAAAGGCGGCCTTGCCCTTCTCCACCACGGTCTCCACCTCCACGCCGGAGGCGGCCTGGTTCTTCACCCAGCGCACCGCGCCGGTGACGTCCCGGGAGGAGATGAGCATGGCGCAGAGGACCAGCTCCTTGACGGCGTTGGCGTTGGCTCCGGGGGTGGAAAAGACGGCGATGCCCTTTTCCGAGCAGCGGTCCAGGGGGATGTTGTTCACCCCCACGCCCGCCCGGGCAATGGCCAGCAGGCTGTCCGGGAAGGGGTAGTCCAGCAAATTGGCGGAGCGGACCAGAATGCCCTCCTCCTCCGCCATATCCTCCCCCACCTGGTAGCGGGCGGGGTCCAGCCGCTCCAGGCCCTGGGGGGCGATCTTGTTGAATGTCTTGATACGATACATGAAAAACCTCCGATGAAGAGTTGATGATTTCCGGTACTAGTATAGCCCCCTTTGCCCTGGGGGGCAAGTGGCATTTCCCACGGATTTTCCGGCTTCTGTTGCTTTTGCCATGGAGCTTTTGGAAAAAGGGACTTATACTGAAAAAAATGAAACGC
Source organism: uncultured Oscillibacter sp. (assembly GCA_910587875.1). GTDB lineage: Bacteria > Bacillota > Clostridia > Oscillospirales > Oscillospiraceae > Oscillibacter. The sequence continues at coordinate 11,437 of CAJUOD010000025.1, read as the reverse complement.
AGGAGGTCTCCGCCATGGCCATCTTTACCCCCAAGCCCCTTGCTAAGTCTGCTCCCCTGGAGGACCCCGCCGGGGATTACAAGACCGCCCGCCGGGCGGAGCAGTACCGCTTCAGTGCCAGTGCCATTTACTTCCCCGCCTTTCCGGGGACGCAGTACCTCTCCTACGCGTCGTTGACCCGGGCCCTGACCCGGAACACCAGCCTGCCCCTGACGGGCTGTTGCGGCAAGGCCCTGCCCGTCACCCGGCTGCGGCTGTACTACGACGGCGGGGAGTTCTACCAGGACTTCACCTTCGAGAAGCTGGCGGAAGCCAACCAGGTCCTGGACGCCGTGGCCGCCGCCCGGCCGGACCTCTCCGTGGAGCGGGAGGATCGGCCGCAGAGCGCTATCTAAGCATCAACGCCGGAGGCTTGGCCTCCGGCGTCTGCCTTTTTTCGGGAATTTACAAAATCCCTCTTGACCTTCCCCCTGCTGGAAGGTGTATCATGGACCTGAAAACAGAGGTGAGAGGCTTGAAAATCAACGAGGTGGAGGCCCTGGTGGGCATCACGCGGAAGAACATCCGATTCTACGAGTCCGAGGGCCTTGTGGCCCCCAGGCGGAACAGTGAGAACGGCTACCGGGACTACGGCGAGGCGGAGGTCCGGACCCTGCTCCAGATCAAGCTGTTGCGGAAGCTGGGCGTCTCCCTGGAGGAGATCCGGAACATGCAGAGCGGCGCCCACACGGTGGGGGACGGCATGCGCCGCCACCTGGTCTCCCTGGAGCGGGACCGGGACAACCTGGACCAGGCCATCCGCCTCTGCGCCGGGCTGACGGACCGGCAGGAGCGGCTGGGGGATCTGGATGCGGGCAGCATCTTAAAGGAGATGGAGGCCATGGAGCAGAGCGGAGCCACCTTCCAGAACAAGCAGAAAAAGGACGTGCGCATCCGCTACGTGGCCCCGGTGGCTATCACGGTAGTGATGCTGCTTTTGATGGGGGGCATCGCGGGGCTGATTCTCTGGCTCACCGCCCTGAGCGCCGAGGAAGCGCCCCCAGCCTTTATGCTGGCGGTCCTGGCTCTGGTTCCCCTGGTCATCAGCGGCGGCGTGGTGCTGGCCCTGGTCCAGAGGATCCGGGAAATCGGGAGAGGAGAGATCGACGATGCGAAAAACTACTAAGAAGAAAATCGCCCCCATTGTTATCACGGTCCTGGTGGTGGCATACCTGACGCCCCTGATCGCCATCGTGCTGGCCCTGGCCGGTTTTCTGGGGACAAGAGAGGGACTGCCCGCCCTGCCCTTCCTGCTGGGCTACGCCTTCCTGGGGGGCGCGGTGGTGGTGGGGATTATCCTGGCCCTTCATCAGCGCCTCCAGGAGATTGACGGCGGCGAGGAAGAAGAGGCCAGCCAGTATTAAAGGCGCGAAAAAGCGGGACGCCGAAGCGTCCCGCGGGGTATCGAAGTATTACCAGTGCCCGCTTTCGGAGCGGCTGTGCTCCCGCCGGTTGCCCAGCTGCATGTTGAAGAGGATCTTGGTCAGGGAGTTGATCTCCTCCTTCTTCAGCTGGGCGAAGAGGATGCCGCAGCGGAATTCGTTGGGCCCGCACTCCACCACCCGGATGACTTCGCCGATGAAGTCCATGGCCACGTAGTCCTCCAGTTTGATCTTAAGGCGCAATACCTCGCCCTCGCCGTGGAGGTACTCGGAGCTGATGCAGCAGCCCCCGGTGCTGATGTCCACCAGAGTGCACTGCTCCGGGCGCTCGAAGCGCTCGTCGTTGAGATAGTAAATGGAGATGGGGACGTTCACCGCCAGGCGGAAGGTGTCCCGGTGATTCTCGTGGACCTCGGGCTCCAGGTCCTTCAGCCTCATGAGGATCCGGGAGGACTCCTCCACCGTGGCCCGGAGGTAGAACTGGTTCATGCTGTTGTCGCAGCCCCGGACGTACACCGTGCTGCCCGGCTCGCAGACTTTGAAGGACAGCCCGCCGGGATGGCGGCCCATGGAGATCTCCGTCCCCTTGTGCTCCGTGATGAGGCCGGTGTTCAGCACCCGGCCGGACTTCTCCACCACCTCGATGGGCATTTCCCGGCACATCTCGGGGAGGCCCGGAGGCGCTTCCTCCACCGCCGGAGCCGCCGGAGCCGGCATGTACGCTTCAAGGTCCTGGTCCCGGTTCAAAAACGAAAAGATACCCATACCGCACCACCTGTATCAAATATCAAATGTCGGAAGGCCGGACCGGCCGGAGGCGATTCTCCGGTTTGTCCGCCGCTTATGGGGCATTATATCATAAAACCCTTCCCGCCGCAAGCCCTTCCCCATTTTTGCGGAAGGGCCAAAAGCTGGGGCCCCTATCATTCTATGAAGGGAGGGACCGTTATGACGGCTCCCGAATCCCGAAAGCGCCGCCAGCGGCGGCAGGCCGTGCTGGGCGTTGTACTCTTCGCCCTGCTTCAAATCACCTGCGCCGCTGTGTTCGCCGCGCTGTGCTTCATCCCGGACCTGCCCAGGTGGCTTGCCTGGCTCTTCGCCGCCCTGGCGGGCGTTTGCGGACTGCTGGTCATTCCCGCCCTGGTGGTGTTAAAAGAACGTTTTCAAGAAATCGAAGGAGGAGAATACGATGCTGCTGCTGAATATTGACTATGTGCCCGGAAGGGAACTCGAGGCCCTGGGGATCGTGAAGGGGACTGTGGTCCAGTCCAAGAACTTCGGAAAGGACTTCATGGCGGGCATGAAAACCCTGGTGGGCGGCGAGATCGTGGGCTACACCGAGATGCTCAACGAGGCCCGACAGATCGCCACGAAGCGCATGGTGGACGAGGCCCAGGCCTTGGGAGCCGACGCGGTGGTCAACGTCCGCTACGGCTCGTCCTCCGTCATGCAGGGAGCCGCCGAGGTGGTGGCCTACGGCACGGCGGTGAAGCTGAAATAATGCGGGTCACGTTTCTGGACCACAGCGGCTTTCTGGCGGAGCTGGACTCCGCCGCGCTGCTGTTCGACTGGTGGAAGGGCGAGCTCCCGGCGGTAAGGCCGGGAGTCCCCCTGTATGTCTTCGCCAGCCACGCCCACCCGGACCACTTCGACCCCCGGATCTTCTCCCTGGACGACGGGAGCCGGGAGGTGCGGTTTGTCCTGGGGCACGACATCAAGCTCAGCGTCCGGAATCTGGCGCGCTGGGGCGTCTCGCCGGAAACGGCGGAGAAATGCCGAAGCCTCCGGGGCGGAGAGGCGCTGGAGCTGCCCCGGGCCAGGGTGGAGGCCCTGCCCTCCACCGACGAGGGGGAGGCGTTCCTGGTGACCGTGGACGGGCGGACCGTCTTCCACGCCGGGGACCTGAACTGGTGGCACTGGGAGGGGGAGGCCAAGGCCTGGAACCGGAACATGGAGGTCAACTTCAAGCGGTACACGGAGCTCCTCCGGGGGCGGACCATCGACCTTGCCATGCTGCCCCTGGACCCCCGGCTGGGAGAGGCGGGCTTCTGGGGCCCGGCGTATTTCCTCGAAACGGCGGACGTCCGGCGCTTCCTGCCCATGCACCAGTGGGGGGAGTTTGACTTTACCAGGAAATTTCTGGAAAAGCATCCCGCCTTTACAGAGCGCACGGTTCCGGTAACGCGGGCCGGGCAAACCTTACCATTCTGACAAGGAAAAACCCCTCCGGGAAGGTTTTCCGGGAGGGGCTTTCTTTTTAATTTACTTTATAAAAGATATTCCGGCCCAAACCCGTGGGGCAGCAGCTCCCGGAGGGTCCGGGACAGCTCCTCCCCCTTGCCGTTGAGGCTGATGACCTCCATGTCCGGGGCGAACTCATAGAGCACCTGGCGGCAGACGGCGCAGGGGACGCAGAAGTCCTCGCACTTCCCCGCCACGGCGATGCGCACAAAGTCCTTGTGGCCCTCGCTGACGGCCTTGCCCACGGCCACCCGCTCGGCGCAGAGGGTGGGAGAGTAGGCGGCGTTCTCGATGTTGCAGCCGGTGAAAACCGTGCCATCGGAGCACTCCAGGGCCGCGCCCACGGGGAAATGGGAGTAGGGACAATAGGACCGCTCCGTCATGGAGACGGCCAGGGCTTTCAGTTCTTCTCTGGTCATCGTGAAAACTCCTTTCTCATTCCTCCCAGGAGACCTCTCTCTCCGGGCGGACTTCTAAGTCTATGATGTCCTTGGCGTCGTAGAATTGGAGGTAGCGGTCCCGGGAGTGGCGGAGGGTGGTGCCGTCCGGGTGGAGGCGGTCGCAGATGACGGCGCAGATATCCTTTTTGATAAAGCTGAAGCTCTCAATCCCCACGGAGCAGAAGACCCGGAAGCCCTTCTCCTGTAAGTACTGGAAGGCGGGGCCAGTCATGGTCCAGTCGTTGCCGTCCGGGCGCTCGCCGTGGGGGTAAAAGAGAATCGTGGTCTCCCCCACCAGGCTTCCCACCTCGTCCAGCCAGCGCTCCGTGTCCGCCTGGATGCGGGTCATGTTGCCGTCCCCCAGGCGGATGTGGCCCCAGGTGTGGCTGCCGAAGGTCCAGCCCGTGCGGCGGAGCTCCTCGATGATGGGGGCCACGGCCTCCCGCTCCTTCTGGCGGTTCGCCTCCTTGGCATCGTCCCACTCCTGGGTGTCCGTCTGAGTGCGGTAGCCCAGGATGCCCTCGTAGCCCGTCAGGCTCAGACAGCCCTTGGCCCCGAAGGGGGAGAAATCCGGGTGCTCCTCCACGAACTTATCCAGGATGGGAATGGCGTCCAGATCCCGGCTGACCACCTCGTTCCCCTCCGGGTCCTTCCCCCAGGAGGCGATTTTCAGGTCCTCCCCGATGACCAGCTTATAGGTCAGGCCGTTCTCCAGCATGTAGGGGTAGTAATTCGTGTCGTCGTAGCTGAGGACCAGGGGCTTTTTCCCCTCGGGAAGATAGAGGGTATTGCGGACCATTTTGGGGCCCTCCTCCCCCTCCTCCTGGCTCCAGACGCTGTTGATATCCACCAGGACATAGCCCTTCTCATAGACGCTCCGGAGGATTTTGCTGTACTCGTCCACGGTGACCATGAAATCGTCCAGGCCGTTGGCCTGGCTGTCCCCGTCGAAGGCCAGCTCCGGATAGGCGATGACCGGGTGGAAAAACAGGTGCTCCACCACGCCGGTCCAGGGGACATAGCCCTCCCGCTCCTCCGTGGGGTCCTTGATTTCATAGGGCTGCTGAACCGGGGCGGGGGGCGGCTCGGGCTCCTGGGTCTCCACCGGGGGCGGGGGCGGCTCCTCCACGGGCGGGGGCGCGGGGGCGCAGGCGGTCAGGAGAAGCAGCAGCAAGCTGAGGCTGATGATTCGGCGCATGGCGTCGGGTCCTTTCTGTCGAAAAATCTGTGGTCTTAGTATAGCAGGTTTTCCGGCAAAATGGGTGACAATTTTATGACAGATTATCTATTGATTTTTCCGGCGCTGGCGCGCGGGGAGGCTTGGAGCTCAGCGATGGCTGGGCAATGCACCCCCCATTCTCTCTTTTGCGAAAAGAGAGAATGCGCCGTGCACGGTGGAAGAGAGAAAACGGGGGCGCGGCTGCGGTACGGGCTGTTTGGTACGCATGTCCCTACCTGCGGCGTGGTGCGGGCGGGGGTTTTGCAGGTTGAAGCATGGACTGATCTCCCATCCTCGCTGCCGCTAACCTGGCGCTGCCGGAAAGCAAAACCCCCGGAGAGGTGTCATCTCTCCGGGGGTTTGTTTTGCTGTGTGAGTTTATGCCCGCCTTGACTCGTTCCTCGTCTTTAAGGGCAAGTATGAGTATACCACACCCGCCCGGGAAAGGCAAGGGGGTTTTTTACCGCTTCACGCCCGGCTTGCACAGCGCCGCCATGACCGCCGCGAAAAACGTCGCCGCCGCTACGCCTCCGGCCGCCGCCGTCAGGCCCCCGGTCAGCACCCCCAGCCAGCCGTCTGTGTCCACCGCTTTGCGGACTCCCTTGGCCAGGAGATGGCCGAAGCCCGTCAGGGGCACCGTGGCCCCCGCGCCGCCCCACTGGGCCAGGGGCTCGTACAGCCCCACGGCGCTCAGGACCACCCCCGCCACCACATAGCCCGTCAGGATGCGGGCCGGGGTCAGCTGGGTCTTGTCGATCAGAATCTGCCCGATGGCGCAGAGCAGGCCGCCGCAGAGGAACGCGTTTAAATAATCCATGCAAAAACCTCCCTTTTACGGTTAGGGTTTCCGGTTGGGGAGGTTTTATGCGGAGAAGCTCCTCGAATCGCGGGGCAATCCTATGGAACGGCGATCAGGACCAGGCTTTTGTACTCCGGCTCCAGCCGCATGGAACCGCCTTCGTATTTTTCAATTCGGGAATATACCATATAATCCAGCCGCACTTTCACGCTCACAACGGTACCGGCGGGCACTTCCTCAATCCAATCCCCGCATCTCTGATCCCCGTAAATGGATATTCCCTCTCCAATCGCCTTGTCCGTCTTATGATCCAGCACGCGGACCTCAACCGCCACCGCATCTCCCGGGGTCAGACCAAGTTTTTTTACAAATCTTGCCGCCATTGCCTCACACCGTTTCTTTTTATCGCTGATCTGGATTTTCAGCATGCCCTCCTGCCCATGGTACTTCGCAGGCCGGAACAGGAATCGCTTAAACGTCTCTTCAAATTCAGACTGCATGTCCCGCTCGACCGTTTTGACTTCTTCCGTATGCCCCTGCTTGCTCAATAAGCTGGCAAGGTCCTGCGTCAATTTTGTCGAAAAATCCTCCGGGGAGGTGAACAAGCTCACGGTATGCCGTTCCTGCAGGAGCGCCTTAAACGCCGCCAGGGCTTCCCCTTTTTTGCCGGTATCTACAAATTTGGGCACGACCGGGCACGCGTCCATGTCCATCAGGTAAATCAAAGTCGGTACTCCGCACCTGACCGCTTCTTCATATTCCAACTGGGTATACGATTTTCCCGACCCCTCACTCACAGACCCGTACCGCATGCCAATGATGCCGACATAGACCTTGCTGGCACGAACCTCGGCCAGGCAGACATCCAGGGGTTTCCTGGAATCCGCGCCAAAATACTCCATTCCCTTGATGGTCTGCCCCAACCGATTCAGCACCCGCTGGGCCGCGTTCCGGTACGGAATCAAATCTTTATAAGTAGACGACACAAAAACAGGGACGCTCTGTCTCATTTCCGCAGTTGCCACGTTCAATCCCCCCTAACTTTCATCAAAGGTAAACCAAAGCCTGATATTATATTTTAGTTTACCATATTTTCTCAGGCTTTGCAAGGTTTCAACAAAAAACGCGCCCCGTTGCCCCCTTCCGTGCAACTCCCCGCCTCCTGACGGCCCTATTTAGGTACAACCATATATCAAAACAGGAGGTTATTTTCATGAAGCAAACAGACCAGTACGGATTGAATCAGTGGGAGCTCTCCGACCGGATCCGCATGGAGGACTTCAACGCCGACAACCTGAAAATCGCCCAGGCCCTGGCGGGGAAAATGGGGCGGTTTACGGAAATTCACACCGACGCCTCAGATCACCCCAGCTCCGGCACCGCCGTCAACCACATAATCAAAAACTGGAATGAATGGGACCTGTTCGGTCTCTTCTTCCACCCGAAGGTTCTCCCGGAGCACGCGAACGTCCCCATGCGGGTGTCGATGGACTGCAATGACGGTCAAACCACAACGCACCCGGAAGCGGCGATTTTACAGCCCTACCCTCTGCTGATTCTCCTCTTCCCCTGGCACGACGAGAACCGCCTGGTGGAGGGGCTTATCATCGGCGGCGGGACAAAGGTCTTCCGCATGTCCTTCCCCTTTAAGCACCTCGGCTTCATACGGTTTATCCCGACCGAAGACGTAGAGCCCTATTTCTCTGGCGATTACATCAGCCGCTTCGGCGTCCGATGAGCAAAAGAGAGGCCCCCGGCAAAAGCCGGGGGCCCAAAGGGTTTTGCGAGAATGCGTTAGGTTTTGTGTCTCACCAATCTCTTAGAGATTAGGTCGGAGTCCAGGTCGCAAGCTTAGTAGTAGCGCTGTAGGCGCTCGCCACAAGCGTGGCGGGAGTCCCCAGAGTATTCGTGGTGTCTCCATCCTGCTTGCCGGTGAGGGTAATTATCTGGCCGTCGGCAACCGTACCAGCCAGAGTGAGGGTCGCCGTCTTGCCTTCAACCTTCACATTCGTGACATCCAAGCCGGTACTAGTCGTGAGAGCAGCTTTCAGATCCTTAGCAGGCGCCTCGCTGAACGTCACAACGATGGTCTGCTCACCCGTCTGCTCCGCGGTCTTGATAATCAGCTTCTCGACCACCGTCACATGGACGTCGGACACCTTGATGGTCTTGGCCTCGGACAGCGTGCCGCTCCAGACCGTCTGGGCGTTGCCAGCGGCGGCGGTGATCTCCACCGGAGCCGTGGTGAACCCGTCAATGGTCACAAAGTACTTGTGGTACTGAGTCTTAGTGGCAATAGCCGCCTGGATAGCGAAGTTGGTCTTGTCCTTCTCACCAGAGTCCGTGAGGAGCGTCAGGGTGACGGTCTCAGCCGCGTTCGCGCCCGTGACACCAGCGTCGCTCAGCTTGATGGGGACACTCGCGTCGGGGTCATCGTCCAGGGTGATGGAGACCAGGTCCCGCTCGTCCGCGGCGGTAATCGTGACGACAACCGCCTTGCCGCCAGCCGCCGCCATGTCGGCGACAGTCGCGTTGTGGGTCTTGGTGCCAGCGGCCCAAGTGAAGGTCGGGGCGGTGCAGGTCGCGTTGGCAACCGCAGCGCTCACCGTTGCGGCGGAGTCACTGGAGGGATACTTGATCGCAACAGAGCCAGCCGCAGTCGGGGCAGTCGGGGAGCTTCCGGCCTTGACCATGGTCTCGGTGATGTCCTCAGTGCCCTTCATGTACTGGATGTTGACTTCACCGAAGGTCACCTTAGTAATCTGGACTGTGATGGAATCACCAGCGATGAAGGTGTTGGCGGAGCCCACACCAGCAACGTTGAAGACAGCGGTTCCACCCGCCACGCTGCTCGCCGCGACATTGGAGGCGGTAGCAACCTGGACACCGTTCTTGAGCACCTTGTAGTCGAACTTGATCTTGCTCACATCCGTAACCTTGTCGACATACTTGGGCAGGGTGATATTGGCGTTCCAGTTCACCTGTCCGGTGGTGGTAATGTCAACATTGAACTTGCCAACGCCGATCACGCTCTTGGCGTCGTCAATGGCCTCCACGAGCTTGCCGGAAACAGCCTCGGCGGTCTCCTTAGAGACAACCGTGACATAGACGGTCTTGGGAGTGCGGATCTGATCCTTCGCGGTGGCGTCGTAGTTCTCCACGTAGAAGGAGAACTTCTGCTCGGTGCCGGCCGCTCCGGTCATCTCCGTGAGGGTCTCGTCGTTGCTGACAACCTTCTTGGTGTCCAGATTGGTCCACTTCATGTTCTGAGCGGTGCCGGTCACGTTGATCCGGGCTTCCAGCTCGTAATCCGTGTTGGGCGCGATCTCAAACACCCAGGGCTCCTTCTCGGTGCCCTTGCCGGTAGAGACCTTACCCTTGCCGTCGACCCGGGCGCGGATGGTGATGTCAGCCGCGTCGGCGTCGTCCGCCTCGGGCTTGGCGGTCAGGATCATGATGACATACGCGGTACGGAAGCCGTCGCTGTCCTTGTTGCCGTTGACCAGGATCTTCAGCTCGGCGTTGTCGGCGTCGCACTTGTCGCCGTCGAACAGGTCGCTCAGCTCGGTGATGTTGCCAGGCCGTCCGTCGCGCAGGTCGAGGAACTGGGTAGCGCTGTTGACCTTGATCAGGCCCTTGTAGTCGTCCTCGCCCAGGAAGCCGAGATCATAACCCATGACCTCGAAGTTGGAGAGGATGTCGGCCTCGGCCACGGGAAGCAAAGCGTTGCCCTTGACGCCGGTGCCCAGATACCGGACCTCGTGCTTGTCGCCCTTGCCGATATAGAAGGCATCCTTGATCTTGGCCTGCTCCTGAGTCCGCAGAGGCGTGATGCCCTTGACATAGATGCCGTCGGGGTTGCGGTTGGTGTAGTCATTGGCGTGGAAGACCTTCGCCCGGATGATGCCGTTGGACTGCAGGCTGCCGGTGATGACAGTGCCCACATCCAGCTTCTTGTCGAAGTAGCCGGTCTTCTCTTCCTTGAAGCCGTCCTCGCCGGAGACATACTGATAGGTGCTGTAGTCGCCGGAGGTGGGAGCCTCAGCGCCGATGGTGGCGCTCAGAGCCTTGGTAGAGGTATGGCCGCCGCGGTTGTCGGTGATGATCATCAGATCCTTCAGATTCGCCTCGGCGGAGTCGGACTTGATGACCACGGCCTTGACCTTGCCGTCCTTGTCAACATAGGCCTCGGCGGGGCTGGCAACCCAGTCGCCGTCGTTGGTGCCCACGTTCTTCCACCAGCGGTTGATCTGCTTCAGCTCGTCATAGGAGACGTTCTGAGTGCCGTCCAGAACGTTGATGACCTCAACGTTGCCGTTGGCGGGATCGAAGCCCACATAGATGAACTTCACGCCGTCATAGGGAGCGGCCAGATAGGTCCACTGGTCCTCAATGCCCTGCTGGACATACCAGCTGTCGGCGTTGCTTCCGTCGTCCTTCAGCTCACCGCTGAAGATCGTCCAGCCGGAAGTGGCGGTGGGATTCACCTTCTTGTAGTCGGCCTCGGCCTTGGCGGTATCCGCATCCGTGCCCACGGGCCGGTTGGGGGTAACCTTGGCGTTCGCGTAGTCGAAATGCACCACGGGATGGCCGGTCTCAGCCACAGCCGTCAGGGCCGTTTCAGACACGGGAACCTCGGTGTTGTAGAACTCCAGAGGCAGCAGGGTGTTGCGGCTTTCGATCTTGTATTCCTCGGCAACGCCGCTCTTGTTGGCGAACTGGGAGATGTTGTAAACGCCCTCGCCGCTCTGATACTTGGTATCCTTGTAGGTCACCTTGCCGCCCTGGGGCTCGGTCCAGGAGGACAGCTGACCGTTCTTCATGATCCGGCGGCCGTTGGTGTAACCGCCATCCTCGCTGTACATGGGCTTCACGAGCTCATACTCGCCGTCGCCGCTGTTGGCAACCTGATACTTCACCAGATCGCCGGGGGCGTACTTCTCAGCCGCGCCGCGGATGGAGCCCAGCTCCAGGTCGACCTCGTCGCCCTTGATGGTCCAGCCGTGGACATACCAGCCCACACGGCCGCTGGACAGAGTGGCCTGATAGTAGTCGCCGACCACGATCCAGGCGTTGGAGTTGCCCACGTCCTTGGCCATCAGAGCATTGCCCATCTTGTCCAGGAGCAGGGTCACGTCCTTCTTGGTGGAACGGATCTTGGTCGCGTCGATCTCGCGCATATCCTTGTTCCACTGGGCGATGGGATAGGTGGTCCCGCCGACCGTGATACCAACAGCGTTGCCCTGGGCCCAGCTCTTGGTATTGTAGATGTCGACGTTGGTCAGAGCGCCGGAGACGGTCTCGGGCACATAGGCCT
>CAJUOD010000024.1 GCA_910587875.1 uncultured Oscillibacter sp. | reverse complement strand
CCCTCGAAGCCGAAGGGCTTGGTCACCACGCCCACGGTGAGGATGTCCATTTCCTTGGCCAGCTCCGCCACGATGGGGGCCGCGCCGGTGCCCGTGCCGCCGCCCATGCCGGCGGTGATGAAGACCATATCCGTCTCCTCCAGGGCCTTGGCAATCTGGTTCCGGCTCTCCTCGGCGGACTTGCGGCCTACCTCCGGGTCGGAGCCCGCGCCCTGCCCGTGGGTCAGCTTCTCGCCGATTTGAATTTTATAGGCCGCGCTGGATACATTCAGCGCCTGCTTGTCCGTGTTGACCGCGACAAAATCCACACCCTTTGTCCCGGAGCTGACCATGCGGTTCACCACATTATTTCCAGCGCCCCCGACCCCGATTACTTTGATGTTGACAACGGTATCGGGACTGCTTTCCAAACCAAATGCCATAGTGCTGCCTCCTGCTATCATTTGTACGGCCGCCCCGGGAGGACGCCGCGATTCGCCTCTCCCCACTTGAGGCGTGAAAACTCTATTCATTTACCTATTGTAAGCCACTTTTTCCCTGCGGTCAAGTGCCTGTTTCACTTTCGACGCAAATTCTCAAAAAAACATGACGGAAGCTCAGCGCACATTTTGGATCAGGCGCACCTCGTCGCTTTTCAGCTGCAGGTCGATGGTGCCGGTCATGTTGTCCTGTATCTTTTCGTCCGCCAGGGTGGCCGTCAGCTTTTTCAGCTCCCAATCGTAGTCCGCGCCGTAGGCCATCCGCACCGTGAAGCGGCCGATGTAGTCCATCTTCAAATAGCTCAAATCGTCCAGGCGGATGCCGTCCACGTTCTCCGTCAGCCCCGCGTCGTCCAGGGCCTCCATGAGGCTCAGCAGGCTGGACTGCTGGGAGGCGTATTCCGTGGCCAGGGCCAGGGTGGTCCCCACCGAGGGGGCCAGCAGCTGGCAGCCGGAGATCAGGCCGTACTGCCGCGCCTCCTTCTCGGAGATCTGCTCCACGATCTTGCCCCCGGCACTGATGAGCCAGGCGCTGCCGTCCTGGGCCACGGCGAAGGGCCGCCCGCTCTCCCGGACCTCGATGAGCAGGGTGTCCGGCAGTTTCCGGTTGATGCGGATGTCCTCAATATAGGGCAGCGCACGGGTGATGGAGCGGACCACCTCGTACTTATTTAAAAGGTACATGTTGGACCCCGGCTCCACGCCGGAGGCCGCCTCGATCTCCTCCGCCGTATAGCGCTTCTGCCCAGTGACGACGATGTTGTCCACCCGGAAAAACAGCGTCATGGCCGCCAGAATGGCCCCGCAGATCAGCAGAACGGACAACAGCTTATAGAGGAAGCCGAAGCTTCCCCGCCCTCTTCGCCGCTTTGTGTGCTTCCGTCTCGCCATGGCCTTCGCTCCAGTTCTATCTCAAGGGGGACCGCCTCCGCGGCCCCCGCGTCTCATCTTCTTCAATCCCCCACCCGGGCGATCTCCGCCCCCAGGGACCCCAGGTCCCGGACCAGGTCCTCGTAGCCCCGGTCGATGTGGCCGGTCTCGGAGACCTCCGTCTCCCCCTCCGCCGCCAGGGCCGCCACGCACAGGGCCGCCCCGCCCCGGAGGTCCGTGCACCGTACCGGCGCGCCGTGGAGGCGCTCCACCCCGGTGACCACCGCCGTCCGTCCGGAGACCCGGATGTCGGCCCCCATGCGGGCCAATTCGTCCACGTGGCGGTAGCGGCTGGAGAACATGTTCTCCTCGAACACCGCCGCCCCCCGGCACCGCAGCAGCGCCGCCATCAAAATGGCCTGGGCGTCGGTGGGAAAGCCGGGATAGGGGGCCGTCCGCACCGGGCGCACCGCCTTCAGGCGGCCCCGGCAGGCACAGGCCATGCCCCGCTCGTCGGAGAGGATGGAGCAGCCCGCCTCCCGCAGCACGGCGGCGACGGTGGACAAATGCTCCTCCCGGGCCCCCCGCAGGAAGACCTCTCCCCCGGCGGAGGCCGCCGCGCAGAGATAGGTCGCCGCCGCGATCCGGTCCGGCATGATGGTATAAGTACAGCCGTGGAGGGGCTTCCCGCCCTCGACGGACACCGTGGAGGTCCCCGCCCCGGAGACCCTGGCCCCGCACTTCGAGAGGAAATTCTGGAGGTCCACGATCTCCGGCTCCCGGGCGGCGTTGGCTATGGTGGTGACGCCTCCGGCGCCGCAGGCCGCCAGCATCAGGTTCTCCGTGGCGCCCACGGAGGGGAGGCTTAACACAATTTCCCGGCCCTGAAGCCGGGAGGCCTTCGCGTGCAGCACGCCTCCGGCGTCGTCGATCTCCGCCCCCAGGTCCCGGAGGCCGGAGAGGTGCAGGTCGATGGGCCGGGGCCCCAGCTCACAGCCGCCGGGGTAGCTCAGCTCCGCCTGTCCGCACCGGGCCAGGATGGCCCCCAGGAAGATGGCGGAGGACCGCATCTCCCGCATCAGGGCCTCCGGGACGGCGCAGCCGTCCACGCCCCGGGTGTCCACGAGGAGGACGTCCTCCCCCTCCCAGCGAGCCGTACAGCCCAGGCCCTCCAGAATGCGGATGGAGGCGTCCACATCCCTCAGGCGGGGACAGCCCCGCAGCTCCACCTGGTCCGCCGTCAGCAGCGTGGCCGCCAGGATGGGCAGGACGCTGTTTTTCGCCCCCTGTATCCCGGCCTCGCCCCGCAGGCGGCTGCCGCCTCTTATGACTAAATGGCTCATGTCCGTCCCTCCGCTCCAAGAATGGTCTAACGCTCCATCCTATGGGCGGAAGGGCTTTCCGGTTACTTTTGGATGTCCAGCACCGTCCGGTAAATGCGCTCGGCGGCGTCCCGGATGCCAAGGGAGGCCATGGCCTCCTCCATGGCCCGGAGGCGATCCCCGTCGTGGAGGATGCCGCAGGCCGCCTGGAACAGGGCCTGGCCGGAGCACTCCGGCTCCAGCAGCACCGCCGCGCCCCCGGCCTCCTCCAAGGCCCGGGCGTTCTTCTCCTGGTGGTTGTTGGTGACGTAGGGGGACGGGACCATCAGCGCCGGAGTCCCCAGGGCCGTCAGCTCGCTGATGGTGGAGGCCCCGGCCCGGCAGATGACCAAATCCGCCGCCCGCATGACGGGGGCCATGTCGTAGATGTACTCCCGCAATTGCAGGGCCGGGCAGGCCCCCAGGTCCACGCCCTTTTCCCGCAGGGCCTCCAGCATCAGGGGACAGCCCTGCTTCCCCGCGCCGTGGATGTGGTGGAAGGGCTGCTTTGCCGCCTCCAGGGCCAGGAAATCCGCCATCTGGCGGTTCATGCCCGAGGCTCCCAGGGACCCCCAGAAGGAGACGATCAGAGGCCGCCCGTCGCCCACTCCCAGGGCTTTCTTGGCTTCCGCTTTCGTCATGGAAAAGAAGTCGTGCCGCACCGGCGTGCCGGTAACCACCACCTTCTCGGGGCGGCGGTAGTGCTTCCGGCAGGACTCGAAACCCACCATGATGCGGTCCGCGTAATTCTCCAGCATCTGGGTCGTCAGGCCCGGCACGGCGTTGGACTCGTGGACCGCCGTGGGGATCTTCATCTTGGCGGCGGCCTTCACCAGCGGGTAGCTGGCGTAACCCCCGGTGCCCACCACCGCGTCGGGCCTAAAGGCCCGGAGGATGGCCCGGGCCTCTCCGGGGGCCCGGATGAGGTTGCCCACGGAGATGAGGTTGTGCTTGATCTCCGCGGGCTGGAAGGAGCGGTGGAAGCTGGAGATATGGACGGTCTTAAATTCATAGCCCGCCTTGGGCACCAGGTCCTTTTCCAGGCCCCGCTCCGCGCCCACGAATAAAATCTGCGCCTGAGGGTTCTTCTCCAGGGTCAGCTGGGCCAGGGCGATGGCGGGATTCACGTGCCCCGCCGTACCGCCGCAGGTGAAGATGACCCGCTGCAACGGTCTTGGCATTGAAAACGCCTCCTTTACCCGGCTTTCGTGGGTTTCATCTGCCGCGACACCGACAGCACGACGCCCATCTCCGCCAGCTGAATCGAAAGGGCCGTGCCCCCGTAGCTGAAGAAGGGCAGGGAGATGCCCGTGGTGGGCAGCAGGCCCGTCACCACGCCGATGTTCAGGAAGGTCTGCATGGCGATCAGCGTGGTGACGCCGATGACCAGGAGGCTGCCGAAGCGGTCCCGGGCGTGGAGGGCGATCCAATAGCCCCGGAGAATCAGGGCCGCGAAGAGGAGCATGATGACGCTGGCCCCGATGAGGCCCAGCTCCTCACAGATGATGGCGAAAATGAAATCGTTGTGCTCCTCCGGGAGGAACAGGAACTTCTGGCGGCTCTTTCCCAGGCCCACGCCCAGGAGTCCGCCGGAGCCGATGGTAATCATGCTCTGCCACAACTGGTAGCCCTTCCCCTGGGCGTCCTCCCAGGGCTTCAGCCAATACTGGATGCGGGAGGTGTTGTACCCCACCACGAACAGGGCGAAGTACAGCATCCCCGCCGCGCCGGCCATGGCACCGAAGACCCAGGCCCAGTTGATGCCGCCCACCAGCATCAGCGCCGCGCCCACGCCCAGGATCAGAATCGCGCCGGAGAGGTGGGGCTCAATGGCCACCAGGCCCGCCGTGACGATCAGCAGGGCGGCGTAGGGCAGGACGCCGTACCGGAAGGAGCGCATGAGGTCCTTCTTTTTCGAGATACTGTCGGAGAAGTAGATGACGATGGCCATCTTGGCGATCTCCGAGGGCTGGAAGCTGAACAGCTCGCCCACGCCGATCCACCGGGTGGCGCCCTTGACCGTAACGGCGAAGGGGTTGCCGGGAATCGCCACGAAGATGAGCAGGAAAATGGATACGTAGAGCAGGGACTTCGCCACGCCCCGGAAGCGCCGGTAGTTGATTTTTCCGATGAACAACATTCCGGCGATGCCCATGACGGCGAAGATGCCCTGGCGGACAAACCAATAGGTGGGGTCGTTGTTTTTCGTGTTGTAGTACGCGGAAGGGAAGCTGGCGGACAGCAGCATCACCAGGCCGATGGCCATGAGCAGCAGGACCAGCAGGCAGAAGGGCAGGTCGATGGGCCCCTTGGCCAGCTCCTTGCCCTCTTCCTCCAGCGCCTGCTGGCGGAAGCGGACCTCCTGGCGGCGCTGGGCCTCCTCCCGGGTCAGGGGACGGCGGCGGGGCCGCTTCACCGGCTGCCGCTCCGGCACGGGGAAAGGAATCACCACGCTCTGCCGGGCCGGGCGGCGCTGCTGGCTCACAGCGGGCTTCCGCCGCTGCTGGGCGGGCCTGCGCTGGGGCTCGGGGCGCCGCTGGGGCTCCCTCCTGGCCGCTGAACTGCCGCGTGCCGCCATATGCTCCCTCCTCCCTTTAACGTTTCAGACTCAATACCGTCCCTGGATGCCGAACCAGGCCAGAAGGCAAAACAGGATGGTCACGCCGGAGAACACCGTCACCAGCTTCGCCTCGCTCCACCCGGAGAGCTCCAGGTGGTGGTGCAGGGGGGCCATCTTGAAAAAGCGCTTGCCGTGGGTGGCCTTGAAGTAGGCCACCTGGATGATGTCGGACAGGGTCTCCAGAATGTAGATGATGCCCACCAGAATCAGGATCAGGGGCATATCCATGGCGAAGGCCAGGGCCGCCACCGCGCCGCCCATGAAGAGGCTGCCGGTGTCCCCCATGAAGACCTTGGCGGGGTGGTGGTTGTAGCAGAAGAAGGCCGCCAGCCCTCCCGCCAGAGCGGCGGGGAACAGCGCCAGGGGCATGAGGCCCCACTTGGCCGCCGCGGCGGTGAAAAACACCATCACCACAAAGGTGACGCTGGAGGACTGCCCGTCAATGCCGTCCGTCAGATTCACCGCGTTGACGCAGCCCACGATGACAAAGGCGGCAAAGACCAGGTAGAGAATCCAGTTGATCTCCACGGTGACATTCAGGAAGGGGATATACAGTGCGTTGGTCAAAAGGCCCTCATAGCGCATCAGGCTGAGGAACAGCACCGCCGCCGCCAGCTGGAGAATGAACTTCTGCTTGGCGGTCAGGCCCTCGTTCTGATGCTGGCGCACCTTGCGGTAGTCGTCTACAAAACCGATGAGCCCGAAAATCAGGGCAAAGAGATACACGTACAGGTGGGCGAACTCCCCCCGGAGCATGCTCTCCCAGCCCATGAGGAAGGCCACCACGCCGGATCCGATGATGAACATGATGCCGCCCATGGTGGGCGTGCCCGCCTTTCCGGCGTGCCAGGCGGGGCCCTCCTTCCGGATCTCCTGTCCCGCCTTCAGCTTCCGCAGCTCGGCGATGACGAATTTTCCCAGGACCAGGGTCAGCAGGAAGCTGATTCCACAGGCCAGCAGCAACGTAACGATCATAAGTTTTCCCTCTCCCCCGCCCGGCGGGCGGCTTTTTCACTTGCGCAGATAGTCCGCGACGATCTCCCGTTCGTCCATGTGGCGCTTCTCATGGCCTACCTCCTGGTAGGTCTCATGGCCCTTGCCGCAGAGGACGATGACGTCCCCCGCCTTGGCGTGGTCCATCGCCCAGTGGATAGCCTCCACCCGGTCCTCAATGACCTCGTAAGGCGTCCCGGTCCCCGCCAGCCCCGGCAGGATGTCGGCGATGATGTCCGCCGGGCGCTCCGTCCGGGGGTTGTCGGTGGTAACCACCAGGAAATCCGCGTTCTCCGCGGCGGCCCGGCCCATCTTGGGGCGCTTGGCCTTATCCCGATCCCCACCGCAGCCGAAGAGGGCCACGGTCCGGCCCTTGGCGAAGCCCCGGACGGTGGACAGAACGTTCACCAGGCTGTCGGGGCTGTGGGCGTAGTCGATGAGGACGGTGTAATCCTTCCCGGTTGTGGGCACCACCTCCACCCGGCCCTTCACGTGGGGCACCCGGGCCAGGACGGCGGCGCTCTCCTCCAGAGGAATCCCCAGGGCCAGGGCCGCCCCCAGCACGTCCAGGGCGTTGTCCACCATGAAGTGCCCGGGGATGTTCACCCGGACGGGGACCCGCTCCTCCTTGTATACGGCGGTAAAGGCCACGTGGTCCGCCGCCAGGGCGATGTTCTCCGCCCGCAGGTCCGCCGTGCCGCTGCTGGTGAAGGAAAGCAGCTTACAGCTGGCGCGCTCCAGAAGGCGGGGCGTCCAGGGGTCGGCGGCGTTGACCACGCCGGTGCCGCAGTTCCGGAACAGGATGGCCTTGGCGTCGCAGTAGGCCTCCATGGTCTCATGGAAGTCCAGGTGGTCCTGGGTCAGGTTCGTGAAGACGCCCACCTCGTAATGGACGCCATAAACCCGGTCCAGATACAGGGCGTGGGAGGAAACCTCCATCACCACGCAGGTGCAGCCCGCCTCCCGCATCCGGGCGAAGAGCTTCTGGAGCTCAAAGGACTCGGGGGTGGTCCGCTCCGTGGGCAGGACCTCCTCCCCGATCATATTCTGGTTTGTTCCAATCAAGCCCACCCTTTCCCCCCGGGCTTCCAGAACGGCCTTGAGAAGATAGGTGGTGGTGGTCTTTCCGTTGGTCCCGGTGACGCCCACCATGGTCATGGCATCCGCCGGGTGTCCGAAGAAGTTGGCCCCTACTGCGGCCAGGGCCCGGCGGGAGTCCGCCACCTGGACATAGGGGACGTCCTCCCCCTCCGGCGCCGTCTGGCACAGCACCGCCGCCGCGCCGGAGGCCACGGCTTGGGGGATGAACTTATGGCCGTCCACGGCGTAGCCGCAGAGGGCCACGAAGAGGTCCCCGGGCCCCACCTGGCGGGAGTCGTATTGGACATTGGCGATTTCCGTCTCCAGATCCACGTTGGCGGAGAGGACTTCCAGACCCGCCAGCAGTTCTTTCAGCTTCATACTTGTCAAACCTCCATCCAGTTTATTACTTCCTGGATGATTATAGCCCGAATAAAACGCAATGTATACGGCGTTATCTGTCGAAAACCATGTAAATCCTGCTGTTAGTCCCGGACGGAGCTGTCGCCGAAGCGGACGGTGACCACGCTGCCGGGGGCCAGCTCGGTCCCCTCCTCCCGGTCCTGGGAGATGGCCCGGACGTTGCCGGACTCCGTGCTGGTGGCGCCCGTCACCCGCATGATGAGGCCCGCGTTGGTCAGGGCCTGATTGGCCTCGGCGGCGGTGAGCCCCAGGACATTGGGCACGGCTCGGGGGGCGTCGTTCTTCTCCTCCCCCAGGTACAGGACGATGGAGGCGTTGTTGGGCACGATGGCTCCGCCCTCGGGGGTCTGGGCCGTGACCTCGGCCCCATTGCCCACGGTGCGGAAGGTGAAGCCCGCGTTCTCCAGCCGGGCCCGGGCGGTCTCCACATCCTGGCCCACCACGTGGGGCACGGCGGCGTCGGCCCCCGCCAGCTGGTCGGCGGTGTAGTCCGGCTCCACGCCCAGGACGGGCAGGATCTCGCTCATGATCTGACTGGCCGTGGGGGCCACCATCTGGCCGCCGGAGGGGAAGGTCCCCGTGGTGCGGCTGGGGGTGTCCATGGTGATGAGCATGATATACTCCGGGTCGTCCGCCGGGGCGAAGCACATGAAGGACACCACGATATCGCCCTTGGGGTTGGCAGCGGTTTTGGTTCCGGTCTTGTCGGCCGTTCCGGTTTTTCCGCCGATGCGGTAGCCGTTCACCTGTCCGTTTTTCCCGGTGCCCTCCGCCACCACGTACTCCAGGCACTCCCGGACCTTGGCGGAGGTCTCCTCGCTGACCACCTGGCGGATGCACTTGGCCTCGTGCTGCCGGAGGACGTTGCCCTCCCCGTCCAGCACCTGCTCGACGACGTAGGGCTCGTAGAGATAGCCCCCGTTGACGCAGGCCGCCTGGGCCCGGATGAGCTCCAGGGGCGTGACGTTGAAGGTCTGGCCGAAGGCGTAGGAGGACAGGGAGACGATGTTGGAGCTGAAGCTCTTCTCGTCCGCAAAGATGCCCTGGGCCTCGCCGATCATGTCCACGCCGGTCTTTTCCATCAGGCCGAAGGACTTGAGGTATTCATAGAACTTGGTGGTGCCCAGGGTCTGGCCGATTCGGATGAAGGCCGGGTTGCAGGAGTTCCCCACCGCCTGCTTCAGGGTCTGGTGGCCGTGGCCGCTCTGCCGGGAGCAGTAGAAGGGCTTATCCCAGCCCTTGACCATGATGGAGCCCGAGCACTCATAGGTGGAGTTCATGTTGATGACTCCCTCCTCCAGCGCCGCCGCCAGGGTGATGGGCTTGAAGGTGGAGCCGGGCTCGTAGGTGGAGTCGATGCACTTGTTCCGCCACTGGCTGTGGAGGGTGTCGGTTTTGGCCTTGGTCACCGCCGCCTCATAGGAGCTGAGCTCCTCCTCGGGCTCCTCCACGCCGGCTTCCGCCCTGGCGGCGGCTTTCGCGGCATCCTGGGCCGCGTATTGGTCCCGGTTCTTCTCGATATCCGCCAGCTGGCCCTCCAGCTTGGCTTTCAGCTTCTCGTCGTAGAGGACGCCGGACTGGTTGGAGTCGTAGTTGGGATAGGAGGCCATGCCCAGGATGGCTCCGGAATTTACGTTCATGACGATGCCCGTTCCGCCGCTGGCGGCGTCGAATTTGCTCAGCATGGACTCGATGCCCTTTTCCAGGGCGATTTGGACGTTGATGTCCAGGGTCAGCACCAGGTCGCTGCCGTTCTCCGCGTCGAAGTACTGCTCGTACTGGAAGAGCATGGGCTGGCCCTTGTTGTTTTTCGCGGAGACGGTCATGCCCGCCTCGCCGGAGAGGTCGTCGTCGTATTTGACCTCCAGGCCCACGGCGCCCTCGTTTTCGATGTTCACAAAGCCCAGAACGTTGGCCGCCATGGCGTTGTAGGGATAGTAGCGCTTGGAGTCCGGCTCCAGGTACACCCCGGTGATGGAGCGCCGCTGGCCCTCGGGAATCTCGTTCCCCTCCTCGTCAATCTGGCCGTTCATGAACATCCGGATCTCGTCGGCCAGCTCCTTCTCCACCTTCCGGCGGAGAATCTCGTACTCGGAATTCGTCCGCTCCATCCGCTTCTCGATGGAGTCCTGGTCCATGTCCAGAATGCGGCTCAGCCCCCGGGCGATGTACGCCTGGTCCCGAATGGGCTGCCGGGTGTAGGTCTCTCCCTTATCCAGGGCCTTGGCCGCCGCCTCGTCCTGGGCCTTCTCCTGGCTCTCCACAAACTGGCCGATGCGCAGGGGGTCCAGAATCACCATCTCCGCCGTGGTGGAGCTGGCCAGGATGTTGTGGTTCTTGTCGTAGATGGTCCCCCGGGAGGCGTTGACGGAGACCTCCCGGGTCTGCTGGTGGACGGCCCGGGCCTGCATCTCGTCGTGCCGGTTGATCTGAAGGTCGTAGAGCTTCCAGAAAAGCAGCAAAAAAGTGCCCACGCCCAGCACCAGCATCATCAGCAGCGTCCGCCCGCGGATGATCTGATTGGCCCGGCGGGCGGATTCGCTCTTTCGGTGAAGGGCGGGGGTCTGGGGGGATCGGTTCGCCATGCTGCTGCCTCCTAGTCGGGGAATACCCTAAAGATGATGAAGCGAGGGAGCAAGAAGACCGGCTTCCCGCTCCCCGCTGTCAGAAAATCATGTCAGCCCATTATAGTGCGCCGGTCAGTCGAAATATTCCACCACGGCGTTGACCCCGCCGTGGAGGGACAGGAGGATGCGCCGGAACAGCCCCGGCTCCTTCTGCCGGTAGGCCACGGCGGAATCCCCTGCCGACAGGTCCAGGCGGCTCATCTGGGTGCTGCTGGGCTTCGTCATGCCGGCGGCCTCCGCCGCCTCCTTCACCGAGGCCATGTCGAACATCCGCTGATACTGGGCCGTAAGGCTCACATTTTCCGTCTCCAGCTCCGTCAGCTGGCTCCGCAGCTGCACGGTCTCCGAGGACAGCCGGGTCAGCTGCACGTAGCTCATCAGCACCAGCACGGCCAGGCCCATGATGGCCGCCACGCTCAGCACCGCCAGGGGGGAGACAATCTGCCGGGCCCGCAGCAGGACCCGGGGGGCCTCATAGACTTTCGCCTTGGCCTTCTCCCGCGCCCGGGGGGCCTCCCCCGCGTGGCGCAGTTCCCGTTCCCGGACCGCGTAGTCCAGATCGTAGGCCAAACTGCCGTTGACCGTATGCCTCCCGCGATACCGCAGGTCCCGCGCCGCCGCCGCCATGGAGCCGCCCCCTTCCAACGAATTTCAAAGAATGAAAAGATTCAAATATCGAATGTGTCCAGCTTCTCCGCCGTCCGGAGCCGGGCGCTCCTGGCCCGGGGATTCTCCGCCACCTCCGCCGCCGAGGGCGTCACGGGCTTGTCCAGCCGCAGCAGCGGCTTCTTCCCGCACACGCACACCGGGAAATTCGGCGGGCAGGTGCAGCCCTGGGCCAGCTCCCGCAGGGTCCTCTTGACGATGCGGTCCTCCAGGGAGTGGAAGGTGATCACCGCCAGCCGCCCGCCGGGGCGGAGCTTGTCCGCCGCCGCCCTCAGCATGGGGGGCAGGGCGTCCAGCTCGCCGTTGACGGCGATGCGGATAGCCTGAAAGCTCCGCTTGGCGGGGTGCTGCTTCTCCCGCAGCGCCGCCGGAGGCATGGCGGACTTGATAACGTCCACCAGCTCCAGGGTGGTCTCGATGGGCCTGTCCTCCCGCCGCTTCACGATGGCCCGGGCAATGGCGGGGGCGTACCGTTCCTCCCCAAAGTCAAATAAAACGCGCCGAAGCTCCTCCAAAGGCCAAGAATTGACCACCTCCCGCGCCGTCAGGGGGGAGGTCTGATCCATCCTCATATCCAGCGGAGCGTCGTGCATGTAGGAAAAGCCCCGGTTCGGATCGTCCAGCTGCGGGGAGGAGACGCCCAGGTCGAAGAGCATCCCGTCCACGCCCTCCTCCTCCGCCAGGACGCTGCCCAGCTCCGAGAAGTTGCTGTGGACCAGCCGCACCCGATCCATCCAGGGGGCCAGCCGTTCCCCCGCCGCCTCGATGGCGGCCATGTCCCGGTCAATGCAGATGAGCCTTCCGGTGGTCAGCTGCTTGGCAATCTCCCGGGAGTGCCCCGCCCGGCCCAGGGTGCCGTCCACGTAGGTGCCCCCCGGGTCAATGCGCAGGGCCTCAATGCTCTCGTCCCGCAGGACGGGCTTGTGTGTATATTCCATAGGGGCTCACCCCCGGTTCCTTCTGGCACGGGCCAGGGCGTCCATGGCCGCGGCCATGTCCTCCTCGTCCAGCATCTTCCGCTCCCGCTCCGTCCAGGTCTCCTCGTCCCAGATCTCGGCGAAGGTGTTCAGGCCCACGATGGTGCAGGCCTTTTTCAGCCCCGCGTAGCTCCGCAGGGTGGCGGGAATCAGCACCCGGCCCTGTCCGTCCGGCTCGCACTGGACGGCGTTGGCGTAGAGTAAAGATAAAGCCCTTGCCTCCGTGTAGGGCAGCTCGTCCATCTCGTCGGACATCTGCTCCCACTTGGCCTGGGGATAGATGGTCAGGCAGTGCTCGGCGCCGATGGTAATGAAAAAGGTGTCGCCCAGCACATCCCTCATGGCGGAAGGGATTACAAGGCGGCCCTTGGCGTCGATGCTGTTATTCGATTTTCCCAGCAGCCTCGCCATGGAGCCGCCCCCTTTCCCCCTTTTTTGGGATGGAATGGGGCGAACCTCCACTTGACTGCCTTAAATCCCCACTTCTCCCCACCTGTGTTACCTAGTATACGAAAACGGCGACTGAAAAGCAAGGATTTTTTTTCGACGGGAAACCGGCCCTTTTCTCCCAAATTCTCTGTTTTCCGCCTGTTTTCTGGAAAATAAAACGTGCGTTCTACTTTTTTCGCACCGAATCCCACGCAAAAAAAAGCGGCCCCCGCCGCAACATCTTGCGACAGGGGCCCCTCTTTCTCCAATTTCTTCCCACATCTAGCGATGGGTATTTTTGTTTCACAAAAAGTTTCGTCAATTTAGACAAAATTTTGTTAGTTATATGTAACTCAACCCTCGTTTTCCTCGTTCTGTTTTTCCAATTTCTGCCTTTGCTCCTGCATCTTGGCGGCGGAGGTGGTGCGGAAGCGGACCCGGGACTGCTTCACCTCGTCCAGGGCGGCCTGGACGGCCTCCTCAGTCCGGGCCAGGGCGTCCTCGGCGTAGCTGTTGGCCACCTGGTAGAGCTGGCGGGAGCGCTCCTCGGCCCGGGTGACGATCTGCCGGGCCTTCTCCCGAGCGGCGTACATGACCTCGCTTTCGGAGATCTTGGTCTTGGCCTCCAACTCCGCCTGGCGCATCATGCGCTCCACGTCCCGCTTGGCGTCCTCCACGAATTTCTCCCGGGCAGCCAGCAGCTCCTGGGCCCGCTTGATCTCCGCCGGGAGCTGGGCCCGGAGCTCGTCCAGCAGGTCCAGCAGCTCGTCCCGGTCCACGATGCTCATGCTGGGCTTCAGAGCGGGGGCCTTGGCGTCCTCGATCCGCTCATAAATCATGTCGATCAGCCTGTTTGTGTCATTGGCCATGGTGTGATCCTCCCTCATTCTCTGTCAGTTGCTCCACGAGCGGGATGATGGGCGCGGGCAGATACTTCTCCAGCGGCTGGCGGTAGCGTATCATCTCCCGGGCCATGGAGGAGCTGAAATACTGGTAGGGGGCGCTGGCGGGCAGGAGCAAGGTCTCCAGCCCCGGGCAGATTCCCCGGTTGATCTGGGCCATTTGATACTCCCCGTCGAAGTCCGTCACGCTGCGGACCCCCCGGACGATGGCACAGGCCCCGTGATTCCTGGCGAAGTCCGCCAGCAGTCCGGGCCAGAGCTCCGCCTCCACGTTGGGCAGGTCCGCCACGGCGGCCCGGACCATCCGGAGCTTCTGCTCCGGGGTGAACATCTGGTTCCGCTTCTCGGCGTTGGGGCTGACACAGACCCAGATCTGGTCAAAGCATCCGGCGGCCCGGCGGATCACGTCCAGGTGTCCCAGGGTGATGGGGTCGAAGCTGCCGGAGCAGATGGCTGTTCTCATGAGCGGTTTCCTCGTTCTATTCGTTTCCCTCCCGCAGGAAGAGGGTGACGGCGATCTTGCCGTAGCGGTAGGTCTTCCGCAGGCGGCACCCCGCCGGGACGGCCAAACGGCGGTCCGCCGGGTGTTCCGCTACGATTATACCATAAGGAGCCAGAATGTCAAATGCCGGCGCGGCCAGCCTCTCCAGCGCCTGCTCCAGCAGGCCGGAGGCGTAGGGCGGGTCCAGGAAGACCAGGTCGAAGGTCTCCCCCGTCCCCTTCAAAAATTCCAGGGAGTCCCCGTTGACCACCCGGGCCCGGTCCTGGAGGTTTGTCAGGGCCAGGTTCTTCTTCACCAGCTCAAAGGCGTCCTTCCGCCGGTCCACGAAGACGGCGGAGGCGGCCCCCCGGCTCAGGCACTCAATGCCCATTTGGCCGGTCCCGGCGAAGAGGTCCAGCACCCGGCGGCCCTCGATGTCGAATTGCAGGGCGCTGAAAACGCCCTCCTTTACCCTATCCGTGGTGGGGCGGGTCTCCAGCCCCTCCAGCTCCAGCAGGCGGCGGCCCCCGGCGGAGCCCGTGATGACACGCATGGCGGTCCCTCCTGAAAGTCGGCAATGAATCCGGCGTTTATTGTACGGCAAAATCCCCCGGTTTTCAAGTGTGTTTCCCTCAAAAATAAGAAAAAACTCCGCCTGGGGCGGAGTTTTTTCTATCGATCCCCCAGGCGCAGCACCGGCGCGCCCTCCAATCCGGTCAGATCGTGGGTGGCCAGCAGCACGGGCTTCCCCCTCCCCCGTTCCCGGATGAGCGCCAGGCAGCGGGCCCGATTCTCCTCGTCCAGGCCGGTAAAAGGCTCGTCCAGGGCCAGGGCGTCCGACGGGGCCAGCAGAGCCCGGGCCAGGGCCAGGCGGCGCTTCATGCCCCCGGACCACGCCCGGACGGGCTTGGGCTCCGAAAGGTCCAGGCCCAGGCGGGCCAGCAGCTCCCCGGCCTCCCCGGGGACCTCCCCCAGGGCGAAGCGGAGGTTGCCCGCGGCGGGCAGGTCCTCCAGCAACCGGTCCTCCTGGAACACGGCGGCCCAGCGGCAGTCCGCGCCCAGAATGGTCCCCGCGTCGGGCCGCTCCAGACCCAGCAGGAGGCGGAGCAGGGTGGTCTTCCCCGTCCCGGAGGGGGCGGCGATACAGGTGATCCCAGGCGGGAAGGCGGCGGTGAGATCGGTCAGCACGGGCTTGCCGCCGTAAGATTTGCAGAGCTTCTCCACGCGTATCTCCATCACCGCACCGCCTTTCCCGCCAGCGCGTCCACCGCCGCCAGGAACCCCCGCTCGAAGATTGCCGCCAGCACCAGAATCACGGCGGTCCAGGCGAAGAGGTCCGGGGTCTGGTAATACACCTTCGCCATGTAAAGCCGCTCGCCGACAGTCCCCTCCGGGAGGCCGATGACCTCCGCCGCCGCCCCCGCCTTCCAGCACAGCCCTAAGGCCAGGGAGGCGGCGGAGCGGAAGTAGGGCAGGACCTGGGGCAGGTAAATCCCCCACAGCCGCCGCCGGAAGGGGACGCGGTAAACCCGGGCCAGCTCCAGAAGCTTGGGGTCCGTCTGCCGGAGGCCCTCCAGGACGTTGAGGTACACCGGAGGAAAGACCATCAGGGCGGAGATGAACAGGGACAGGGACCCGGCGTCCAGCCACACCAGGGCCAGGATGATGAAGGAGGCCACGGGGGTGGCCTTCACCACCGCCACCGGCGGGGCCAGCAGGTCCCGGAGCCGGGGCCTCCCCGCCGCCAGGGCCGCCAGCAGCACCGCCAGGGCGCAGGAGAGCAGGAAGCCCCCGAAGATGCGGGCCGAGGAGTTCCCCACCGCCCGCCAGAAGGCGGCGGAGGGCAGCAGCTCCAGGAGGCGCGCCGCCGCCTGAATGGGCGAGGCCAGCAGCAGCCCCCCGTGGGGATATGCCGCCGCCAGGGCCATGCTCCCCCCCTGCCAGGCCAGGAGCCAGAAGGCCACGGACCAGGGCTTAGGCGCCATAGTAGAAGTCGTCCCGGGGCAGCGCGCCGCCCACGGACTGGGGGTTGGCTTCCGACAGCACCTGGAGGTAGCCGGAGAGCTTTTCAAACATCTCCTGTCCCGTCAGGCAGACGATGTTGCAGTGGGGCAGGGCCTTTTCCGCCACGGCGGGGCTCTCGATGATGCCCTGGGCCGCGATCAGCTCCGCCGCCTGGGCGGTGTTTTCATTGACCCAGTCCACGGAAGCGGCGTACTCCTCCAGGAACGCATCCACCAGCTCCGGGCGCTGCTCCGCCAGGTCCCGCCGGGCCACGGCCACGCCGGTGATCATGGCGGAGCCGTTGTCCAGGGCATCCCACTCCGCCGTCAGGTCCAGGGCCACCCGCAGGTTTTCCAGCTTCCCCTGGGCCACGGTGACAAAGGGCTGGGGCAGCAGGGCCAGGTCCGCCGTCCCCGCCGCCAGGGCGGCGACGCACTCGGCGTGCTCGGATTTCCAATCAACGGTCACATCCTTGTCCGGGTCCAGGCCATTTTGCTCCAGGAGGTAGCGCAGGCCGAACTCCGGCGTGGACCCCTTCCCGGCGGCCACGAGGGTCCTGCCCTTCAGGTCCGCCATGGACCGGACGGTCTCCCCGCCATTCTCCACGATGTAGAGGACCCCCAGGGTGTTGACGGCCAGGGTGGCCACCTGGCCCTCGGTCTTGTTGTACAGCACCGCCGCCAGGTTGGCGGGGACGCAGATGATATCCAGATCTCCCTTGATGAGCTTGGGAGTCAGCTCGTCGGCGGACCCAGCCAACGTGTAGCTGTTGACCCCGTCGTCGGAGATCATGCGGATCAGGCCCATGGCGGTGGGGCCCTTCAAAGCCCCCACGCGGAGCTGGACATCCTCAACAGGCACTTCCTCCGGCTGGGCCTCCTCCTGGGAGGGCTGTTCCTCCTCCGCCGGGGCGGAGCCTCCCACCACCTGGGTGGGGCCGTCGTCGCTGGTGATGACGCCGCAGCCGGAGAGGGCCAGCAGCAGGGCCAGGGCAAGAGCCAGGGTCTTCAGGGTTTTCATAATCGTTTCCTCCTAGCGTTTCTTCGTTGCCGTCGCTTCGGCCTGAACGAATGCCAGGCAATCAGAGCGCGCCAAAGTTCTTTTTGCTCCTTTTTCTTTCAAGAAAAAGGAGGCGCGTAGACGGTCTTGGCCGTCACGCCGGGCAGGCGGCCGATCTTCCCGGACAGGGCGGAAATCACGTCCGCCGGGGCGTCCAGGGCCACGCTGATGAGCCGGATCCCCCGCTCCCGGCAGGGAACGCCCATTCTCCCAATAACGGCGCTCTCATACTGGTGCAGCAGGGCGTTCAGCGCCGCCACGGAATCCGCCTCCCGGACGATGACCGCCACGACGGCGACGCGGGTCTCCATATAGACTTCCCTCCTTTTCCAAAAAGCAAAGCCCCTCCGCCGTCTGGCAGAGGGGCCGTGAACGCACAGCATGACCGGACCCGGAGAACTTCCGCGTCCCGCTCTCTCCTCTTACGGCTCGGAAAGCACCTCGCCGCCAGATCGACAGATATGACATCCAAGTCCTCCGGTCAGAAAGCACTTCCCGGGGACGGGCTGGAACTGATGATAGCATGGAAATACCTGGCCGTCAAGGCCAGTTCTTTACTCCTTGTCCAGGTAGTCCAGGACCTCCACGGCCTCGCCGCCCCGGAGGTAGACCCGGGGCACCCGGCGGGCCACGGCGCAGAGGAGCTCATAGGAGATGGTCCCGGCCTTCTCCGCCGCCTGGGCGAAGCCGTCGGCGGGGGCGGGGCCCAGGAGCGTGGCCTCGTCTCCGGCGGAGACCTCGGGAACGGCGGAGGCGTCCAGGACGATCTGGTCCATGCTCACCCGGCCCAGGACCGGGGCGGGCCTGCCGTGGAGGGAGGCGATGCCCAGGTTGGACAGGCTCCTGAAATAGCCGTCGGCGTAGCCGCAGCAGACGGTGGCCGCCCGCAGGGCGCGGTCCGCGGTGTAGGCCCGGCCGTAGCCCACGCAGTCCCCGGGGGCCAGGTCCTTCACTTGACTGACCACAGTTTTCAGGGCCATGACGGGCTTCAGGCCGGGGAAGGCCACCTCGGCGCTGGGGTCCTGCCCGTAGAGGATGACCCCGGCCCGGACCATGTCACAGCTCCACTCCGGGTGGGCCGTGAGGCCCGCCGAGTTGGAACAGTGGACAATCTCCAGGGGTCCCGCCGCCTCCAGGCGATCCACCACCCGGCGGAACAGGGCATACTGCCCTTCGGTGTAGCGGCGGTCCTCCTCCGTCAGGGAGTCCGCCACGGAGAAGTGCTGGAACGCGCCGGTGACGGCAAGGCCCGGCAGGCTCCGGCACTCCAGGAGGCCGGACACCGCCCCCTCGAAGTCCCGGCAGGCCCCGAAGCCGATGCGGCCCATGCCGGTGTCGATTTTCAGGTGGCCCTCCACCCTCACCCCGGCGGCCTCCGCCGCCTGGGACAGGGCCCGGGCGTACTCCGGGCTGTAGACCGCCTGGGTGATGCGCTCCGCCGCCAAGGTCCCGGCGCACTCCGGGCGGGTCATGCCCAGGATCAAAATGGGCTGTTCGACGCCGCTGCGGCGCAGGTGCCGGGCCTCAGCCAGGGAGGACACGGCAAACCAGGCCGCCCCGGCCTCAGCCAGGGTGCGGGCGACCATCCGGTCCCCGTGGCCGTAGGCGTCGGCCTTCACCACGGCGCAGACCGCCGCCGGGGTCGCCTTCTCCTGAATCAGGCGGAAGTTATGGGCCAGGGCGTCCAGATCGATCTCCGCCCAGCAGTGGGCGTCAAAGGCTGTGTTCATGGGAATCCCCTCCAATTCCGGGATACGGTTTCACAGGATATCATACGCCGTTTCCCCTCGGGAGGCAACGGCGTTTTCTGCTCAGTAACAGGCGTTTTGTGCAGGGGGCCGCTTCTCCATCCGGTAATTCGTCATGGGCACTCCATGCCGGACCACCCGCCGCTCCCGGATGACCCGGTAGCCCCGTTTCTCGAAAAACGGCCGGGCGGTAACGGAGGCGTGGGTCACGATGCGCTCCGCCTCCACCGCCCCCTCCAGGGCCTCGCACAGGGCGGAGGCGATTCCCCGGCGCTGAAAATCCTTGTGGACATACAGACGATCCAGATAGCCCGAGGCGTCGATGTCCCCGAAGCCCAGGATTTTCCCGTCCTCCACCGCCACAAAGGCGGTGTGCTCCGAAAGCGTCCGGCCCCACTCCTCAAGGTCCGGCGCGCCGTCCGCCCAGGCGTCCAGCTGCTCCGGCGTGTAGTCCCTGGCGTTTACCGTATGCACCGTGTCATAAAACAGCTCCAGGATCTCCCCCAGGTCGGAGGGGCGGTATGGCCGGAGGGTCATACTCCCTCCGCCCGGACGCCCTTTTCCGCGAAGGCCGCCAGCAGCCGGTCCATGTCGGAGGGGATGGTGATGGGCTCCCCACAGGCGGCGATGGCGTTTGCTACGTCCTTCAGGCCGTTCCCCGTCACCACGGAGACCACCGTGTCCTGTTTTCCGATGACTCCGGCCTCGCAGAGCTTCCTGACCCCCGCCGTGCCGGTGACCCCGGCGGGCTCGCCGAAGACGCCGCAGGTCCGGCCCAGCAGCTGCTGGGCGGCCATGATCTCCTGGTCCGTCACATTCACCGTCAGGCCGTGGGACTCCCGAATGGCCATGAGGGCCTTGTCGGCATTCCGGGGCACGCCCACGGCGATGGAGTCCGCCAGAGTGTTCTCCTCCATGGGCTCCCAGGGCGTATCCGTCTCAATAGCCCGGTTCAGCGGGCAGCAGCCCGCCGCCTGGGCGGAGATGAGCCGGGGTAGCTGGTCGATGAAGCCGATGGCGTGGAGGTCCTTGAGGCCCTTCCAGAGCCCGGCGATGGTGCAGCCGTCCCCCACGGAGATGGCGATGTAGTCCGGGACCTCCCAGTTCAGCTGCTCCATGATCTCCAAGGCCACGGTCTTCTTGCCCTCGGAGAGGTAGGGGTTGATGGCGGCGTTGCGGTTGTACCAGCCCCATTTGTCGATGGCCTGTTTGGAAAGCTCAAAGGTCTCCTCATAGCTCCCTTGGACGGAGATCACCGTGGCTCCGAAGGTCATGAGCTGGGCCACCTTCCCTTTAGGGGCCCGGGAGGGGACGAAGATAAAGGTCTCCAGCCCCGCCGCCGCCGCATTGCCCGCCAGAGACGAGGCGGCATTGCCTGTGGAGGAGCAGGCAATCACCTTGGCCCCGGCCTCCCGGGCCTTGGCCACCGCCATGGCGCTGGCCCGGTCTTTGAGGGAGGCCGTGGGATTCTGCCCGTCGTCCTTCACGTAGAGGCGGCCCAGGCCCAGGGCCTCTGCCAGACGGGGCTCCTCGTAAAGGGGGGACCAGCCCACCCGG
This sequence comes from uncultured Oscillibacter sp., assembly GCA_910587875.1. Lineage (GTDB taxonomy): Bacteria > Bacillota > Clostridia > Oscillospirales > Oscillospiraceae > Oscillibacter. Next base: position 10,491 of record CAJUOD010000024.1, on the reverse strand, counting down.
AGGGGCGTGGGGGCCGTCGTCTCCTCAATGGGCAGCAGCTCCCGGTAGCGCCACATGGACCGCTCCGCCCGGCTTGCCAGGGCCTCCTTGGTCAGACGGGATTTGATGTAGTCGTAGTCATAGGTGATATCCAGGATGCCCCCGCACTCGCAGGTGGTCAGGTCCGGCGTGGCCTCGTAGGTTTTGCCGCAGCGGACGCACTTTCCGTATTTCACATTTCGCATGGTCCCGCTCCTCTCCTAGTTGATGGTCCCATCATAGCAAATAGGTCGGCCTTTGTCAAAGGGGAAACCCAGCGGTTTCGCGGGTTGCATTAACCCAGAGCCTATGGTATACTCCAACATGGCAGCGAAATTTTCAGGAGGTACATAGCCATGAGAGACATGATTGGATACTGCGGGCTGGACTGTGAGAAATGCGACGCGTACCTTGCGACCCTCCATGACGACCAGGCGCTGCGGGAGAAAACCGCCAAGCTGTGGGCCGAGTTAAATGACGCTCCCATCCTGCCGGAGCATATCAACTGCCAGGGCTGCCGCGTCGAGGGAATGAAGACGGTATTTTGCGACCAAATGTGCGAGATTCGCCGGTGCGCCCTAAAAAAGGGTGCGGCGACCTGCGGGGACTGCCCGGACCTGGAAAGCTGTCCGACTGTTGGCGAGATTATCTCGAACAACCCCGAGGCTCTGGCAAATTTGAAAGAATAAACGACTCGAAAGGGGGAGGCTGAACAGCCTCCCCCTTCAATTTTTCATGTTCAAATACGGGCCCGGATCTCCGCCCCCATGGCCTTGCAGCCCAGGAGCTTCCCGCCCTCGTTCATAATGTCCCCGCAGCGGAAGCCCGCCTTCAGGGTCTGGTCCACGGCGGCTTCCACCGCGTCGGCCTCCGCCGCCATGTCGAAGCTGTAGCGCAGCATCATGGCCGCCGCCAGGATGGTGCCGATGGGGTTGGCCTTGTCCTGCCCGGCGATGTCCGGGGCGGAGCCGTGAATGGGCTCGTAGAGGCCCCTTGTCCCCTCTCCCATGCTGGAGGAGGGAATCATGCCGATGGACCCGGTGATCTGGCTGGCCTCGTCGGAGAGGATATCTCCGAAGAGGTTCTCCGTCACAATCACGTCAAACTGGCTGGGGTCCCGGACAATCTGCATGGAGGCGTTGTCCACGTACATGTGGAGGAGCTCCACGTCCGGGTACTCCTTCGCCACCTCTTCCACGGTCTTCCGCCACAGGCGGGAGGTGTCCAGCACGTTGGCCTTGTCGACGGAGGTCACCCGCTTCCGGCGCTTCCGGGCCATGTCGAAGGCCACTTTCGCCACCCGGCGGACCTCGTGCTCGGCGTAGGAGCACACGTCCGTGGCCTTCAGCTCCCCGTCCACCTGGGAGGTGGTGTGCTCGCCGAAGTACATGCCGCCGATAAGCTCCCGGACCACCACGAAGTCAATGCCCTTCGCCGCGATGTCCGCCCGGAGGGGGCAGGCGGCGGAGAGGTCGGCAAACATCCGGGCGGGCCGGACGTTGGTGTACAGACCCATGGAGCTGCGGAGCTTCAGCAAGCCCCGCTCGGGGCGGTTGGCGGCGGGCTGGCTGTCCCACTTGGGGCCGCCCACGGCCCCCAGCAGCACGCTGTCGGCAGCCAGGCAGGTTGCAAGGCTCTCGTCCGGCAGGGGCACGCCGAATTCGTCGATGGCGCAGCCCCCCATGGGGGCCTCCCGGTAGGTGAAGGAATGTCCGAACTTTTCCGCCACGGCGTCCAGCACGCCCATGGCCTCGCTTACGATTTCGGGGCCGATGCCATCGCCCCGGATGACGGCGATAGTCTTATTCATACGCCCGCCTTTCCGGCCTTCAGGGAGGCCATGAGTCCGCCCTTTTCGATCATGTCCTTGATGAACGGCGGGAAGGGCTCCGCCTGATAAGTCTCGTGTTTGGTCTCGTTGGTGATGACGCCCGTGTCAAAGTCCACGGACACCTGGTCCCCGTCTGAGATGCCCGTGCTTGCCGCGGGGCACTCCAGGATGGCCAGGCCGATGTTGATGGCGTTCCGGTAGAAAATCCGGGCGAAGGTAGCCGCGATGACGCAGCTGACCCCGCTGGCCTTGATGGCGATGGGGGCGTGCTCCCGGGAGGAGCCGCAGCCGAAGTTGACCCCTGCCACCATGACGTCGCCGGGCTTTACTTTGTGGATGAACTCCTTGTCGATGTCCTCCATGCAGTGGGCTGCCAGCTCCTTGTGGTCCGGGGTATTCAGGTAGCGGGCGGGGATGATGACGTCCGTGTCCACGTGATCCCCGTATTTATGGACGGTTCCCTGTACATTCATATTTAAACCTCCTCAGGATGGCAGATGTGGCCCGCGATGCCCGACGCGGCGGCCACGGCGGGAGAGGCCAGATAGACCTCGCTGTCCACGTGGCCCATGCGGCCCACGAAATTCCGGTTCGTGGTGGAGACGCAGCGCTCTCCCGCCGCCAGGATGCCCATGTAGCCGCCCAGGCAGGGCCCGCAGGTGGGCGTGGAGACGATGCAGCCCGCATCCAGGAAAATATCGGTAAGGCCCTGCTTCATGCACTGGCGGTAGACATTCATGGTGGCGGGGATGATGATGCCCCGGACGTCCCGGGCCAGGTGCCGGCCCTTCAGGATGGCGGCGGCGGCCTCCAGGTCGGGAAGCTGTCCGTTGGTGCAGGAGCCGATGACAATCTGGTCAATCCGGATGTCCTTCCCCTCCCGGACGCTGTGGGCGTTCTCGGGGAGGTGGGGATAAGCCACGGTGCAGTCCACCTGGGAGAGGTCGATGTCCACGGTCCGCTCATACTCCGCATCCGGGTCCGCCTCATAGGCGGTCCAGGGGCGGCTGACCCGTTCCGAAACGTAGGCCTTCGTAATCTCGTCCACGGGGAAGATGCCGTTTTTCGCTCCGGCCTCAATGGCCATGTTGGAGATGGTCAGCCGGTCGTAGATGGAGAGCTCCCCAACGCCGGGCCCGGCAAACTCCAGGGACTGGTACCGGGCCCCGTCCACGCCGATCATGCCGATGAGGGTCAGGATCACGTCCTTGCCGGAGACGAAGGGCCGGAGCTTTCCCGTCAGGTTTACCTTGATGGCGGAGGGCACCTTGAACCAGGTCTCCCCCGCCGCCATGGCGGCGCCCATGTCCGTGGAGCCCACGCCGGTGGAGAAGGCCCCCAGGGCCCCGTAGGTGCAGGTGTGGGAGTCCGCGCCGATGACGGCCTCGCCGGGGGCAACCAGGCCCTTTTCCGGCAGCAGGGCGTGCTCAATGCCCATCTCCCCCACGTCGAAGTAGTTGTCGATGTCAAACCGCCGGGCGAAAGCGCGGCACTGCTTGCACTGGGCCGCAGCCTTGATGTCCTTGTTGGGGGCGAAGTGGTCCATCACCAGGGCAATTTTGCTTTTGTCAAACACTTTGTCGAAGCCCGCGGCCTCGAACTCGTTGACCGCCACCGGGGTGGTGATGTCGTTGCCCAGCACCAGGTCCAGCTTTGCCTGGATGAGCTGCCCGGCCCGGACGGAATCCAGCCCGGCGTGCTTCGCCAGGATTTTCTGCGTCATGGTCATTCCCATTTGTTGTCACGCTCCTTATTGATTCTTGAATATCCGCTTACGCCCGCTTGGCCCGGTTGATGGCGGACAGGATGGCCCGGAGGGGCGCCAGGTTGATGTTGTGGCTCAGGCCCACGCCCCAGTACTGCTTGCCGGTGCGCCGGTCCTGAAGGAGAATATACGCCACGCCCTGGGAGTCGGAACCGTCGGTGATGGCGTGGGAGGTGTAGTCCAGGAAGGTGAAGCGGTCAATTTTCTCTCCCTGGATGGCGTTGAAGAAGGCGTCGATGGGGCCGTTGCCCTCGCCGGAGACCTCGAAGACCGTGTCCGTGTGCCGGAGGGTCCCCTGGAAGGCCACGTGGGAGTGGCCCTCGGCGTCCACGGTCTCCTTGAAGGCGTGCTTGAGGAGCTGATAGGGCCGGCGGATGTCCACGTACTCCTGGTGGAACAGCTCGTTGATCCGCTCCGGGGCGACCTCCTTGCCCACCTTGTCCGTCTCCACCTGGACGATGTGGCCGAACTCAGGCTGCATGGACTTGGGCAGGTCGAAGCCGAAGTCGTGCTCCATGATATAGGCCGCGCCGCCCTTGCCGGACTGGGAGTTGATGCGGATAATGGGCTCGTACTCCCGGCCCACGTCGGCGGGGTCGATGGGGAGATACGGGATCTCCCAGTACTCCGTGCCGGAGGTCTTCATATACTGGACGCCCTTGTTGATGGCGTCCTGGTGGCTGCCGGAGAAGGCCGTGAACACCAGCTTGCCCGCGTAGGGCTGGCGGTCGCCTACGGGCATCTTGGTGCACCGCTCGAACATCTCTTTGATTTGATTGATGTTGGAGAAGTCCAGCTCCGGGTCCACGCCCTGGGTATACATATTCATGGCCAGGGTCACCATGTCCACGTTTCCGGTGCGCTCGCCGTTGCCGAAGAGGGTGGCCTCCACCCGGTCGGCTCCGGCCAGCAGGCCCATCTCCGTGGTGGCCACGCCGCAGCCCCGGTCGTTGTGGGGATGGAGGGAGATGATGGCCCGATCCCGGCCGGGAATCTTCCGGCAGAAGTACTCCAGCATGTCGGCAAACTGGTTGGGCATGCAGTTCTCCACTGTGGTGGGGAGGTTCAGGATGACCTTCTTCTCCGGCGTGGCATGGAGGTGGTCCAGGACGGCCTGGCAGATCTCCACGGCATAGTCCATCTCCGTGCCCATGAAGGACTCGGGAGAGTACTCGTAGCGCAGGTTCATGCCCTCGGCGATGACGGGCTGGCTCATCTCGTAGATCAGGTCCGCCGCGTCGGTGGCGATTTTCGTGATGCCCTCGCAGTCCATGTGGAAGACCACCTTCCGCTGGAGGGTGGAGGTGGAGTTGTAGAAGTGGAGAATCACGTTCTTGGCGCCCCGGATGGCCTCAAAGGTCTTCCGGATGAGGTGCTCCCGGGCCTGGACCAGCACCTGGATGGTCACGTCGTCGGGGATGTGCCCGCCCTCGATGAGCTCCCGGCAGATCTCATACTCCGTCTCGCTGGCGGAGGGGAAGCCAATCTCAATCTCCTTGACCCCGATGTCCACCAGCGTGTGGAAATACTCCAGCTTCTCCGCCAGATTCATGGGGTCGATCAGCGCCTGGTTGCCGTCCCGCAGGTCCACGGAGCACCAGACGGGAGCCTTGGTAATTCTCCGGTCCGGCCAGGTGCGGCCCCGAATGGGCTGGGGCTGGAAGGGAATGTACTTTTCAAATCCGGGTTTCATGGAAGCGTCCTCCTAGCAGAATATGGTATCGGATCCGTCAGGGGATAAGAAAACGCCCCCGACTCCTTGGAGTCAGGGGCGTGTCAATCAACACGCGGTACCACCCTGGTTCAGCCGCCGGTTGCCCAACGGCCCTCACAGCCTCAAACAAGGCTTTGGCCAATAACGAGGCCGGCCGTCTCCGCCTAAACCGGGGGTCTCAGCGGAACCGCTCGAGGGCCAGTGACGTCCTCCCCCTCCGCGCCGTCTCGCAGCATCCGGCGGCTCTCTGAAGCGTACGGAAAAGGACTTTCTCCCTGTCATCGCGTTTCGTTGCTTTGCTGTTGGGCATAAAGATACAGGATTTTCGGCAGTTTGTCAATAGAAAATTTTTTGTTTTCTTCGTCATTTTCGCCAAAAGCGCCGTCCTGGGCGGGATACAGGCCCTTTTCCGGTAAAAAATTCCCTGATTTTCCGCCCCGCTTCCCGGGCAGATTATATGAAACAGAGATTTTGGAATTGCTCTTGACAAGTTTCCTCCAAATCTGTATAATAGCGATGTTGAAGCCATAATACATGGCCCTTAAAGTATCCTGGAGTTAGCCGGATACCTCGGAGGGAGGGAAAATATAGATGTCTGAGATCCATGTGAAGGAAAATGAATCCATCGACAGCGCGCTGAAGCGTTTCAAGCGCAGCTGCGCCAAGGCCGGCGTCCTGGCCGAGGTCCGGAAAAGAGAGCATTATGAGAGTCCCAGCGTGAAGCGGCGCAAGAAGTCTGAGGCCGCCCGCAAGAACAAGAAGCGTTACTACTAAGCAGCTTGAAAGGCCGCCGTGTTTTTGACACGGCGGCCTTTTCACGTCCGTTTTCAAGAAGAGGCCCCCGGCTCAGGCCGGGAGCCTCTTCGTCACTTCTCTTTCAGGTGGATCACGCACTGCCCCAGGGCGTAGAAGGGCTCCGCCGCCGTGGGCTGGAGGCCCTCCGCCACCCCCGCCTGGGTCAGCACGGAGGTGGACTTGAAGCACACCGGCAGAATGGGGACCTGGTCCTTCAGGTGGGCGCACAGGGCCCGCATGGCCGCCGTCCGGTCCTGGGCCCCGGCCAGCTCTTGTAGGAGGCGGCTGGTGTCCGGGTGGGACCAGTGGCCGTAGTTCAGCGCCCCGCCCGGCTCCAGCAGGCTGGTCAAATTCCAGTCGGCGGAGAGGCGGGCCTCCCCATAGTAAAGGTCGAAGTCCCCGGCGGCCAGGGCGGCGGCGTACTCCTCCCAGGGCAGGGCCCGGACCTCCACTGGCACGCCCCCGGCGGTCCAGCTCTCCGCCAGGTGGGCGGCGATGGCGGTTTTAAAGCCGTTCTCCTCGTTCACCAGCAGGGTCAGAGGGGCTTCGGCGGCATAGCCGCTCTCCGTCAGGGCGGAGGAGAAGCCGTCCGGAGAGTAGGCCTCCTCCAGCGCCGCCGGATACAGGGAGGACACCGGGGACACCGGGAAGAACGCGGCCTTCCCGTGGCCCGAGAGGTAGGCTCCTGCGATATTCTCCCGGTCAATCCCCGCTGACAGGGCCCGCCGGAGGGAGGGGCTGTCCAGGGGCGCCCGGGCGGTGTTGCAGCCTATATACTGCATGACCGTGGTGTCCGCGTCCGCGCAGCCCACGCTGCCGGTGGTGCTCACCGCCAGCACGCCGGTGAGGTCCGCCGTGATGAGCTGGACCTCGTGGGAGGAAAAGCGGTAGAGCATGGCGTCGTCGTCCGGGGCCTCCACCAGGGCGATCCGGTCCACGGGCTGGCTCTCCCCCCGCCACCAGGACTGGTTGGCGATGAGGTAGGCCCCGGTCTCCTCCTCGGCGTAGAAGTAGGGGCCGGTACCGATAGGGGCCGGGCCCTCCTGGGTCCCGGACTTCACAATGGGCACGTCCAGCAGGGCGGCCAGGGCGGCGTTGGGGCTGCTCAGGGAGACGGTCACGCTGTCCCCATTGGCGCTGACGGAGGAAATCCCGGCAAGGCGGCTCCGGTAGCGGTCGGAATCCCTGGCCCGGTCCAGGCTGGCCTTCACATCCCGGGCCGTCAGAGGCGAGCCGTCCGAGAACTCCACTCCCGGGCGGAGGTCAAAGGTGTAGCGGAGGGCGGCGTCGTCATGGGTGTAGCTGACGCACAGGCAGGGCTGGGGCTCGAAACGCCCGTCCAGGCGGAACAGGCCCTCGTACAGCAGGGACGCCGCCACCTGCTGCATCCCGTCGGCGCAGTCGATGGGGTCCAGGGTCCGCCCCGGCATGCAGGGCAGGGCGAAGCGCTCCGGCAGGACGGACTTGGCCTCCTTCACCGGCTCCTCCGCCTCAAAGGGCGGCAGCGCGTCCTCCGGCTCCTCCGGGGGCTCCTCCTGCCAGCAGCCCGTCAGCAGACAGGCCACCGCCAGCGCGACGGCCATGATCTTTGATAGCTTCATAAAACCGATCCTATTTCACTCCGGCCGTAATGGCCGCGCATTGGACGCCCCGGGCCTCCCCCAGCTTCCGGTGGGACCAGAACAGGTCCCGGCGGCAGGCGGTGCAGAGGCCGGAGGCTTCGATATTTTCCGGCAGGACTCCCGACCGGAGAAGCCATTGGCGGTTTAAACCCTCCAGGTCCACGTGCCACTTGGGGCCTCGCCTTTCGAGATACGGCTCCGCCTCCCGGCCCAGGGCCTCCCGCATGGCGGCGGGGACGTCCTCGTCGCTCTCAAAGCAGCACTGCCCGATGCAGGGCCCCAGGGCGGCTTGGAGCCGCTCCGGCCTGGATCCATAGAGACGGGCCATTTCTTGGACGGTCTTCTCCACGATGCCCCCGGCGCAGCCCCGCCACCCGGCGTGAGCGGCCCCTACGGCCCCGGCGTCCGGGTCGTGGAGGAGCACCGTCCCGCAGTCGGCGGAGAAGACGAAGAGGGTCAAACCGGGAACATCGGTGACCAGCGCGTCGGCGCTGTCATAGTCACGCTCCCGGAAGAGGCCCTTCCCGGCGTCGGCCTCGGTGCAGACCCGGACGTTGGTCTCGTGGACCTGCCGGGAGAGGACGGTCCGCTCGAGATCCGCCCCGATGGCGGCGCAGAAGCGGCGATAGTTTTCCAAAAGGGCCTCCCGCCCGTCCCCCATGCCGGGGCGGAGGTTCAGGCTGTCCCAGGGGGCCGGGGAGACCCCGCCCAGGCGGGTGGAAAAGCCATGGTGGACGCCGCTCAGATTGGAAGCGGTCAGCCAGACCAAGCCGTTTTGTTCATGGGTTTCAAAGGGCATGGGGACCTCCCTGTTCCTCCTGTTTTTGGGGTTCGGCGTTCTTTTCCATCAGCTTGTGGGCGGTCCAGCCGTTCCAGACGTGGAAGCCTCCATAGGCAAAAAGTAAAATAGACACCATCAAACAGATACCCCCGACCTCGAAATCCGCATCTCTCAAAAGCCGTTCCATGACGCCCACAGCAACAGCCAGCAAAATCAGGGCGATTCCCAGCAGGATTTCTTTGATATCCTGGAGCAAAAAGAGGACGCTGTCGTTATTCTTGTCCATATGTGGTAGTCCTTTCCTTTCAAAGGCCCGCAGGGAAGGGCGGACACACAGGTCCGCCCCTACAAGCGCCACATGAGCGGCAGCGGAAAGAGGAAGGCGGTCCATTCAGTCTTTGCCCACTCCCGCTAAAATTACGCCGCGGGTAGAAGACATTCGTGAAACCGGAAGCACAACTTCCGCGCCCCTCGTTTTCTCTCTTCCACCGCGCACGGCGCATTCTCTCTTTTCGCAAAAGAGAGAATGGGGGGTGCATTGCCCAGCCATCTTCATGGCAGGGGCCGCCCCGCCCGAAGGGCGAGTACAAACTCCATCAATTTTGATGGTATTCAGGACAAGTACACTTCTTCCACTTCAGCCCGCTGCCGCAGGGGCAGGGGTCATTCCGGCCGATCTTCACCACCCGGGTGGGCTGCTTTTTCGGCTTGGTGCCGTCGCCGCCGACGTTTTCCACCATGCCCTTGGCCACGCGCTCCCGCTTGACCTCCTCGTCCTTCCGCAGGCGCACGGAGTACAGCCGCCGGACGGTCTCGTCCTGGATGGCGGCGATCATCTCCTCGAACATGTCCAGGGACTCCCGCTTGTACACGTCCACCGGGTTGTTGTTGCCGTAGGACTGGAGCCGGATGCCCTGTTTCAGGTCGTCCATGGCGTCGATGTGGTCCATCCAGTACTCATCCACCACCCGGAGCATGATGACCCGCTCCAGCTCCCGCATAATGGGGCTGGTAATCTCCGCCTCCTTGTTCTCATAGAAGCCCTCGGCGGCGGCAATGAAGGCCTCGTCGAAGTCCTCCTGGCTCTTTTGGGAGATCTCGGCCTCGGGGATGCTCACGGCGCCCTTGGCGAAGTACATGCCCTCCAAGCCCCGGAGCATCTCCCGGTATCCGGCGGCGTCCAAATGCTGCTGTTCGCCGAAGGCCAGGCTGACGTGGTTCCCGATGGAGGTGTGCATCATGTTCAGCACCGTGTCCTTGATGTCCATGCCGTCCAGGACCTGGCGGCGCTGGCTGTAGATCAGCTCCCGCTGCTTGTTCATCACGTCGTCGTATTCCAGCACGGATTTCCGGGACTGGAAGTTCCGGGACTCCACAGTGGTCTGGGCGTTTTCGATGGCGCGGGTCAGCATTTTATTTTCGATGGGCGTGTCCTCATCTAGGTCGAACCGCTCCATCATGTTGGTGATCCGGTCCCCGCCGAAGAGGCGCATCAAATCGTCCTCCAGGGAGATGTAGAACCGGGTCTCGCCGGGGTCCCCCTGGCGGCCTGCCCGGCCCCGGAGCTGGTTGTCAATCCGGCGGGACTCGTGGCGCTCCGTGCCGATGATGAAGAGGCCTCCGGCCTCCCGGACCTGGTCCGCCTCGCTGGCGATCTCCGCCTTGTGCTGGGCCAGCTTCTCGGCGAAGAGCTTCCGGGCTTCCAGAATTTCCTGATTGTCCGTGTCGGCGTAGCCCGTGGCGTCCACGATGACCTCCTCGGAATACCCCGCCTTGGTCAGGTCCGCCCGGGCCAGGTACTCGGCGTTGCCCCCCAGCATGATGTCGGTGCCGCGGCCCGCCATGTTGGTGGCCACGGTGACGGCCCCCAGCTTGCCCGCCTGGGCCACGATCTCCGCCTCCTTCTCGTGGTGCTTGGCGTTGAGGAGGTTGTGCTTGATGCCCTCCCGGGCCAAGAGCTTGGAG
>CAJUOD010000023.1:27300-30834 GCA_910587875.1 uncultured Oscillibacter sp. | reverse complement strand
CCCCTACAAAATAAAATCTGCCGATAGGACACGCTCAGGAAGCCGCCATATGGGCATAATAGTACCCCGCGAGAGCCGTGTAGACCCCGTTATAACCTGCACCTTCAAGGACAGGTGGGTCGCCTCCAGCGCGCTTTACCGCTTCCAACTTCCAGCCGCGAACGGCAGCCGGGAGGCCTGCGAACCACGGGCTGATCCAGCGTCCCTTATAACGAAATGTGGGTTAAAAAAAGATCTATCACGCACCCCGCAGGGTACTTTCCGTATGTGGTTATGGGGGGGGTTACTCCTCGCCGTCGAACAGGGACTCCATGAAGAGGTCGTACACCGCCTCCAGCTCCTCGTCGGAGTCCAGAGTAGAGAGGGTGTCCTCGCCGTCCTCGTGGAGGACCTTCAAAATCACCAGCCCGGCGTCCGGGTCGTCCTCCTCCCCCTCGGTCTCGGCGGGGAAGAAGGCTTGGTAGAGCTGTCCGTTGTACTCCAGGGCGTCCATGAACTCCAGGACCAGCTCCTTGCCCTCCTCGTCGGTGACGGTCAGGAAGGTGGGGCCGAAATCTTCACTCATACAGGGCCTCCTTTTCTGGGCTCAACTGTATTTTACACGGAAACAGCGGCAATTGCAAGAGAATAATTCGTGAAAAAGACGGAAAGTTGACAGCGCCGACGGGAGTTAGTCTGCCCAAAATCCATAAATCCATGCGATGCGGAAACTTTTTTTCGGCGAAATCCGACATTTTCAATATTGACAGGGGATGGTACAATAGAAAACAAGGGGCTCCAGCATTTTCTGGGAGCCCTGGCAGAGACTGGCTTTGACGTTCGCCGCCCCGGAGATGGGCGGCGGCGAGGACCCCGGCTTAAAGGAGGTATTCGTTACTTTGGAGCAGCAGCACGGAAGAAGAGAACCCCCTCAGCAGCCCCCCCGGCGCAGGAAGCGCAGGCGGCCCACCGCTTTGGGCATCGTTCTGGGAATCGTGAAGTGGACCTTCATCACGCTGTGGACGGTTTTGATTGTGGGCGTCTGCACGGCGCTGATCGGCCTGCATTTCTTTAAGGAGTATATCGAGACCGTGGTGGTCCCCAACGTGGAGGTCCGGGCCGAGGACTACACCATGCAGCTCAGCTCCTTCATCTACTACCAGGACAAGGAGACGGGGGCCTGGAAGGAGCTCCAGAGCATCCACGGCCCGGAGAACCGCATCCTGGTGGACTTCGACGAGATCTCTCCCTACCTGTGGCAGGCCGCTGTGGCCATTGAGGACCACCGGTTCTTCCAGCACGAGGGCGTGGACTGGCGGCGGACCCTGGGCGCGGTGAAAGAGCTGATTACTGGAGACGGCAGCTACGGCGGGTCCACCCTGACTCAGCAGGTGCTGAAAAATATGACGGAGGATAACAAGCCCTATGTCAACCGGAAGGTCCGGGAGATTTTCCGGGCCCTGGAGTTTGAGAAGAATTATACAAAGGAATTTATCCTGAACCAGTACCTGAACGACATCTACCTGGGCCAGGGCTGCTACGGCGTGCAGACGGCGGCCCAGTTCTACTTTGGCAAGGACGCCAAGGACCTGGACCTGGCGGAGAGCGCCTGTATCATCGCCATCACCAACAACCCCTCCATCTACGGGCCCCTGTACGATATCACCTACACCCGGGAGGACGGCACCAAAGTCACCCCCCGGGAGAAGAACAAGGAGCGCCAGGAAACCATCCTGGACCGGATGGCGAACGAGGACGTGATCAACCCGGAGACGGGTTTGCCCTATATCACCCAGGCCCAGGCTGACGCCGCCAAGGCGGAGGTTCTCCACTTTGCCGACGGGTCCACCTCCGCCAAGGATATCGTGGAGAAGGTCACCGGAGGCGTGGAAATCAACTCCTGGTTTGTGGACCAGGTCATCAACGACGTGTCGGCGGACCTGGCGGCGGATCAGGGCATTGAGAAAAAGGAGGCCATGAAGCGCCTCTACAACAGCGGCTACCGGATCTACACCACCCTGGACCCGGACATCCAGGCCCTGGCGGAGAGTATTTACGAGGACCGGAGCAACCTGGACGTGACTTCCCGGAACGGGCAGCAGCTCCAGTCGGCCATCACCATCCTGGACCCCTACACGGCGGACATCGTGGCCATGGTGGGCAAGGTGGGGGAGAAGCAGGAGAACCTGGGCTGGAACTGCGCCACCGCCAAGCGGCAGGTGGGCTCCTCCATGAAGCCCCTGACGGCCTACGCCCCGGCCCTGGACGCGGGGACCATCACCCAGGGCTCCATCTTTGACAACTACCCGGTCCAGGAGCTCAACGGGAATCCCTGGCCCAAGAACTCGGGCGTCGGCTATACGGGTATGTGCACCGTCCGCTATGGCATCCAGCGGTCCATCAACACCATCGCCGTCCAGGCCCTCCAGTCCGTGGGGGTGGAGGAGGCTTACCGTTTTGCCACGGAAAACCTGAACTTAGGCCTGGTGGTGGACGATATGGCCATCAGCCCCCTGGCCATGGGCGGCCTGTCCCACGGCCTGAATACCGTGGAAATGGCGGCGGCCTACGCCTGCTTCGTCAACAACGGCATCTATAACGAGCCCCGGACCTACATCCGGGTCACCCGTGTGGACAAGACCACCGGGCAGGAGGTCACGGTGCTGGAAAACGAAAGCGAGAGCCACGTGGCTATGAAGGAGACCACGGCCTACCTGATGACGGACATGCTGAAAAACGCTGTGGCCGCCGGTACGGGCAGCTCGGCGAAATTCGGCGGCATGCACATCGCCGGAAAAACCGGAACCACTAACGATGCCAAGGATCGCTACTTCGTGGGCTTCACCCCCTACTACGTGGCGGCGGTCTGGACGGGCTATGAGGACCCGGAGCGCATCAGCTACAACGGAAACCCGGCCATCACCATGTGGAAAAAGGTCATGCAGCCCCTTCACGACGACCTGCCGGACAAGGACTTCGAGAACAAGCCCGCCACGGGGCTGACGACTATCAAGGTCTGCCTGGACAGCGGCATGCTGCCCTCTGCGGCCTGTGAGGCGGACCCCCGGGGAGGCCGGATCGCCACGTTTACGGCGGCGGCGGGCACCGGGCCCACGGAGGAGTGCACCATGCACAAGGTGGTGTCCTACTGCACCGAGGGCCACTGCCTGGCTACGGAATCCTGCCCCCTGGAGGTGGTGGAGGAACGGGCCTACCTGGACTATGTCCGGGAGGACTACGGCCCCAGCATCAAGGCGGAGGACGACGCCTATCTCATCAGCAATCTGGAGAAGCTCACCGAGGTCTCGGAGACAAATCCCATCGGCGGCTGTCCCGCCCACAACGGCCTGCCTCCGGTGGACCCCCTGGACCCGCTGAATCCCGCGGATCCCAACAACCCCGACAGCGGGATCACCGCGCCCAGCGAGCCCTATGTCCCCGCCCCCGGCGAGAGCCATGAGGGCTACGGGCCCTCCCCCAAGCCCACGACTCCCACACCCGCTCCAACCCCGGAGCCGGACCCCACGCCGGAGCCGGACCCGCCCAGGACGACGC
>CAJUOD010000023.1:0-27290 GCA_910587875.1 uncultured Oscillibacter sp. | reverse complement strand
AGCGGCGGCGGAGGCCTGTTCGACGACCTTTGGAACTGAGAAAAACTGCCGGAAAGGCGCCGCGGAAGCGGCGCCTTTTTTCGTGGGAAACCGCCCTGCAGATTGCGACCGCTTTCCCGGTCCGCGTGTCCTATAATATCTCTTGGAAAAAGGGGGCGGGAGCGGCGTGACGGTCATCTACATCGACAGCGTATTCGTGCTGAACGCCCTGATGGACTACCTGCTCCTCCTCTGCGCCGCGCGGCTGGCGGGGCTTCCCCTGCGGCGGGGGCGGTACATACTGGGAGCCCTGGCGGGGGGCGCTTACGCGGCGGCGGTGTTTCTGCCGGGCCTGGGCTTTCTGGCCCAGACGCCGGTGAAGCTCGCGGCGGGGGTGCTGCTGGGCCTCATCGCCTACGGCGGGGAGGAGAAGCTGCTGCGGCTCCTGCTGCTGTTCTTCGCCGTCTCCTGCGCCATGGCGGGCTGCGTGCTGGGCCTGGGGCTGCTGGCGGGGGGCGGGGTCCCGGCGGTGAACGGCGTGTTCTACACTAACGTGGATGCAAAGGCCCTGGTGGTCGGAGCCACGGCGGCCTATGCCGTCTTCTCCCTGGTCTTCCGGGCGGCGGCGGGCCACGGAGTCCGGGGGGAGCGGCTGCCGGTCCGGGTCTCCATCGCCGGGCGGACGGCGGAGCTGACGGCCCTGTGGGACACGGGCAGCGGCCTCCGGTCCCCGGACGGACGGGCGGCGCTGGTGGCGGCCCCCGGGGCCCTGGACGCCGCTCTGCCCCGGCCGGTGGTACAGCTCCTCCGGCGGCGGGGCCTGGAGGCCCCGGAGGAGCTGCTGGAGCCCCTGCGGGCCCTGGCCCCGGCCCTGCGGCCCCATTTGGCGCCCTACCGGGCCGTAGGCACGGCGGGGGGGCTGCTGCTGGCCATCCGGACGGACTGGACGGAGATCGGCGGGGTCCGGTATCCGGGGCTGACGGCGGCGCTGACCCCCACGGCGCTGGGCGAGGGCTGCGCGGCCCTGTGGGGAGGACCGGCGGGAAAGGGAGGACGACATGGGAAAGCTGGAAAAACTGAAACGCCTGCTGGTTCGCCTGGGGCTCTGGCCCGAGGCGGGGATCCACTACATCGGGGGCAGCGACACCCTGCCCCCGCCGCTGACCCGGGAGCGGGAGGCGGAGCTGCTGGCGTCCATGGACGAGGCGGCCCGGCAGGAGCTGATTGAACATAATCTCCGGCTGGTGGTGTACATCGCCCGGCGGTTCGAGAACACGGGCATCAACATCGAGGACCTGATCTCCATTGGGACCATCGGGCTCATCAAGGCCGTGGGGACCTACCGGACGGACAAGAATATCAAGCTGGCTACCTATGCCTCCCGGTGCATCGAAAACGAGATTTTGATGTACCTGCGCAAGAACGCCTCCCGCCGGGGAGAGGTCTCCTTCGACGAGCCCTTAAACACCGACTGGGACGGCAACGAGCTCCTGCTTTCCGATGTGCTGGGCACCGACGAGGATGTGGTCATGCGGCCCATTGAGGAGGACGTGGACCGCTCTCTTTTGGCCCAGGCCATCAGCACTCTCTCTCCCCGGGAGCGGGAGATCATCACCCTCCGCTTCGGCCTGGGGGGCGGCAGGGAGCAGACCCAGAAGGAGGTTGCGGACCGCCTGGGCATCTCCCAGTCCTACATCTCCCGGCTGGAGAAGCGGATCATCAGCCGTTTGAAGAAGGAAATTTTACGCCTGTCTTGACAAGCCGGGAGGGGGTGTAGTATACTGGCCCCTGTACAAACGCGAGGATGGGAAGCAGTACCCGGTCTGCCGAGGCCAAGAGAGGACGCGGTTGGTGAGAGCGTCTCCAAGGCGGCGGGGGAAGTCGTCCCGGAGCGGCGCGGCTGAAAGGAAAGTAAGCCGCGACGGAGGGCCCGCCGTTAGAGGGGAGACGAGTGTCCCGCAAGGGAAATTCAGGTGGTACCGCGGATTTGTGATTCGCCCTGAGCCGAGAGGCTTGGGGCGGTTTTCTTTTGGGAGGAGACGGGATGGTTTTCCTGGTGCGGGAGACCCTGACGGAGGAGGACCGGGCCGCTTGGCGGCGGATTGCCGCCCGGCGGGAAAAACTGTTCCGCAGCGGATATGGCCTTTTTCTGGGACTGTGGCTGGCAATGAAGCTCCTGGGGGTGTTTTTGACCGGATACGGCGGGGTAATCCTCTACTGGACCGGCGCGGAGGACCCGGGATTGTTTGTGGGCGTTTTGCAGGCGATAGTCGCGTTGTACGCTATTGGCGGCGGCGGGTGGCTGTTCCTAACACTTCCCCGGCCTCCCAAGCGGCCAGACAAACTGCCCGAGAGAGATTTCCCGCCCTCCGGGATGCCGGACACGCCTGTCCGGGCCGCGTTTTTCGGGGACGGCTGCTTCGTGTTCTGGGACGCCTCCGAAAGAGTCCGCCTGGGCTACTCCTCCATTACCGCCGCCTGGGAGGACGAAGGACGGTTTTATCTCTTTTTCCAGGACCACCCGCCTCTGGTCCTGCCAAAGCGGGGCTTTGCCGGGGGAACAGCGGAGGACTTCCGGGATTTCCTGGAAGGGGAATTCGAGTGGCTTGTGGAAAGGATCAAATAGGGATGGAGTTTCACTTTGAAACCAGATACGACCAAAAGGGCCTGGCCGTCATGGCCCGGGCGCTGCGCAAGACGATTCATAAAAAGTGGAACCGGATAGGCCTCATATTAGGCTGGTGCGTCGTGGTACTGGCGGCTCTGCTGGTTGCCGCGGAGCGGCTGCTGGGCGAACCGTGGACCCTTCGGGACACCAAGAACAGTTTCGTCGGCGTGTTTTTGATCGCAATAATGCTGACAAAGAATCAGATCAACGCCTTCTTTGCGAAAAAGAGAATGCTGCCCGGCACGTCGTCTGCGAAGTGCGTCTTCAGGGAGGAAGGCTTTACCTCAATTACCGAGGCCGCGTCGACTGAATTTCACTATGAGTCCGTTCAGCAGGTGTGTGAGACGGCGGATTACTTTGTCTTCCTGTTCAGCCAGCGGCATGGACAGATTTACGATAAAGCAACCCTGAGCGGCGGCACCGCCGAGGAGTTCCGAACCTTCATCACCGAGAAGACCGGAAAACCGATTGCATATATCAAGTGATGACACAAGTTTACAGGATAGGAGAAAGACCAATGAAAAAAGAACTGCCGAAAGTGTACGAACCCCAGCAGGTGGAGGGCCGCGTCTACGAGATGTGGGAGTCCGCCGGGTGTTTCAACGGCGACCCGGACCGCTCCAAGAAGCCCTTCTCCATCGTCATGCCGCCCCCCAACGTCACGGGACAGCTCCACATGGGCCACGCCATGGACTGCACCCTCCAGGACATCCTCACCCGCTTCAAGCGGATGCAGGGCTACGCCGCCCTCTGGGTCCCCGGCGTGGACCACGCGGGAATCTCCACTCAGGTCAAGGTGGAGGAGGACCTGCGGGTCAACGAGGGCCTGAGCCGCTATGACCTGGGCCGGGAGAAGTTCCTCCAGCGGGTCTGGAAGTGGAAGGAGGAATACGGCGACCGCATCGTCCGGCAGCAGAAGAAGATGGGCGTGTCCTGCGACTGGTCCCGCTCCCGCTTCACCATGGACGAGGGCTGTTCCAAGGCCGTCCGGGAGACCTTCTGCGAGCTCTATGACAAGGGCCTCATCTACAAGGGGAGCCGGATCATCAACTGGTGCCCCCACTGCATCACCGCCCTCTCCGACGCGGAGGTGGAGTATCAGGACAAGCCCGGCCACCTGTGGCATATCCGCTATCCCCTGACGGACGGGTCCGGAGACCTGGTGGTCGCCACCACCCGGCCGGAGACCATGATGGGCGACACCGGCGTGGCGGTTAACCCGGAGGACGAGCGCTTCAAGCACCTGGTGGGCAAGACCTGCATCCTGCCCATCATGAACCGGGAGATTCCCATTGTGGCCGACGAGTACGTGGAGCTGGGCTTCGGCACCGGCGCGGTGAAGATGACCCCCGCCCACGACCCCAACGACTTCGAGGTGGGCCAGCGGCACAACCTGGAGATCATCCGCTGTATTGGGGACGACGGAAAAATCAACGAGAACGGCGGACCCTACAACGGGATGGACCGCTATGAATGCCGGAAGGCCATTGTGAAGGACCTGGAGGAACAGGGCTACCTGGTGAAGACCGAGCCCTACAGCCACAACGTGGGCACCTGCTACCGCTGCCACAACGATGTGGAGCCCCTGATTTCCGCCCAGTGGTTTGTGAAGATGGAGCCCCTGGCGAAGGAGGCCCTCCGGGTGGTCCGGGAGGGCGAGGTCAAATTCGTCCCCGACCGCTTCTCCAAGACCTATGTCAACTGGATGGAGAACGTCCACGACTGGTGCATCTCCCGGCAGCTCTGGTGGGGCCACCAGATTCCCGCCTGGTATTGCGGCGACTGCGGGCACATCAACGTCAGCCGCCAGGACCCCGCCAAGTGCGAAAAGTGCGGAAGCACGCACCTGACCCGGGACCCGGACGTGCTGGACACCTGGTTCTCCTCCGCCCTGTGGCCCTTCTCCACCCTGGGCTGGCCCGAGGAGACCGAGGACCTCAAGTACTTCTACCCCACCGACGTGCTGGTCACCGGCTACGACATCATCTTCTTCTGGGTGGCCCGGATGATCTTCTCCGGCTGCGAGCAGATGAAGAAAATCCCCTTCCACACGGTCCTCATCCACGGCCTGGTCCGGGACGACAAGGGCCGGAAGATGTCCAAGTCCCTGGGCAACGGCATCGACCCCCTGGAGGTGGCGGAGGACTACGGCGCGGACGCCCTGCGCTTCAACCTCATCACCGGAAACAGCCCCGGAAACGACATGCGCTTCTACACGGAGAAGTGCGAGGCCATGCGGAACTTCGCCAACAAGGTCTGGAACGCCAGCCGCTTCGTCATGATGAACCTGGGCGCTCTGGAGGCCTATGACCTCCCGGCGGCGGACAAACTGGAGCGGGAGGACAAGTGGGTCCTCTCCAAGCTGAACACCCTGGTGAAGGAGGTTACGGAGAACCTGGACAGCTACGAGATCGGCGTGGCCTCCGCCAAGGTCTACGACTTCCTGTGGGATACCTACTGCGACTGGTATATCGAGCTGACCAAGACCCGCCTGGGCGGGGAGGACGAGGCCGCCAAGGATACCGCCCGGAATGTCCTGTGCTACGTGCTGACGGAGCTTTTGAAGCTGCTGCACCCCTTCATGCCCTTCATCACCGAGGAGATTTTCCAGGCCCTGCCCAAGCGGAAGGGCTCCGAGGACAAGTTCCTCATGACATCCCGGTGGCCGGAGTACCGTTCGGCCCTGAGCTTCCCCCAGGAGGAGGCCGCCATGGAGGCCGTCATGGACACCATCAAGGCCATCCGGGCCCGCCGGGCGGAGATGAACGTGCCCCCGTCCAAGAAGGCGGAGGTGCTGCTGGTCACCGCGAAGCCGGAGCCCTACGAGCAGGGCCTCCACTTCCTCCAGCGGCTGGCCTTCGCCTCCCAGGTGCGCTTTGCGTCGGAGGCCCCGGCGGACCTCTCGGGCCAGGTGAGCATCGTCACCCACAACGCCACGGCCTACCTGCCCTTGAGCGAGCTGGTGGACCTGGGGGCGGAGCGGGAGCGCATCGCCAAGGAGAAGGAAAAGGCGGAGAACGGCCTGCGCATCGTGGAGCAGAAGCTGAAGAACGAGAAATTCGTCTCCCGTGCCCCGGAGGCGGTGGTGAACGCCGAGAAGGAGAAGGCCGAGAAATTCCGGGAGCTCATCGCCAAGCTGGAGGAGTCCGCCAAGGCGCTGGGGAACTGAATCGAATAGTACCGCGTGAAAAAGAAGGACCCGAGACCTGTGTCTCGGGTCCTTCTTTATATCATGTCCGCCGGATGATCCGCCTCCTCTGCCAGATGGAGGGGGCGAAGAGCAGCAGCATGGGGAAGATCTCCAGACGGCCCACCAGCATATCGAAGGACAGCAGCAGCTTGGCCCACCAGGCGAAGCCGGAGAAGTTGCCCATGGGTCCCACTACCTCTAGGCCCGGGCCGATGTTGTTGATACAGGCCGTCAGGGCGGTGAAGGTGGTCACAATGTCGAAGCCGTTCAGGCTCAGCAGGAGGAAGGACACGGTGAAGACCAGCAGGTACACGGTGATAAAGAGATGCACGCTGCGGATGTGCCGGTCCGTCAGGGCCTTGCCCTCGAACCGGGTGGTGGTGACGGCGTTGGGGTGGAGCATCTTCCGCATGTCTCCCCAGGAGGTCTTGGTCAGGATGACGATCCGGGCCACCTTGATGCCGCCGCCGGTGGACCCGGCGCAGGCCCCGATGAACATCAGCGTCACCAGGATGCCTTTGGAGAAGGTGGGCCAGAGGTTGAAGTCCGTGGTGGCATAGCCGGTGGTGGTGATGATGGAGGCCACCTGGAAGAAGGAGTACCGCAGGCTCTGGGCGAAGGACTCGTACATGTGGAGAACGTCCACGGCGATGGCGACGACCGCCGCCCCCACAATGGCCAGGTAGGCCCACAGCTCCTCGGACCGGAACACGTCCCGGAAGCGGCGGACGAGAAGGAAGTAATACAGGTTGAAGTTCACGCCGAAGAGGAGCATGAAGATCCCGATGACCACGTCGAAATAGGCGTTGTCATAGGCCCCCACGCTGAGGTTTTTGCTGCTGAAACCGCCGGTGCCTGCGGACCCGAAGGCGTGGATACAGGAGTCGAACAGGGGCATCCCCCCCAGAACCAGCAGGACGATTTCGATCAAGGTCATGACCAGGTAGATGCCGTAGAGAATCTTCGCCGTGTCGCTCATGCGGCTCACCAGCTTCCCAACGGACGGCCCGGGCATCTCCGCCCGGAGGAGGTGCATGCCGTGTCCGTCGGTCATGGGCAGCACCGCCATGACGAAGACCAGCACGCCCATGCCCCCGATCCAGTGGGTGAAGCTCCGCCAGAACAAAATACTCTGGCTCAGGGGCTCCACCGCCGTGAGGATGGTGGCTCCGGTGGTGGTGAAGCCGGAGACGGTCTCGAAAAAGGCGTCGATAAAGTTGGGAATGTATCCGGAGATCATAAAGGGCAGGGCGCCGAAGGCGCTCATCAGCACCCAGGCCAGGGCCACCACGGCGAAGCCGTCCCGGGCGTAGAGCGCGGTCTGCTTGGGCTTTTTATGGAAGGGGATCCCCGCCAGGGCCAGCAGCAGGATGGGCCCCAGGAAGGGCAGGGCCGATTCCCCGTAGAGAAGCGCCACCAGGGCGGGCAGAAGCAGCAGCGCCGCCTCCGTCCAGAGAATCCGCCCGATGACGAAACCGATCATTTGATAGTTCAAGAAGCGCTTCCCCCCTTACTCCCGGCAGATGTCGTGGATGTCCTGGAGGGAGGTGTCCGTGGTGACCACGATCACGTCGTCTCCCAGGTTCAGGCAGTCGTTGCCGGAGGGGATGACGATCTTCCCATTCCGCTGGACGATGCCCGCCAGCAGCAGGCCGTTTCGGAGCTTTAGGTTTTTCAGGGGCACGCCGATGAAGGGCACGTCCGGCCCCACGCCGAATTCCAGGGCCTCCACGGCCCCGTCCACCAGCCGGTGGAGGGTCTTGATCTTGGCGCCCTCGGCGCTCTCCATAGCCCGGACGTACTGGACGATGAGCTCCGTGGTGGTGGACCGGGCGGAGATCACGCTGTCGATCATGCTCTCGTTGCTCACCAGGTCCACCAGGGATTTCCGGTTGATCTTCGCCACCACTTTGCAGTTGTTCCCGGATTCCTTGGAGGCGCTCATGGACATCAGGATATTGGCCTCGTCGATGCCCGTGATGGCCACAAAGGCGTCCGTCTGGCTGATGCCCTCCTCGTGGAGCAGGTCCGTGTCCGTGCCGTCCCCCACGATGACCAGGGCCTTGGGCAGCTGCTCGCCCATCTGGATGCAGCGCTGCTCGTCCCGGTCGATGATCTTCACGGACATGCCCATGTTCAAAAGTTCGCTGGTCAGGTAGTAACAGATCTTGCTGGCCCCCACGATCATGACGGTGGACGCCTTGGAGCGAAAGACCCCCAGGTGTCGGAAGAACTGGGCCAGCTGGTCCGGGGAGGAGGTGAGGTAGATCTTGTCCCCCGCCCGGAGAACGAAGTCGCCGGCCGGGATAATGGTCTCCCCCTTCCGGCTGACGGCGCAGATCAGCACCCGGACCCGGATGTTCCGGTACAGGTCCGCCAGGGCCAGACCGTCCAGGGCGGAGTCGGCGGGAAGACGGTACTCCACCAGCTCCAGCCGCCCCTTGGAGAAGGTCTCCACCTTCATGGCGGCGGGGAAGCGGAGGACCCGGGCGATCTCCCGGGCGGCGGCCCGCTCGGGGTTGATGGCCATGGAGAGGCCCAGCTCCTCCCGCATGAAGCGGAGCTGTTTTTCATACTCCGGGTTGCGGATGCGGGCGATGGTGTGCTTGGCCCCCAGCTTCCTGGCCACCAGACAGGCGAGGATGTTCAGCTCGTCGCTGGAGGTGGTGGCGATGAGGAGCTCCGCCTTTTCCACCTCGGCCTCTTTCTGCACGCCGGAGACCGCGCCGTTTCCGCAGACCCCCATGACATCGTAGATATTGATGATACTGTCGATCAGCCGGGGGTCCTGGTCCACAACGGTGACGTTGTGCCCGTCGGCGGAGAGCTGCTGGGTCAGGGCGGAGCCCACCTTGCCTGCGCCCACGATGATGATTTTCATGTACGCCTCCTAAAAGACAGGCCGGGGCGGGGCCCCGGAGGATACGCGGGATAATAAGCTGATTATATAAGATTTCCACAAAAAAGGAAAGGGCTGAACCGTGAAAATTTTCCTTGACAAGAGGGGACTCCCTGTGTAAAATAAGTTCAATTATTTTAATTAAATATTTTTAGTTAAAATAATTGATATTTCGACAAGCAAGGAGAAACTTAAAATGGAATTCGAGAAAGTGCGCGATATCATCGTGGAGACCCTGGGCTGCGAGGCGGAACAGGTGACGATGGAGGCCTCCCTGGCCGACGATCTGGGGGCGGATTCCCTGGCGGCGGTGGAGCTGGTCATGGCCCTGGAGGAGGCCGGCGGCATCACCATCGACGACGCCGACGTGGAAACCCTGAAAACCGTGGGCGACATTGTGAAGTACCTGGAGGCCCACAAGGCTTGAGAGCCTGCCCAGGAGCCTACATGAAACCAACCCAAAAGCGCCGCCCCGCCGGAGGGCCCTCCGGCGGGGCGGGTCGCCTGGAAAGGAACGACTATGACCAACCAGGAAATTTATGATCTGATGGCCCGCTTTGACGGCAGCGGCCTGCACAAGCTGAAGCTGTCTCAGGGGGACTTTCAAATAGAGCTGGAGAAGGCGGCGCCCGTCGTGTCCGCCGCCGTGCCCGTCCCTGCCGCCGCTCCGGCGGTAGCGCCCAAGGCGGAGGAGGCCCCGGTGATCTCCGCGCCGCTGGTGGGCACCTTCTACGCCGCCCCCGCGCCGGAGCAGCCCCCCTTTGTCCAGCCGGGGGACCGGGTGGAGAAGGGCCGGACCGTCTGCCTCATCGAGGCCATGAAGACCATGATCGAAGTCCCGGCCCCCTGCGACTGCGTGATTGAGGAAGTGCTGAAGGCCAACGGGGAGCTGGCGGCCTTCGGCGAGGCGCTGATGCGCTACAAGTCATGCTGAGGCGGGTCCTCATCGCCAACCGGGGGGAGATCGCCCTCCGGGTCCTCCGGGCCTGCCGGGAGCTGGAGATTGAGACCGTGGCCGCGTACTCCGAGGCGGACGCCGAGGCCCTCCACGTCCAGCTGGCCACGGAATCCGTCTGCATCGGCCCGGCCAAGGCGGCGGAGAGCTACCTGAATCAGGACGCCCTGCTGACGGCGGCCCTGGCCACGGGCTGCGACGGCGTCCATCCCGGCTACGGCTTCCTGTCCGAGAACGCGGACTTCGCCGACGCCTGTGCCAAGGCGGGACTGACCTTCATCGGCCCCTCCGGGGACGCCATCCGCAAGGCGGGCTCCAAGTCCGCCGCCCGGGATCTGATGAAGGCGGCGGGGGTCCCGGTGACCCCCGGGTCCGACGGGCCGGTGTCCTCCGTAGAGGAGGCCCTGGCGGCGGCGGAGAAAGTGGGCTGGCCCGTGCTCTTAAAGGCCTCCGCCGGAGGCGGGGGCCGGGGTATCCGCCGCTGCGACGGCCCCGGGGACCTGCCCGCCGCCTACGCCGAGGCCAAGGCGGAGGCCGCCGCCTGCTTCGGGGATGACGAGATGTATCTGGAGAAGCTGGTGCTGAATCCCCGCCATGTGGAGGTCCAGGTTCTGGCCGACCGCCAGGGGTACACCATCCACCTGGGGGACCGGGACTGTTCCGTCCAGCGGCGGAACCAGAAGCTGATGGAAGAAGCCCCCGCCCCCGGCCTGAGCCCCGAGCTGAGAAGTGCCATGGGCGAGGCCGCCGTCCGGGCGGCGGAGGCCGTGGGCTATGAGGGGGCCGGGACCGTGGAGTTTCTGGTGGACGGGGAGAACTTCTATTTCATGGAGATGAACACCCGCATCCAGGTGGAGCACGGGGTCACGGAGCTGGTCACCGGGGTGGACCTGGTGCGCCAGCAGCTCCGGGTGGCCTCCGGCCTGCCCCTGGACATCCGCCAGGAGGACGTGCGGGTCCGGGGCTGCGCCATCGAGTGCCGCATCAACGCCGAGGACCGGGACTTCCGGCCCTGCCCCGGCAAGGTGGAGTTCCTCCACTTCCCCGGCGGCGCGGGGGTCCGGGTGGACTCCTGCCTGTACAACGGCTGCACCATGTCCCCCTTCTACGACTCCCTGGCCGCCAAGATCCTGGCCCACGGGGCCACCCGCCTGGAGGCCGTCCGCAAGCTCCGCCGCTGCCTGGAGGAATTTGCCCTGGAGGGCTTCCCCACCAACGCGGAGCTGTCCTATGAGATTTTGTTCCACCCCGTTTTCGTCCGGGGCCGGTGCACCACGGGCTTTTTGGAGGAGCACCTGCCCGAGCTGCTGGACTTCAGCCGCCGGGTGGAGGAAAGGGAGGCTGAGGCATGAGCGGCATTTTTGCCAAGCGCCGGGCCCGGCTGCTGGCCATGAAGGCCATTCGGGACAACTACGTCCCCGGCAACCAACTGGTAACCTGCCCCAAGTGCGGCGGGGAGAGCCAGCGGAAGGACGTGGCGGGGAATCTCTCCGTCTGTCCCCTGTGCGGCTACCATTTCCCCATCGGGGCCTACTACCGCCTCAGCACCGTCCTGGACCCCGGCAGCTTCCGGGAGCTGAACGGAAAGCTCCCCGCCGCCGACCCCCTGTGCTTTCCCGGCTACCGGGAGAAGCAGCGGGAGGCCCAGCGGAAAACGGGCCTCACGGAGGCCGCCGTCACCGCCGCCGGGACCATCGGCGGGCGGAAGTGCGTGGTGGGCGTGCTGGACAGCCGGTATATGATGGGCAGCATGAGCGCCGCCGTGGGGGAGAAAATCACCCTGGCCATTGAGTACGCGGCTAGAAATAAGCTGCCGCTGATCCTCTTCTCCGCCAGCGGCGGGGCCCGGATGCAGGAGGGCATTCTGTCCCTCATGCAGATGGCCAAGACCTCCGCGGCCCTGGCGAAGTTTTCGGAAAAGGGGCTGCTCTACATCTCCGTGCTGACGGACCCCACTACCGGGGGCGTCACCGCCAGCTTCGCCTCCCTGGGAGACATCATCCTGGCGGAGCCGGGAGCCCTGATCGGCTTTGCCGGGCCCCGGGTGATCCAGCAGACCATCGGGGAGACCCTGCCGGAGGGCTTCCAGCGGGCGGAGTACCAGGAGGAGCACGGCTTTGTGGACGCGGTGGTCCCTCGGGGAGAGCTCCGGGAGACCCTGGGCCGTCTGCTGCGGCTCCACGAGAAAGGAGGCCGTCCATGAGCAGCCTGACCGCCGCCCAGCGGGTGGCCGCCGCCCGGCACCCCCAGCGGCCCAATATCACCGACTACATCGGCGCCCTCTTCACGGACTTTTTCGAGCAGAAGGGGGACCGTCTCTGCCGGGAGGACCCGGCCATTCTGGGGGGGATTGCCCTGTACCACGGGCGGCCCGTCACCGTTATCGGCACCCGGAAGGGGAAGACGGCGGAGGAGAGCATCCGCTGTAACTTCGGCATGCCGGGGCCCGAGGGCTACCGGAAGGCCCTGCGATTGATGAAGCAGGCGGAGAAGTTCCGCCGCCCGGTGTTTACGCTGATCGACACCTCCGGGGCCTACCCCGGCCTGGAGGCCGAGGCCCGGGGCCAGGGGGAGGCCATCGCCCGAAACCTGATGGAGATGAGCCGCCTCGCCGTGCCCGTCATCGCCGTCATCACCGGAGAGGGGAACAGCGGCGGAGCCCTGGCCCTGGCCGTGGCCGACCGGGTGCTGATGCTGGAAAACGCCGTCTACGCCATCCTCTCCCCGGAGGGGTTTGCCTCCATCCTCTGGCGGGACGCCTCCCGGCACGAGGAGGCCTGTGACTTGATGAAGCTCACCGCCCCGGACCTGCTGGCCCTGGGGGTGGTGGACGACGTGGTCCCGGAGCCGGAGGGCGGGGCCCACCTGGCCCCGGAGGCGGTGTTCCGGGAGCTGGACCGCTGCCTAAGCCGCCACCTGGCGGCCCTCCTGAAGGAGAGCGGCGGAAGCCTGGCGGAGAAGCGCTATCAGAAATTCAGAAAAATGGGCGTGCCCCCGAAGGAGGAAGCATGAACGGAATCAAAATTCGGGGGACGGGCCGGAGCGTGCCCGGGAAGCTGGTGACCAACCGGGACCTGGAAAAGGTGGTGGACACCAGCGACGAGTGGATCACCGCCCGGACGGGCATCCAAACCCGGCACCACTGCGGAGAGGGAGAGACCATCTCCGCCGTCACCGCCCAAGCCGCCCGCCGGGCGCTGGAGGACGCGGGGGTGTCCCCGGAGGAAATCGGCGCGTGCGTCATCGCCACGGTGACGCCGGAGACCCTGGTGCCTTCCGCCGCCTGTACGGTTCAGCGGGCCCTGGGCCTGCCGGAGGATATCCCCTGCTTTGACCTCAACGCGGCGTGTACGGGCTTTCTCTTCGCCCTGCACACCATGGAGTGTCTGCTGAACGCCTCCCCCCGGAAATACGGCCTGGTGGTGGGGGCGGAGAATTTGAGCCGGGTTATCAACTGGGCGGACCGGGGCACCTGCATCCTCTTTGGAGACGGAGCCGGGGCCGCCGTGGTGGAGTGCCGGGAGGGCTGGCCCTCCATCTCCGCCGTGCTGGGCTGTCATGGAAACGGCGAGCTGCTGCGCCTCCCCGGCCCCGAGGCGGGGGAGCCCAGCCTTATCTCCATGGAGGGCACGAAGGTCTTCAAGTTCGCCGTGGAGGCGGTGCCCTGGTGCGTGGACCAGGTGCTGAAAAAGACGGGCCGGACCTTGGAGGACGTGGACTTCTTCGTCTTCCACCAGGCCAACGCCCGCATCATCGACCTGGCGGTGCGGAAATACCATATCCCGCCGGAGAAGTACTATAAGAACATCGCCGAATACGGCAACACCTCCGCCGCCAGCATCCCCTTGGTCTTGAGCGAGCTGAGGGAGCAGGGGAAGATCGGCCCCGGAAGCCGGATTCTGGCCGTGGGCTTCGGCGGCGGCCTCACCTGGGGCGGGTGCCTCATCGAGTTCGCGTGATGGAAGGAAGAACGTCATGAAGAAGTTAAATGAAATCCTGGGGACCGAGTTCCCCATTATCCAGGGCGGCATGGCCAACATTGCCACCGGGGAATTTGCCGCCGCCTGCTCCAACGCCGGGGCCTTAGGCATGATCGCCACCGGCGGCTGGGACGCGGACCGGCTCCGCAAGGAGATCCGCCGGGCCCGGGAATTGACCGATAAGCCCTTCGGCGTGAACCTGATGCTGATGAGCCCCTACGCCGCCGACATCGCCCAGGTGATCCTGGACGAGGGCGTGCAGGTGGTCACCACCGGCGCGGGGAATCCGGGCCAGTACGTCCCCGCCTGGAAGGAGGCCGGGATCAAGGTCATCCCCGTGGTGGCGGCGGCGGTGCTGGCGAAGCGGCTCAGCCGCTACGGCGTGGACGCCTTTGTGGCCGAGGGCATGGAGTCCGGGGGCCACGTGGGGGAGATGACCACCATGGCCCTGGTGCCCCAGGTCATCGACGCGGTGGACGTGCCAGTCATCGCCGCCGGAGGCGTCGCCGACGGGCGGCAGATGGCGGCGGCCCTGGCCCTGGGGGCCGCGGGCATCCAGGTGGGCACCTGCCTCCTGGCAAGCCGGGAGTGCCCCATCCATGAGAACTACAAACAGGCCGTGCTGAAGGCCAAGGACTCCGACACCACCGTCACGGGCCGCTCCATCGGCGGGCCGGTGCGGGTGCTGAAAAACAAGATGGCCCGGGAGTACCTGGCCCTGGAAAAGCGGGGGGCGACCCTGGAGGAGCTGGAGACCGTCACCCTGGGGGGCCTCCGCCGGGCCGTGCTGGAGGGCGACGTGGACCATGGCAGCGTCATGATGGGCCAGGTGGCCGGCATGGTGCATGAGATCAAGCCTCTGCGGCAGATCTTTGAGGAGCTGATGAGCGGCGGCAGGGCCGTCCTGGAGCAGACCGCTCAGGAATGGGGGGCCGCGCGGTGAAGCTGGGCTTTTTGTACGCCGGGCAGGGCAGCCAGCATCCCGGCATGGGGGCGGACCTCTACGAGGCGTTCCCCGCCTTCCGGGAGGTCTTCGACGCGGCTCAAGCGGAAGTGGATTTCGACTTAAAGCGGACCTGTTTTGAGGACCCGGAGGGGGTGCTGAACCAGACCCGCTATACCCAGCCCTGTATGGTGGCCTTCGCCGCCGGGCTGACGGCGGTGCTGCGGGAGAAGGGGATCGCCCCCTCGGCGGCGGCGGGACTCTCCCTGGGGGAGTACTCCGCCCTCCACGCCGCCGGGGTGTTCGACGCGCGGACGGCGGTGCGCCTGGCGGTCTTCCGGGGGAAGGCCATGGAGGAGGCCGCCCAGGGCCACGACAGCGCCATGATGGCCGTCCTGGGTGTGGACCGGGAGCCCTTGCAGGAAGCCTGTGAGGAGGCGGCGGACCTGGGCACTGTGGTCATCGCCAACTACAATTGCCCGGGGCAGTTGGTCATCGGCGGGGACAAGGCGGCGGTGGAGAAGGCCGCCGCCCTGGCCAAGGAGCGGGGCGCGAAGCGCTGCCTGCCCCTGAAGGTCAGCGGGCCCTTCCACACGCCGCTGATGAAGCCCGCCGGGGAGGCCCTGGAAGAGTACTTCCAGAGCGTGGCCTTCGGCGAGATGGAAATTCCCGTGATCTTCAACTGCCTGGGCCGGGAAAAGGGGGCGGAGGACTCCGTCCCCGCCCTGCTGGTCCGGCAGGTCCAGAGCAGTGTGTACATGGAGGACTCCATCCGCCGCATGGCGGACCTGGGCCTGGACGCCCTGGTGGAGATCGGGCCCGGTAAAGCCCTCAGCGGCTTTGTGAAGAAGACGGTCCCCGGCCTCCCGGTGTACGCCGTGGAGACGGTTCGGGACGTGGAGGCCCTGGAGGGGCTTGTAAAGGAGAACGAGAGATGAATTTCGAGGGAAAGACCGCCGTCGTCACCGGGGGAAGCCGGGGCATTGGCCGGGCCGTCTGCCTGGAGCTGGCCAGGGGCGGGGCCAACGTGGTCCTGTGCTACGCCGGGAACGAGGCGGCGGCCCAGGAGACCGTCCGGGCCGTCGAGGCCCTGGGAGCCAGGGCCCTGGCGGTCCGGTGCGACGTGTCCGACACCGCCCAGGTGGACGCCTTGGTGAAGGCCGCCGTGGAGGCGTTCGGGAGAATCGATATTCTGGTGAACAACGCCGGAATCACCCGGGACAACCTGGTGATGCGCATGAGCGAGGCGGACTTTGACTTAGTTCTCGCCGCCAATTTAAAGGGGGCCTTTCTGTGCATGAAGGCGGTCTCCAAGCTGATGCTGAAGCAGCGCTGCGGGCGCATTGTGAATTTGAGCTCCGTGGTGGCCCTTCGGGGCAACGCCGGACAGGTGAACTACGCCGCCAGCAAGGCGGGAATCATCGGCATGACGAAGTCCCTGGCCAAGGAGCTGGCCTCCCGGGGGGTGACGGTAAACGCCGTGGCCCCGGGCTTTATCGAGACGGACATGACCGCCGCCCTGTCGGAGTCCGCCCGGACCGCCGCCCAGGGGAGCATCCCCATGGGCCGCCTGGGCGCGCCGGAGGACGTGGCCCGGGCTGTGGCCTTCCTGGCAAGCGGCGAGGCCGCCTATATCACCGGCCAGGTGCTGGCCGTAGACGGCGGCATGTCCATGTGAGATAGGAGGAGAGGTTGACTATGAAGCGACGGAGAGTCGTGATTACCGGCCTGGGCGCGGTGACGCCCCTGGGCCTCACTGTGCCTGAGAGCTGGCGGGCCGCCCGGGAGGGGGCCTGCGGAATCGGGCCCATCACCCGGTTCGACCCCGCCGGGATGAAGGTCCAGCTGGCCGCCGAGGTGAAGGGCTTCGACCCCGAGGCCCTCTTCGGCAAGCCCGAGACCAAGCGCATGGGGCGCTTCACCCAGTTCGCCCTGGCCGCCGCCCGGGAGGCCCTGGCGGACAGCGGCTTCCAGGTGGAAAACGCCGACCCGAGACGCTGCGGGGTCATTGTCTCCAGCGGCATCGGGGGCATCGGCATCACGGAGGAGGAGCACGACCGGGGGCTGGCCCGGGGCTGGGACCGGGTGTCCCCCTTCTTCATCCCCACGGGCATCTGCAACATGGCCGCCGGACGGGTGGCCATCGACTCCGGCTTCCGGGGGATGTGTACCTGCCCCGTCACCGCCTGCGCCGGGGGCACCAACGCCGTGGGCGACGCCTTCCGCTACATCCGGGACGGCTACGCCGAGGCCATGCTCTGCGGAGGCAGCGAGGCGGCCCTGACGCCCCTGGCCGTGGGGGGCTTCACCTCCATGAAGGCCCTGTCCCAAAGCACGGACCCCAGCCGGGCCTCCATCCCCTTTGACGCGGAGCGCAATGGCTTCGTCATGGGAGAGGGCGCGGGCGTCCTCCTGCTGGAGGAGCTGGACCACGCCCTGGCCCGGGGCGCGAAGATCTACGCCGAGGTCGCCGGATACGGCGCCACCTGCGACGCCTACCACATGACGGCCCCCCGGCCCGACGGCAGCGGCGGCGCGGACGCCATGGCCATGGCCTTGGAAGACGCTGGGGCAAAGCCGGAGGAAGTGGACTACATCAACGCCCACGGGACCTCCACCCACTTAAACGACGCGGGAGAGACCGCCGCCGTCAAAACGGTCTTCGGGGACCACGCCTATAAGCTTGCCGTCAGCTCCACCAAGTCTATGACGGGCCACATGCTGGGGGCGGCGGGAGCCGTGGAGGCCATTTTCACCGCCCTGGCGCTGAAGGACGGCTTCATCCCCGCCACCATCAACTACCGGACGCCGGACCCGGAGTGTGATCTGGACGTCGTG
The DNA here is from genome assembly GCA_910587875.1 of uncultured Oscillibacter sp. Taxonomy (GTDB): domain Bacteria; phylum Bacillota; class Clostridia; order Oscillospirales; family Oscillospiraceae; genus Oscillibacter. The sequence continues at coordinate 9,838 of CAJUOD010000023.1, read as the reverse complement.
CCCAACCGGGGCCGGGAGGCGGCGATCCGCTGCGCCCTGTCCAACTCTCTGGGCTTCGGCGGGCACAACGGCAGCCTGCTCTTTAAGAGATGGGAGGCGTAAGTATGAGTATGCAGTATGATTCCAATCAAATCGCCGAGATCCTGCCCCACCGCTACCCCTTTGCCCTGGTGGACAAGATCGTGGACGGCGAGCCGGGCCAGTGGGCCAGGGGCGTGAAATGCGTCACGGTCAACGAGCCCTTCTTCCAGGGCCATTTTCCCCAGAAGCACGTGATGCCCGGCGTGCTCATCATCGAGGCCCTGGCCCAGGTGGGGGGCGTGGCGGTGCTGGCCCTGCCGGAGAATCGGGGAAAGCTGGCCTTTCTGGGCCGGGTGAAGGACGCCCGTTTCAAGCGCCAGGTGGTCCCCGGGGACGTGCTGGAGCTGGAGTGCCGCCTGACGAAGCAGAAGGGGCCCGTCGGCGTGGGAGAGTGCACGGCCCGGGTGGACGGCGAGATTGCCGTGACGGCGGAGCTGACCTTTGCCATTGGATAAGCAGGAGGCCATTGCGTTTTTCCGCCGGCCCGGGTATAATAGGGAAAGAAGGCTTGGCGCGGAAGGAGGAAGGGCGATGCTGGAGCAGGCGTTCAACAGCGTGTACTCGAAGTTCAAGCTGCATTTCTACCAGGAGATCTTCCGGCGCTTCCAGGACCGGGAGGCCAGCCTGACCACGGTGGAGACCTTCTGCATGGAGTCCATCCAGGCCCTGGGCAGCCCCACTATCAACGAGTTCGCGGGCTTCATGCGCATCTCCCCGCCCAACGCGGCCTACAAGGTCAACAGCCTGGTGAAAAAGGGCTATGTCCGCAAGGTCCAGTCCGCCAGCGACCGCCGGGAGTACCACCTGGAGGTCACCCAGAAGTATATCGACTACTACAACGTGTCCCGGAGCTACATCGAGACGGTGATGGACCGGGTGGCCGCCCGCTTCACCCCGGAGGAGTGCGGGAAGCTGGAGGAGATGCTCCAGATCGTGAACCGGGAGCTGATGCCGGAGGTGGACCTCCCGCCGGGGAAGGCGGAGGAGGCGTGAAAAACAGGCGGCAGGTCCTTTGACCTGCCGCCTGTCTTGGGAAAAGAGGAGCTTACTTGCGGTTCTCCTTCTGATTCTGGCGCTGCTGCTCCTTCTGGTTGTTCTGCTGATTCTGCTCGCGTTCGTTCTGGTTCTGATTGTTCCGGTTCTCCACTGAGAACACCTCCTTTCGGCTCCTGAGGGCACCTCCAAGCCGCCCGGCCGCTGCGGCGCCCGCCGGTTTGAAGACGCCCCCCAGTGAGTTCAGAGGTTATTCTTGCCGCCGGGCCAGAAAATTATTCAAGAAAATGGGGAATCTTTATTGACAAAGAGGCTTTGGGCTGGTATACTGACTTGGCAAAACAAAGAAGGCTGACTGCATCCGCCTCACCTCCAGCGTCTTCGCGAAGAGGTCAAGAACGATTTACCCGAGCTGCCGGTTCCGGCGGTTCGTTGTCGCGCGGATGCCTTGCGGTGTCCGCGTTTTGTGATTTTTAGGATGGAGGTGCTTTGACCATTAGTAAGCAAGTGCATGAACTGAATGAGAGTATCGGCGACAAGGAGATCCGTCTGATCGGCTCCGCGGGCGAGCAGCTTGGCATCATGGCCCCCGCGCAGGCCCTGCGCATCGCCGAGGAACAGAATCTGGACTTGGTCAAGATCTCGCCCCAGGCCAAACCCCCGGTCTGCAAGCTGATGAACTATGGGAAGTTCCGGTTTGAGCAGAGCAAGCGGGAAAAAGAGGCCCGGAAGAACCAGCACGTGGTGGAGATCAAGGAGATTCGGATGTCTCCGGGCATTGACATCGGGGACTTCAACACGAAGCTCCGGAATGCCCAGAAGTTCATTGCCGACGGCAACCGGGTCAAGGTCTCTGTTCGTTTCCGCGGCCGCGAGATGGCGCACACCGACATTGGGCGGGATCTGCTGACCAAGTTTGCTGAGCAGTGCGCCGAGATTGCCAATCTGGACCGGCCCGCGAAGCTGGAGGGGCGGATGATGTCCATCTTCCTCTCTCCCAAGGCCGGCAAGTAAAAAATCTGCAAGTTCAAAAACACGGAAGGAGTCAATCGTTATGCCGAAACTGAAGACCCACAGCGGCGCCAAAAAGAGATTCAACCTCACCAAGACCGGCAAGGTCAAGCGCGCCAAAGCCTTTAAAAGCCACATCCTGACCAAAAAGGACACTAAGCGGACCCGCCGCCTCCGCACCGGAGGCTATGCCGACGCCACCAACGTGGACGCCATCCGCAAGATGATCCCCTACAAGTAAGAAAAGGAGGCTTTTGAACTATGGCTAGAGTCAAAGGCGCGATGATGACGCGCAAGAGAAGAAATAAGATCATGAAGCTGGCGAAGGGCTACTGGGGCTCCAAGTCCAAGCACTTCCGGGTGGCCAATCAGGCCGTTATGAAGTCCCTGAGCTACGCCTACACCGGCCGCAAGCTGAAGAAGCGCGACTTCCGCTCCCTGTGGATCACCCGCATCTCCGCCGCCTGCAAGCAGAACGGGATGAACTACTCCACCTTCATGCACGGCCTGAAGACCGCCGGAGTGGAGATCAACCGGAAGATGCTGGCCGAGCTGGCCGTCAGCGACGCCGCCGCCTTCACCCAGCTCACCGAGCTGGCCAAGAAAGCGTAACCGGGTTTTTTAAGAGACGATAAAAAGGACTTCGGAAGGGATTCCGAAGTCTTTTTTTGTATGGATGAAATTTGACAGAGATTGCCACCCGTGGTATAATACATCCGCCCTGAAAAGGGTATAGAAGAAACGCTGTTACATAAAGGCGGTTGGCTCACAGTACCCCCGGCAAAATTCCCAAAGGGGGGAGGTGAAGCGGATGTGGAAAAGGCATGTGTTTGCCGTGCTGCGATTCCTGGTATTCGCGGTTCTGGCGATGTGTTTACTTACCACAAAAGCGTGTTGACCGCTCGGCTAGCACCCAAGCGGTCAACGTAAGTTGATTGTCTTTCGGAGCTGACCGTCTTGTAACGGCGCTCTTCTATGCTCATTATAACACAGTCTGCCGGTTTGTCAAGCGCGCCCACCGGGCGGCTTTATTTTTTTGCCCGGCAGAAATAGGGGCCGCAGGCCGCCTCGTGGGTGTGGACATAGGTCCAGGTGAAGTCCTTGTCCACCAGGTAGACGTCGCGGAGATCCAAGTCCTCCGCCAAGGGCAGCTCCACCGGCTTCACATAGGGCAGGTCGTTCCACTTTCCCTCATAGAAAAGGTAGACCTTCCCCGCGGGCAGGGCCGCCAGGGCTTTCCGGGCGTCATCGCCCTCCAGGCAGGGGACCAGCTTCCAGGAGAAAATGTGCCAGAGGTAATTCCCCTCCGCCAGCGCGTATTTTCCCAGGTCCGCCTCCGAGACATTCCCGGCGAAGGCGTCCAGCCACTGGTTTTTCACCGCCCGGAAGGTGGTGGGGAAGGGCTCCTCCCAGGGGACCATGGTCCCCACGCAGCGGTTGATAGGCTGGCCCAGGCCGTGGAACTTGGCCTCGTAGTCCGTCATAACCCCCACGGGGCCGTTCTCGTGGAGATTCCGGGTGACCTCGGACAGCTCGAAGCCGAACAGAGGCAGTTCCTCCACGGAGAACTCGAAGAGGGGCTGGTTGTCCGTCTTGAAGTGGATCTGCCCGCCCATTTTCAGGACCTGCCGGTAGAGCTTCAGAAAGTTCCCGTGGGTCAGCCGCCGCTTGGCGTGGCGGCCGCTGGGCCAGGGGTCGCAGAAGTTGATATAGATGCGGTCCACCTCGCCGGGGGCGAAGAAGTAGGGGAGCTGGTCCGCGTTGGCGCTGATAAACCAGACGTTTTCCAGTCCCGCGCTCACGCAGCGCTCCATAGCCACCACCATGGCATCAGGCACCATCTCCACCGCCAGGAACAGCACGTCCGGGTCGGCGGCGGCGGTCCCGGCGGTAAAGCGGCCCTTGCCGCAGCCCAGCTCCAGGTGGACCTCCCGGGCCTGGGGCATCAGCTCCCGCCAATGGCCGGGGCGGTCATAGGGGTCCCGGATGAGCCGGTCCGCGCAGCGCTCCATCCGGGGAATCAGGTTTTTCTTTTTCCGCATTCGCATAGGGCGGCGTCCTCATTCCCACTCAATGGTCCCCACCGGCTTCGGCGTCAAATCGTACAGCACCCGGCACACGCCCGGCACCTCCGCCAGAATCCGGCCCGTAATCGTTTGGAGCACCGCCCAGGGAATCTCCGGCACGGTGGCCGTCATGGCGTCCACGGTGTTGACGGCCCGGATGATCACCGGCCAATCAAAGGCCCGCTTGCCGTCCCGCACGCCGGTGGACCGGAAGTCCGGCACCACGGTGAAGAACTGCCAGACCTGCTCCGCCAGGCCCGCCTTGCCGAACTCCTCCCGGAGGATGGCGTCGGACTCCCGCAGGGCCGCCAGGCGGTCCCGGGTGATGGCTCCCAGGCACCGAACGCCCAGGCCCGGCCCCGGGAAGGGCTGGCGCTCCACCATGGAGACGGGCAGGCCCAGGGCCCGGCCCACGACCCGGACCTCGTCCTTAAAGAGGAGCTTCACCGGCTCCACCAGCTCGAAGTCCATGTCCTCCGGCAGTCCGCCCACATTGTGGTGAGCCTTCACGCCGTCGCTCTCCAGGATGTCGGGGTAGATGGTCCCCTGGGCCAGGAAGGAGATGCCCTCCAGCTTCCGGGCCTCCTCGTCGAAGACCTTGATGAACTCGCCGCCGATGATCTTCCGCTTCCGCTCCGGCTCGTCCACCCCTGCCAGCAGGTCCAGGAAGCGGTCCGTGGCGTCCACATAGATGAGGTTGGCGTCCAGCTGGTTTTTGAAGACCTCAATGACCTGCTCACTTTCGCCCTTGCGCATGAGGCCGTGGTTCACGTGGACGCAGACCAGCTGTTTGCCGATGGCCTTGATCAGCAGAGCCGCCACCACCGAGGAATCCACGCCGCCGGAGAGGGCCAGCAGCACCTTCTTGTCTCCCACCTGGGCCCGGACCTGGGCCACCTGTTCGGCGATGAACGCCTCCGCCAGCTCCGGGGTGTTGATGCGCTTCATGTCCGCGGGACGGATGTTGGTATCCATAAACTGTCCTCCATTGTAAAAATGTTGCCGTTTCTTCCAACTGCTGTTATATCATATTTTTGGCCGGAAGGCAACAGGATTCCACGGCCCCGGAGGCGGAAAAAAGGGGAGCCGGGCCCAGCGGCCCGGCTCCCGATACATTTAAATATAGACTGGCTCAGACCGTGGCGTACTCGCCGTCCCAGAGTACCTTGCGGAATTTCAGGGGGTCGGTGTTGCCCTCGGTGGAGAACATCAGCACCTGGCTGTAGCGGTCCAGGCCGATGGCCTCCCGCAGGTCCTTGTACTCGTCGGTCTCCATGAGGGCGGCAATCAGGCCCATGCCCACGGCTCCGCTCTCGCCGGAGATGACCACCGGGTCCCCCTTCACGGGCACGCCCAGCATCCGCATGCCCCGGGCGCTGACCCAGTCGGGGCAGGAGACGAAGGCGGTGACGTGGTTCCGGAGGATGTCCCAGGAGATGGTGTTGGGCTCGCCGCAGGCCAGGCCCGCCATGATGGTCTTCAAATCGCCGTCCACCACCCGGGGCTTTCCGTCCCCGGCCACGGCGCCCTGGTAGAGGCAGTCCGCCGCCTGGGCCTCCATGACGATGAACTTGGGAGGATCGTTGGGGAACAGGTTGGTGAAGTAGCCCACCACGGCTCCCGCCAGGCTGCCAACGCCCGCCTGGACAAACACATGGGTAGGGCGGTTCACGCCGATCTGGCGCAGCTGCTCCCCGGCCTCGCCGGCCATGGTGCCGTAGCCCTGCATGATCCAGGAGGGGATCTCCTCGTAGCCGTCCCAGGCGGTGTCCTGGACGATGACGCCGTGTTCCGTTTGGGCGGCCTCGGCGGCGGCCATGCGGACGCAGTCGTCGTAGTTGACTTCCTCGATGGTCACCTGGGCCCCCTCTTTTGCGATGTTGTCAAAGCGGGGCTGGCTGCTGCCCTTGGGCATGTGGACCACCGCCTTCTGGCCCAGCTTGTTGGCCGCCCAGGCCACGCCCCGGCCGTGGTTGCCGTCGGTGGCGGTGAAGAAGGTGGCCTGTCCGAACTCCCGGCGGAAAGCTTCGCTGGTCAGGTAGTCGTAGGTCATCTCGGACACGTCCCGGCCCATCTCCTTGGCGATGTACCGGCCCATGGCGAAGGAGCCCCCCAGCACCTTGAAGGCGTTGAGACCGAAGCGGTGGGCCTCGTTCTTCACGTACAGGCCCGCCAGCCCCAGGTACTTGGCCATGCCGTCCAGCTCGGCCAGGGGGGTGATGGAGTACTGGGGGAAGCTGCTGTGGAAAAAGCGGGCTTTCGCCACGTTGGACAGGGACATGATGGGCAGCTGCTTGTCCTCGCTCTTGGGCATGCGGTTCAGGGTCCACTTGATGGCTTCTTTCATGACGCGCCTCCAAATATATTTTTGATGGAACTAAAAAAATTTCAGGTGATGCTCCCATGATAGCACAGAAACCGGAAAAAGCAAGGGGGAATCTAAAAAATTTTTAGGCAATCTAAAAAATCGGCAGAATAGCCGAAGGCCGGGGCTGTTTTTCGGCGGGGAAGGGGACCCCTCCGGCCGGAGGCGGGAGAGGCAGAAAAGGAAGGGCTAAAAAATTGTATAAAATTTAACGAGTATTTTGTAAGAATCGTAAAAAAGAAAAAAAGAGGGGGGCGGCAGTGAAATTGTACTTGATAATTCGGCGGAAGGACCCTATAATAAAGATTGTGAGCAAATTAGCAATGTCGGAATTTGTTTGCCTTCCCAGAGCTTTCAACATGGTGACAGAACCCACAATTTTACAAAATAACAGGAGGAACAATCAATGAAGGTAGCTATTTTTGGCGCGGGCACGATGGGCAGCGGCATCGCTCAGGTCTTCGCGGCGAAGGGCCACACCGCCCTGATGTACGCCAGCTCTGTGGCGTCCGCCCAGAAGCATAAGGACAAGCTGGCCGCCTCTCTCCAGAAGCGCGTGGACAAGGGCCGGATGGAGCAGGCTGCGGCCGACGCCATCATGGCGAACGTGCTGGTGGAGGAAAAATCCGCCTGCGCCGACGCGGACCTCATCATCGAGTGCGTCAAGGAAGACATGGCCACCAAAAAGACCCTGCTCAGCGAGCTGGACGCCATGTGCAAGCCCGAGGCCATCTTCGCCTCCAACACCTCCTCTCTGTCCATCACCGAGATGGCCAACGGCCTGAACCACCCGGTGATCGGCATGCACTTCTTCAACCCCGTCCCCAGCATGAAGCTGGTGGAGATCATCCGGGGCGCCAACACCACCCAGGAGACCTTTGACTTCATCTACAAGCTGTCCCAGGAGATCGGCAAGGATCCCGTGGAAGTGGCCGAGGCTCCCGGCTTCGTGGTCAACAAGATCCTGATCCCCATGATCAACGAGGCGGCGGGCCTGGTGGAGACCGGCGTTGCCTCCGTGGAGGACATCGACAAGGCCATGCGCCTGGGCGCGAACCATCCCATGGGCCCCCTGGCTCTGGGCGACTTCATCGGCCTGGACGTGTGCCTGGCCATCATGGAGACCCTCTTCAACGAGAGCGGCGATCCCAAGTACCGTCCCGCCCTGCTGCTGAAGAAGATGGTCCGCGGCGGGCTGCTGGGCAAGAAGACCGGCAAGGGCTTCTACGACTATTCCAAGTAAAACCTGAGTAAAGGAGTATATAAGGTATGGATTTTCATCTTTCCAATGAGCAGCTGATGCTCCGTAAGATGTACCGCGAGTTCGCCGAGAACGAGGTCAAGCCCCTGGCCGAGGAGATCGACGAGGAAGAGCGCTTCCCCATGGAGACCGTGGAGAAGATGGCGAAGCTGGGCATGATGGGCATCTATTTCCCCAAGGAGTACGGCGGAGCCGGCGGCGACGTCCTCTCCTATGCCATGTGCGTGGAGGAGCTGGCCAAGGTCTGCGGCACCACCGCCGTCATCGTCTCCGCCCACACCTCCCTGTGCTGCGCCCCCATCTTTGAGCACGGCACCGAGGAGCAGAAGAAAAAGTATCTGCCCGACCTGCTCTCCGGCAAGAAGATCGGCGCTTTCGGCCTGACCGAGCCCAACGCGGGCACCGACGCCTCCGGCCAGCAGACCATCGCCGTCCTAGAAGGCGACCACTATGTGCTGAACGGATCCAAGTGCTTCATCACCAACGGAAACGTGGCGGACACCTTTGTGGTCTTTGCCATGACCGATAAATCCAAGGGCAACCACGGCATCTCCGCCTTCATCGTGGAAAAGAGCTTCCCCGGCTTCTCTACCGGCAAGCACGAGAAGAAGATGGGCATCCGGGGCTCCTCCACCTGCGACCTGATCTTCGAGGACTGCATCGTTCCCAAGGAGAATCTCCTGGGCAAAGAGGGCAAGGGCTTCAAGATCGCCATGCAGACCCTGGACGGCGGCCGTATCGGCATCGCCGCGCAGGCCCTGGGCCTGGGCGAGGGCGCCGTCAACGAGGCTGTGAAGTACACCCAGGAGCGCGTCCAGTTCGGCCGCCGCCTGAGCCAGTTCCAGAACACCCAGTTCCAGCTGGCCGACATGCACTGCCGCATGCAGGCCGCCCAGTACTTAGTCTACGCCGCCGCCTGCAAGAAGCAGCTCCATGAGGACTATTCCATGGACGCCTCCATGGCGAAGCTCTTCGCCGCCGAGGCCGCGTCCGACGTAACCCGCCGGGCCGTCCAGCTCTTCGGCGGATACGGCTACACCCGCGAGTATCCCGTGGAGCGCATGATGCGGGACGCCAAGATCACCGAGATCTACGAGGGCACCAGCGAAGTCCAGCGCATGGTCATTTCCAGCCGCCTGGGCGTGAAATAAGATAGGAGGTAAAAGGTCATGAAAATCATTGTTTCCATCAAGCAGGTTCCCGATACCTCCGGCAAGGTCGCGGTGAATCCCGACGGCACCCTGAACCGGGCTTCCATGCAGACCATCACGAACCCGGACGATATGAATGCCCTGGAGGCCGCCCTGAAAATGAAGGACGCCACGGGCTGCAAGGTCATCGTGGTCACCATGGGGCCCCCTCCCGCGGCGGGCATGCTGCGCGAGGCCCTGGCCATGGGCGCGGACGAGGCCATCCTGGTCTCCGCCCGGGAATTCGGCGGCTCCGATACTTACGCCACCTCTCAGATCCTGGCCGCCGCGGTGAACCGCATCGGCGTGGAATCCGACGATATTGTGATGTGCGGCCGTCAGGCCATCGACGGCGACACGGCCCAGGTGGGCCCCCAGATGGCGGAGAAGCTGCACCTGCCCCAGATCACCTATGCCGCGGACATCACCAAGGAAGGGAACACGGTCACCGTCAAGCGGATGCTGGAAGACGGCTATATGACCATCAAGACCCAGACTCCCTGCCTGATCACCTGCATCAAAGAGCTGAACGAGCCCCGCTACATGAGCGTCGGCGGCGTGTTCGAGGCCTACAGCAAACCCCTGACCACCTTCGGCTATGACGATCTGAAGGACGATCCCCTGATCGACGCGACGACCATCGGCCTGAAGGGCTCTCCCACCAACATCTTCAAGAGCTTCACCCCGCCTCAGAAGGGCGCGGGCATGATGCTGGAGGGCAACGACAAGGCCACCTGCGAAAAGCTGGCGGGCATCCTGGCCGCCAAGCACATCATCTGAGAAGGGGGATAAACGAATATGTCTACTTTCAATAGCGCGGATATCGCTGCCTTCAAGGACGTTTGGGTGTTCTGCGAGCAGCGCGAGGGCA
>CAJUOD010000022.1:1037-30930 GCA_910587875.1 uncultured Oscillibacter sp. | reverse complement strand
CTGGTGGTGCAGGTGCCCCGGCCCAGGAACTGGGCGTCCTCGTAGTGCTCGGGGTTGAACTCCGGGTTCAGCATCTTGACCAGGCCCTTGACCTCGTTGGAGGGGCCGTCGCCGTTTTCGTTCAGGGCCCGCACGTCCTGGAGGATGTCCGCCATTTTGTAGATGGCGTTGTCGCCCCGGTGAGGAGCGGAGCCGTGGCAGCTGACGCCCTTCACGTCCACCCGGATCTCCATGCGGCCCCGGTGGCCCCGGTAGATGCCGCCGTCGGTGGGCTCGGTGGAGATGACGAACTCAATCTTGCTCCGGGCGTCCTCGGGGCCCTGGAAGTACTTGTTGACGATGTACTGCCAGCACATGCCGTCGCAGTCCTCCTCCTGGACGGAGCCCACGACCATGATCTTGTAGCCCTCGGGGATCAGCCCCAGGTCCTTCATGATCCTGGCCCCGTAGACGGCGGAGGCCATGCCGCCCTCCTGGTCGCTTCCGCCCCGGCCGAAGATGATGTCATCCGTTTCATAGCCCTGGTAGGGGTCCGCTTCCCAGTTGTCGATGTTTCCGATTCCCACCGTGTCGATGTGGGAGTCGATGGCAATGATTTTTTCTCCCTGGCCCATCCAGCCGATGACATTGCCCAGGCCGTCGATCTCCACCTTGTCAAAGCCCAGCTTTTCCATCTCGGCCTTGATGCACATGACGACGTCCTTTTCCTCGCAGCTCTCGCTGGGGTGAGAAATCATGTCCCGCAGGAACCGGGACATCTCCGCCTTGTAGCCCTCCGCAGCCAGCTTGATTTTCTCGAAATCCATGATGCAGACCTCCGTTAAAATTTTATGTTTGACGGCTTCGCGTCTTCGCCGTCTGTTCCCTACAGCCTTATCATACCACAAGATTTTCCGTTGTCAAACAAAATTTTTGAAAACCAAAAAATTTTTTTGAATTGCTGTTGATTTCTCCGAAACTTCGTGGTATGATGATAGCATGAATCGGTGTCTTTATCCAAAAAACAGCCTGAAAAGGGGGTATGACCCACGGAAAACAGCAAGCTGGAGCTTCTGCGGCAGGTGGCCGCCGGCATCGCCGCCCAGTTCGGTTCAAGCTGCGAGGTGGCTATCCACGATTTGAGCCGTGACCCGGACCGCTCCATCGTCTTCATCGCCAACGGGCATGTGTCCGGGCGGAAGGTGGGGGACGGGGCGTCCAACGTGGTCATGGAGCAGCTGCGCACCCAGGACCCGGAGCCCAAGGATCACCTGTGTTACCTGACCAAGACGCCGGACGGCAAGATCTTGAAATCCTCCACGGTCTACATCCGGGACCGGAAGGGGAAGGTCTCCGCCATCCTGGCCATCAACTACGACATCTCCCGCCTCATCCTCATGGAGGAGGCCCTGCGGGACCTGGTGTCCACCGGGGAGGAGGTCCCCTCCGAGCCGGAGCGCATCACCAACGTCAGCGACCTGCTGGACGAGCTGATCCAGCAGTCCGTGGCCCTGGTGGGCAAGCCCGCCGCCGTGATGAACAAAGAAGACAAGGTCAAGGCCATCCAGTTCCTCAGCCAGAACGGGGCGTTCCTCATCACCAAGTCCGGGGACAAGGTGGCCAAATACTTCGGCATCTCCAAGTACACCCTGTATTCCTACATTGATATGAATAAACAGGAGGGCAATTGACATGATCGACCTGACCATCAACAGACAGGGCCTGGAGCACAACCTGAAAAAGGCCCGGGAGAACAACATCCTCATCCCCACCATCGCCCAGATGCAGCACCCGGAGACCATCCCCGGCAAGGTTCAGGACAAGCTGAAATCCGTGGGCCTCTGGGACGTGAACCCCCTGAACCTCTTCCGGGTCACCTGGAAGAACGAGGCCAAAGAGTCCGGGGGCCTCTTCCAGGCCGTGCCCAACTACATTGAGCTGCCCCCGGAGCTCACCGGCGTGCCCTGCCGCATCATCGCCATGGTGGGCAAGTGGTTCCCCACGGGCTGCCATAAGGTTGGTGCCTCCTTCGGCTGCCTGGCCCCCAGGCTGGTGACGGGCCAGTTCGACGTGGACGTCCACAAGGCCGTCTGGCCCTCCACGGGCAACTACTGCCGGGGCGGCGCCTTCAACTCCAAGCTCCTGGGGGCCCAGGGCGTGGCCATCCTCCCGGCGGAGATGAGCCAGGAGCGCTTCGACTGGCTCCATGAGATCGGGGCCGAAGTGATTGCCACCCCGGGCTGTGAGTCCAACGTGAAAGAGATTTTTGACAAGACCAACGAGCTCAAGCAGGACCCCCAGTATATGATCTTCAACCAGTTTGAGGAGATGGGGAATCCCCTCTGGCACTACAACGTCACCGGCACCGCCCTGGCGGACGTGTTCGAGGCCGTCAAGCGTCCCGGGGAGCGCTTCGCCGGCGCCTGCTTCACCTCCGGCTCCGCCGGGACCATGAGCGCCGGGGACCTGCTGAAGGAGCGCTATCCCCATCTGAAGCTGGGGGTGGGCGAGGCCCTCCAGTGCCCCACCATTTTGAACAACGGCTTCGGGGGCCACCGGATCGAGGGCATCGGAGACAAGCACATCCCCTGGATTCACAATGTGAAAAACACGGACATGGCGATTGCCATAGACGACGAGGACTCCCAGCGGCTGCTGCGGCTGTTCAACACCCCGGAGGGCCAGGACTATCTGCTGAACACCCTCAAGCTGGACCCCGTGCTGGTGGAAAAGCTGACGTGGCTGGGCATCTCCGGCATCGCCAATGTGCTGTGCTGCATCAAGATGGCGAAATACTACGAGTTCACCAGCCGGGACGTGGTCGGGACCGTGCTGACGGACTCCGCCGTCATGTACCAGAGCCGGGTCCAGGAGCTGAACGAGCTCCACGGGGCGTACACCGCGGAGGAGGCCCGGCTGGACCACCATCTCCACATCCTGGGGCTCAAGACGGATAACCTGCTGGAGCTGACCTACGCCGACCGGAAGCGGGTCCACCACCTGAAATACTACACCTGGGTGGAGCAGCAGGGGAAGGACATGCACGACCTGAACGCCCTGTGGTACGACACCGAGGGCACCTGGGACGCGGTCCACGCCCAGGCCAAGGACCTGGACGAGCTGATCAACGCCTTCAACGAGGAAAGCGGCGTGCTGAAAAACCTGTAATCCGACAGACACAAAAAGAGGCGGGGCCGCTGGCTCCGCCTCTTCTTTATTCGTCGTCTTCCTCCATCCAGGCGGTGCATTCACCCTCGGCCTGGAGCTGGCCGTGTACCAGCAAATCCTTCAGGTTTCCGTAGTTCTGCTGATCCAGCTCCTTCAGCGCGTCGGTCACGGCGTTGAAGAGCGTGGTGTAGTATTTCGGGACGGTTTTCATTTCAATCACCTCGCCCTATAGACTACCATATTTTACCAAAATGTGCAAGCGGCATGCGTGCCAAAGTTTATTCCGAATTATCGTGCAAATTGCAATAAGCATTATTGCAAAATAGCAACGCATTCCCGGCCTTTAATCTGCAATACAATTTTATTGCGAAATTCGCACAAAATGTATTGCGGGGTGTGCTATGAGAAAATTCAAAATTCCCAACGTTCCTAAGGTTCCCGTCTCCGCTACAAAATCCATCCGCTTTCCGACGGAGGTCATCGAGCAGGTGGAGGAGGCGATCCGGGGCAAGGACTGCACCTTCACGGCCTTTGTGGTGGAGGCCGTCCGGGTGGCCCTGGAGAATCTGGCGGAGGACGAGGAGGAACAAAAAGAGCGGGAGTGATTTCACTCCCGCTCTTTCCTCTGGACACGCGTTACGCAAACAGCGCCTCAAAGCTCTCCACGGCGGCCTCCGCCGCGTCGCCCACCGCCAGCATCACGTAATTGCCGCGGCTGACGATGTGGGAGCTGGTCTTCCAGCCCTCGATGGTCTCGGGATACCAGGCCCCGCCGGGGTTTGCGTCGTCCCCCACCTGGTAGTCGATCCGGGCCTGGAAGACGTCCTCCACCGCCTGGACGTCGGCGGCGTTCTCCACCTCCACCAGGGCGATTTCGCCCACGGCGGCGGAGATGGCGGCGATGTAGACCCCGCACTGCTTGGTGGAAATCTCCGACAGGCCGGGGTAGTAGCTGTCCAGCAGCTCCGTCATGGTCTCGTCCTCCGTCAGGCTCATGAGGGCGGGCCAGGTGTCCCCCTCGGTCAGGGAGGCATAGAAGGCGGTGAGGTCCACGTCCGCCTCGGGTTCGGCGGGAGCGCCGGGCTCGGGGGCGCCGGTTCCGCCGTCTTCGGGGGCGCTGACCTCCGGGGCGCCGGTCCCGCCGTTCTGGGCGGGGGCGTCGGTTCCGCCGCCGCAGGCGGCCAGGGACAGGGCGAGGGCCAGCGCCAGGGTCAGCGCGAGCAGCTTCTTTTTCATGTTCAATCTCCTTGTGTCAAAGTGGTCTTGTGAATCGCTTCAGATAGGTAGACGGCGGGGCGGGGAAAAAGGTTCCCGGGTTTGAGAAAAAATTTTTCCCATGAGAAAGGGGCGGCCCAGCGGGCCGCCCCTTGGCGATTCATCCCTCGTCCCGGAGGCGGAAGGCCGCCTTGACAAAGAGGTCCACCTCCTCCATGGTATCGAAGCAGGCAATGGCTACCTGGTTGCCCATGGTGCCCGCCAGGGCGTCGGGCATCCGGGTGAAGAGCCGGGCCCGGTCGCCGCAGCGGGCCTCCAGCTGGCCCAGGGAGACGGCGTAGCGCACCTCGTCCCGCCGCCCGGCGTAGACGCAGTAGCGGTGGGGGCCGATGTAGGTGTGGCGCAGCTCGTCAAAGGCCACCATGTCCGCCCAGATCTGGTACACGTCCACGCTCTGGCCGAAGTCCAGCATGTCCGGGGTGTAGCCTCCGGCGGGGCGCATGTTGACCTCCAGGGCCACGATGTCCCCCACCTCTCCCAGGCCCGGCTTGGCCTCCGTCAGGCGGAAGAACTCCAGGTGGAAGAAGCGGCTGGACGCGCCGAAGGCCTTCAGCGTGGCCTTGCCCGCCGCCTCCACGTCCGGGGGGACCTCTCTGTCCACGTAGTAGTAGGTGGGCACGTGCTTGTTCACCATGTCCATGATGGAGTTCCGGGTCACGTGGCTGGCGGCGAAGAGGACCTCCCCCTTGGAATTGCACACGCCGTCGTAGGTGGTGACGGAGCCGGAGACATACTCCTCCATGAGGTAGGGGGCCTCCGGCGGGGCCTGGAAGAAGCGGCGGAGGTCCTCCTCGTTTTCAAGCCGCCAGGTGGCCACGGCCCCCACGCCGTTGTCCGGCTTGACAATGACGGGATAGCCCGCCTCCCGGACGAAGGCCAGGCCCGCGGCCAGGTCCGTCACCGGGGCGCAGCGGGCGCAGGGGATGCCGGCCTGTTTGTAGTACTGCTTCATGGCCAGCTTGCTCTTGTACTTTTCGATCTCGTGGGCCCGGGGGCCGGTGGTGATGTGGAAGTCCGTCCGGAGCCGGGCGTCCAGCTCCAGCCAGTACTCGTTGTTGCTCTCCAGCCAGTCGATCTTTCCATAGCGCCCGGTGAAGTACCCCACGGCCCGGAGGACCTGATCGTAGTTCTCCAGGCTGTCCACCCGGTAGTACTCCGTCAGGGCCCGCTTCAGGTCCGGATGGAGGAAGTCGTAGGGCGCGTCCCCCACGCCCAGGACGTTGACCCCGTTGTCCTTCAGGCGGACGCAGAACCAGCGGTAGGCCTCGGGGAAGTTGGGGGAGATGAAGACGAAATTCATATGGACCCTCCTTTGCGGGAAGTGATTTCACACTTTAAAGTATAGCACTCACAGGGCGAACGCGCAAGTGGCGGAAGAGAAAACCGGAGAGGCGCGGCCTCCCCGGTTCTCGGCATGTTATCCAAATTTTGCCGTCAGGCTGCCCTTTTGCAGGATGTGGCCCTCCGCCGCCTTGAGGAAGTGCTTCTTCCGGGCGTTGGAGCTCAGGCCCAGGACCCGGTCCAGGGCGTAGACCGTCAGCCGGTAGGAGTGGACGGACCAGACGGGGGGCTTGGGCCCCGCGTAGCGGTGGACGCCGTAGGCTATGCCCTGGACCACGCCGCTCTCCAGCCGGTCCCGCTGGGGGATGCCTCCGGGGATGACCTTCCGGGCGGGAAAATTCCACATGACCCAGTGGGTGAAGCCCTTCACGGGGTGGCTGAGGTCCTCCAGGGTCACCGCCAGGGTCTTGGCCTGGGGGGACAGGTTTTCCAGGACGATCTCCGGGGATAAATCCTTTCCCCGGCCAGTGTACTCCAGGGGAAAGCGGCCGCCGTCCTCCAGGCCGGGACAGCGGAAGCGCAGAATCTCGATTTCCATGGTTACCTCAATCTCTCATGGTTTCTCTTTGGGCAGGATCAGGTTCAGCAGCACCGCCATCAGCGTGGCGATGACCACCGGGGACTTGCCGAAGATCATGGTGAAGCCCTCCGGGAACTGGCCCAGGGCCCCGCTGGCCTGGGATACGCCCACGCCCAGGGCGGCGGACAGGCCCACAATGGTGGTGTTCCGGGCCGTCAGGCTCTGGGAGGCGATGAGCTTCATGCCCGTCATGGCGATGGTGGAGAAGACGGTGATGGTGGCCCCGCCCAGGACGCACTGGGGAATGGTGGTCAGCACTGCCGCGAATTTGGGGGACAGGCCGGCCAGCAGCAGAAAGCCGCCGGTCATGGCGAAGACCACCCGGTTCACCACCTTGTTGGTGGTGACGATGCCCACGTTCTGAGAGTAAGTGGCCGTGGGCAGGCCGCCGAAGAAGGCCGTCAGGATGTTGCTGAAGCCGTAGGCGATGATGCCGCCCTGGAGCTCCTGGTCCGTGGGGTCCCGGTCCAGGCCGCCCACGGTGGTGGCGGTGAAGTCCCCGATGGCCTGGATGGAGTTGATGGCGAAGAGCAGTCCGATGGCCACGCAGGAGGGGGCGTCGAAGGTGATCCCGAAGTGCATCACCCGGGGCAGGGAGAACCAGGCGGCGGAGCCCACCTCGGCAAAGGAGACCATGCCGAAGAACATGGAGATCCCATAGCCGCAGAGCATGCCGATGAGGATGGAGGCCAGCTTGCAGATGCCTTTGCCGTGGTTGTTCAGCAGCATGACGATGGTCAGGGTCAGGGCGGCGACTAACCAGTTCTGCCAGGAGCCGTAGACCAGGGCCTCGGTCTGGTGCTTGGTCTCCACCACCAGCTCGTATGTATTGGCGGTGCCTCCCGCCATGTAGTTGATAGCCGTGGGGTAGAGGGACAGGCCGATGGTAAAGACCACCGTGCCGGTGATCACCGGGGGAAACAGGAGGCGGATCTTCTTCACGAACACGCCCACAATGACCGCCACGATGCCGCCCACGATCATGGCTCCCGCGACGGCCCCCACGCCGCCCCCGGAGGAGGCGATGGCCTGCATGCTGGGCACATAGGCGAAGCTGACGCCCATGATCACCGGCAGGCCGGAGCCGAAATAGCGGTTCACCGGGTAGAGCTGGATGAGGGTGCACACGGCGGACATCACCAGGGAGGCCTGGATCAGCAGCACCCGGTCCGCCTGGCTGAGGCCGATGGCTCCGGCGATGATGATGGGCGGCGTGACGCAGCCCACGATCATAGCGACCAGGTGCTGGAGGGACAGGGAGACGGCGGACCCAAGCGGGGGAATGCCTCGGATCTGGAACAGCGCCTGCTGGTCAGAGGGGGTTCTCATGGCGGGGGTTCTCCTTCCTGTTTCTTCGTTTCGTCTTTCTGGGCGGGCCTCCGGAAAGGTCCACCTTTTCCAGTGTACAGGAGCGGGAACGGGATGTCAAGGACAGAATTTTACTCTTCCCCGCCGTCGAAGGCCCCCAGGTCCCGGCGGAACTCGCCGTCCACCAGGAAGCGGACCTCCTCCACCGCCTCCAGGGAGGAGAGGGAGTCCTCCAGGGCCCGGAGGGCGGTCCGGAGGGCGCGCTCCTCCAGCCCCTCCAGCAGGGGGGAGGAGAGGTTCACATAGCAGATGTCCTCCTCCAGCCAGACGGACTTCACCTGGAAGCCCTCCGGCAGGGGGCTGAACAGGCCGTCCCTGTCCTCCGGCCGGCCCTCCAGGGCGCGGGCCACGGCGGAGACCTGGGTATCGCCCTCGTAGAGCTCCAGGGTCTGCTCCGCCGCCGTGAGGCGGCCCTCCTGATTCAGGTAGTAGAGGAGCACGTCCACGGTGCTGATGACGTCCTCCTCCGGGGTCAGCAGGATGTCCCGGAGATTCAGGACCTGCTGCTCCCGGTAGGCCAGCTCCCGGCCCTGGACGGTGATCTGCACGGAGGAGACCTCCGGCACCTGGGAGAGGGTCATGGCCACGGCGGTGTCCGCCAGGGTCAGGGCCACGCCGGAGAGGCTGGCGTAGGCCGCCGACAGGTCCACCAGGGCCCGGTCCCCGTTGATCTCCAGGGAGAGCAGGGAGGTCCCGGCGGGGAGGGCGCTTTTCAGCGTCTCGTCCCCGGGGCCCTTCAACAGCTCGTTCAGCAGGGCCTCCGCCAGGCGGCGGGGGGTGTCGGTCTCCGCGTCGTATAAGTACACGGACTCGGTGCGGAAGGGGGCGTCCCCGGCGGAGAAGGTCAGGTCCGCCTCCTGGAAGTAGAGCTCATAGGCCGTCCGGGCGGGCTCCTCCCGCCGGCAGCCGGTCAGCGGCAGGAGGATGAGGAGCAGGACGCACAACGCTCGTTTCACGTCTCCTCCCTCCTCTCCAAAGCGGGCCAGCGGACGGTGAACACCGCGCCTCCGCCCGGGCGGTTGGCGGCCTCCACCACGCCGCCCCGGCGCTTCACCGTGTCGCTGACGATGGAGAGCCCCAGGCCCGTGCCCCCGGCGGCCCGGGACCGGGCCTTGTCCACCCGGTAGAAGCGCTCAAAGATCCGGGGCAGGTCCGCCTCAGGGATGCCCGCGCCGTTGTCCGCCACGGTGAGGACCACCAGGTCCCCCACCCGCTCCAGGGAGACCTGGACGCTTCCGCCGATGGCGGAGTACTTCACGGCGTTGTCCACCAGGTTGTAGATGACCTGATGGGTCTCGTCCCGGGTGCCTAAGACCTGGCACTCTCCCCCGGCGGAGTAGGTGAGGTCCACGCCCTTCTCCTGGGCCACCAGGTTCATCATCCGCATGACCTGCTCCAGGACGGGCAGGATGTCCACCGCCGCCGGGGGATCCAGCACGCCGCTGTCCAGCCGGGTGAGGCGGAGGAGGTCCTCCGTGATGCGGGAGAGGCGTTCCGCCTCCCGGCCGATGTCGGTGACGAACTCCTTGGTGGTCTCCCGGTCGATGTTCTCCGTCTGGAGGATGGAGTCGGACAGGAGGCGGATGGCCGCCAGGGGGGTCTTCAGCTCGTGGGATGCGTCGGAGACAAAGCGGCGGCGGGCGGTCTCCGTGGTCTGGAGGCGGTCCGTCAGGCTGTTGAACTCATAACCGATCTGGGCGATCTCATCCCGGCCCCGGATGTCCGCCCGGTGGCTGTAGGCCCCCTCCCGCACCTGCCGGATGGCGGTGAGGAGCAGG
Organism: uncultured Oscillibacter sp.; assembly: GCA_910587875.1. GTDB lineage: Bacteria > Bacillota > Clostridia > Oscillospirales > Oscillospiraceae > Oscillibacter. The sequence continues at coordinate 21,441 of CAJUOD010000022.1, read as the reverse complement.
CCGATCTTGCGGGTCAGGGCCTTGGAGAGCACCAGGCTCAGCACCAGCACCAGGGCTCCGGCCACGAAGGACAGCCGCAGCAGCGTCTCCTGAAGGCCGGAGAGCAGGGCGGCCTGCTGGGTGTCGTACTCGTAGGCGTACACCGCGCCGATGACCTGGCTCTGGTACATGATGGGAGAGGAGGCCCGGCTGCGGAAGGCCCCCCGGCGGTAGGTGCAGCTGAAGGCGTCGTAGCCCAGCAGGGCCTGGACGATTTCCGTGTACAGGGCCAGGTTTCCCACGGCGGATCCGGTCTCCCGGGTGTCGTAGAGCACGCGGCCCGCGCCGTCGGTGACCAGGATGCGGGAGAGGCCCGCCTCCTCCGCCACGGCCATGGCGTCGGCCACGTTCTCCTCCGTCAGGGGGGAGAGGCCGGAGAGGGCGTTGACCATGACGGAGACGCTGCTCTGGAGGTTGGTGGCCTTGGAGTGGAAGACCAGATCCTCGGACACCAGCAGGGGATAGGTGTTCAGCAGCAGCAGCACCGCCAGAATGACGGCGATGTAGCTCACGCCGAAGCGGAACTGGAGGCTTCCCCAGTAGCGGGGGCGTTCATTCCTTGAAATAGTACCCCACCCCCCACTTGGTCATAATGTGGTCCGGCTCCGCCGGGTTTTCCTCCAGTTTCTCCCGGAGGCGGCGGATGTGCACGTCCACCGTCCGGTAGTCCCCGGCGTAGCTGTAGCCCCAGACCACGTTCATGAGATTCTCCCGGCTGTACACCCGCCGGGGGTTGCGCATCAGAAGCTCGATGAGGTCGTACTCCTTGGCGGTCAGGTCCACGTGGGTGTCTCCCCGGGCGGCGGAGCGCTCCTCCGTGTTCAGGGTGATGCCCCCCGCCGTCAGAATGCTGCCCCGGGTCCGCTGGACCCCGGCGGCCCGGCGGAGCAGGGCCCGGACCCGGGCCTTGAGCTCCAGGATGTTGAAGGGCTTGGTCAGGTAGTCGTCCGCCCCGCACTCGAAGCCCATGAGCTTGTCCGCGTCCTCGCTCTTGGCCGTCAGCATGATGACGGGCACGTTGGAGAACTCCCGGATGCGCATGCAGGCCTCCAGCCCGTCCACCTCCGGCATCATCAGATCCAGGATGATGAGGTCCAGCTTGCCCTCCCGGGCCAGCTCCACGGCGGCGGCGCCGTCATAGGCGCACTCCACCTCATAGCCCTCGTTCTCCAGATTGAATTTGATCCCCTTCACCAGGGTCCGCTCGTCGTCCACCACCAGTATTTTCATTCACTGTCCTCCACTGTCACAAGTCCCTCCAGCGCCGCCAGCTTTCCCTGGCCGATGCCGGAGACTTCCGTCAAATCCTCCACGGTTTCAAAGGGTCCGTGTTCCTCCCGGTATTCCACAATCCGTGCCGCCAGCTCCTCCCCGATGCCGGGCAGGGCCGTCAAAGCCGCCTCGTCCGCGGCGTTGAGGTTCACCGGCGACGGGTCCGGCCGGACCTCCTCCACGGGGGCGGTCAGGCGGGTCTCCACGGAGGCCGGGGCCTCCAGGGCCGCCCGGTCCCGGAGGAACAGGCCCAGGAGCAGGCACAAAAACAGCCCCGTCAGGCCCAGCAGGGCCCATTCTCCACGGGCGATTTTTCGGCGCGTCTCCACAGTTGCGTTCCTCCGTTTTTTTTGGTATACTGTAAGGGAAATCGTCGAGCGGCGGCGGGGAGCCGCCGTTTCCGCCCCTTGCCAGGGACTATTATAACACAAATTCTGGGGGATGGACATGAAAACAAGGCGCTTTTTATCAGTTTTTTTCCTGGCCCTTCTGCTGATGGGACAGCTGGCCGTCCCCGCCCAGGCGGCCCGGGTGTCGGACCCGTCCGTGGAGGCCAAGGCCGCCCTGCTGGTGGACCGGAAGACCGGGGCGGTGCTCTACGCCATGAATGAGCGGGACGAGCTCTACCCCGCCAGCCTCACCAAGATCATGACCTGCCTGCTGGTGCTGGAGGCCGTGGATGAGGGGCGGCTGAAGCTGAACCAGGAGGTCACCGCCACCCCCACGGCCCTGGAGGGCCTGGCGGAGGACGGCAGCACGGCGGGCATCGAGGCGGGGGAGATCCTGACGGTGGAGGAGCTTCTCTACTGCCTGATGGTGGTTTCCGCCAACGAGGCCGGGGCCATCCTGGCGGAGAAGATCTCCGGCAGCGTGGAGAGCTTCGTGGACCGGATGAACGCCAAGGCCCGGGAGCTGGGCTGTGAGAACACCCACTTTATGAACCCCCACGGCTACCACGACTCCCAGCACTACACCTCCGCCTGGGACCTGTACCTCATCACCAAGGCGGCCCTGGAGCACCCCATGTTCATGACCGTCTGCGACGCCAGCTCCCACGTGGTCCCGGCCACCAACATGTCCGAGGAGCGGGTGCTGAACAACACGAACTTCCTGATCCGAAGCGGACGGGAGTACTACAACGCCGACGTCCACGGCGTGAAAACCGGGTCCCACTCCATGGCGGGGAACTGCCTGGTCACCACGGCCCAGCACGCCAGCATGGATCTCCTCTGTGTCATCCTGGGGGCCGAGCGGACCCAGGACGAGAAGGGCACCTGGTGGACCTACAGCTTTGTGTATACGGACAAGCTCTATAACTGGGCTTTCGACAACTTCGCCTATCAGACCGTTCTGAAGGAGGACGACGTGGCCGGGGAGGCCCCGGTGTCCCTGTCCTCCACGGACCACGTGACCCTCCGCCCCGCAAAGGCGGTGGAGCTGCTGCTGCCCAAGGGCGTGAATCTGGAGGAGCTGGAGAAAACCGTCACGCTGAAGTCCGACCCCGTGGAGGCCCCTATAAACGAGGGAGACGTGCTGGGCTCCATGACCGTCTCCCTGGACGGGGAGGAGCTGGCGGAGGTGGACCTGCTGGCCTATACCAGCGTGGAGGCGTCCCGCATCCGCATCCTCTGGCGGGACGTGAAGAACTTCCTCTCCACCACCACGGCGAAGGTCATCCTGGGCGTTCTCCTGGTGCTGCTGGTGATCTTCGGCGGCTGGCGGCTGCTGTTCAGCCGGCGGCGCTACCGTTACGGCCGCAGCGTCGGCGGCCCGGGCCGCCGGGGAAGCTACCGGGGGAGCCGGAAGAGAAGGTAGTACCATTTTATACCGAGCCTCAAGAAACGCGCGATTGGAAATCGCGCGTTTTTCTTTTTGATTCGGAAGTGGAAAACGCTTGACAATAGTATGTATATATACTATAATAGTATATAACGCAACGAAAAGGAGGTTCGGTCTATGCTGCCGGACGACAAGAAGCTCTGGGGGGCGTGGGGACAGGCCAACGCTCTGTACACCCGTTGGGCGGACGCCCACGGGATCAATTCCTATCTGCTGTTTGTCCTCTACGCCCTGGACGGGCGGGAGGCCATGACGCAGAAAATGATCTGCGAGTGCACGGGCCTGACGAAGCAGACGGTCAACAGCGTCATCCGCTCCTTGAAAAACGAGGAGCGCGTGGTCCTCTCCCCAGGGGTGGGGGACCGGCGGGAAAAGCTGGTGGCCCTGACGGAGGCGGGGGCCTCCTATGCCCGGGAGGTCCTGACACCCCTCCGCGAGCTGGAGCGCGCCGTCCTTACCCTCATGGGGAGGGAGCGGGCGGAGCAGATGATCAACGACATCACCCTGTTCAACACCGTCTTTGAGAAGGAAATGGAGAAGAGATGAACCGGAACGCCTGCAAGACCTTTTATGCCTATGTCGTCCCCTCCGTCCTGGCCTTCGCCCTGTCGGGAGTTTACACCATCGTGGACGGCTTTTTTGTGGGCCGCAGCGTGGGGGACGTCGGACTGTCCACCATCAACATCGCCTACCCGGTGGTGTCTCTCCTCCAGGCCCTGGGCACCGGCATCGGCATGGGCGGAGCCGTCATGTACACCCTCAGCCGCTCCTCCGGCAGACAGGAGGAGGCGAGGCGATACCTGCGCTGCACCACTTTGCTGCTGCTGGCCGCCAGCGCCCTGCTGACCGTTTTGCTGTTTGCCGCCATGAGGCCGGTCCTGGGGCTGCTGGGGGCCGCCGGGGAGATGGTGACGCTGGGGGTGGAGTACCTGGAATACATCGCCCTGGGCACGGTCTTCCAGATCTTCGCCACGGGGGTGGTCCCCGTCATCCGCAACAACGGCGGAGCTCGGTTCGCCATGGGGACCATGATCGCCGGGTTCCTCTGCAACATCGTACTGGACTACCTGTTTGTGTGGGTCTATGAGTGGAGCGTGGCGGGGGCCGCCCTTGCCACCGTTATCGGGCAGGCCCTCACCGCCCTCGGCGGCTTCCTCTACCTGGCCCGGCACGGGATTCCGGTTTGGGGCCTGGAGCGCAAGGGGATGGTCAGGTGCGCCAGGGACATTTTCAAAATCGGGATCGCCCCCTTCGGCATCGCCTTTACCCCGCTGATTTCCCAGATGTTTATGAATCGCTTTTCCATGCGGTACGGCGGGGAAATGGCGGTGGCCAGCTATGCCTGCATTGCCTATGTGTTTGCCATCGTGTGCCTGCTGGTGCAGGGCGTTGGGGACGGGAGCCAGCCGCTGGTCAGCCGGTATTACGGGGAAAAGGATACCGAGGCCGTCCTCCGGACCAGGAGGCTGGCGTACGGCACGGCGGCGGTGCTGGCGGTGCTCTGCATGGCGGGGGTGTACGCCGCCCGGGGACGGATTGGCCCAGTGCTCGGCGCGTCGGCGGCAACGGCTGAAAACGTCGCGGCGGTTCTGCCGGTCTTTTTGAGCAGCTATCTGTTTCTGGCCTTCTCCCGGGTCACCACCGCCGTCTTTTACGCCACGGAAAGGACAGGGTACTCCTATGCGCTGGTCTACATGGAGCCGGTATTCCAGGTGCTGCTGCTGCTGCTGTTCCTGCCTCGGATGGCGGGCCTGGGGCAGGACGGCGTGTGGTGGAGCATGCCGCTGGCGCAGACGCTGACCGCCGGGGCCGCGCTGGCGCTGAAGATCCGGGCGGACAGGAGCGCCTCTGCGTGATACAGTGAATCAAAAAAGGGACGGCCTCATGACGCGGAAGCGCCACGAGGCCGTTCTTGTATTCGCCTTACAGGTACTTCACCAGCTCCTCCATGGGCTTGCGGTCCGTGTGGAGCCGGGCGGGGTGGGCGCCCTCCGCCGGGTAGCCCAGGGGCAGCAGGGCGATGGGAACCGTGCCCGCCATCTCGGGGAAGGCCGCCAGGAGCTTCTCCGGCTGGAACATGCCCACATAGGTGGTGCCCAGGCCCAGGTCCGCCGCCTGGAGCATCATCTGGGTGGCGGCGATGGCGGCGTCAATTTCCCCGTGGTCCTTGCCGTCATACTCCCGCTTCCAGGAGACGGCGGGGTCGTAGGCCACCGCCAGGATGACCGGGGGATTGAAGTGGGAGCCGGAGCAGGCGTCGGCCTTCTCCAGGGACTCCGGGGTTTGGAGCACAAAAATGCGCTGGGGCTGGTAGTTGTGGGCCGTGGGGGCGTTCCGCCCGGCCTCCAGGATGAGGTCCAGCTTGTCCTGTTCCACGGGACGGGGGTCGAACTTGCGCAGGGAGTACCGCGCGGCGGAGAGGGCTTGGAAGTCCATAGAAAGTCTCCTCGTTTCTTTACAGGATAAATGGGGGATACTGCCAGTGTACCACAGTTTTCCGCCCGGCGCAATCCATTTCGCCGGATTGGGGATTGCGGCGGGGCGGGCTTTGTGGTACAATGACGGCGATCATTCCCCGCCGTCAGGGCGGGACACTAGGAAAGAGGGCTGTGCGTATGGTGGACTCCAAATGGCTCCAGACCTACCGGGAGGAGATCGGGACCTTCTCGGAGAAGATCCGGGACTTCCAGGAGGGCAAGATTGACAGGAAGGACTACAAGGGCTGCTCCGGCGGCATGGGCAGCTATGCCCAGCGGGACGCGGCGAAGCACATGCTCCGGCTGCGGATGCCCGCCGGGCGGCTGACCTTGGAGCGGCTGAAGTTCCTGGCGGACACGGTGGAAAAGTACGGCGTTCAGCGGATGAAGCTCACCACCTGCGAGACGGTGCAGCTCCACGACCTCCCGGCGGAGCAGGTGCCCGCCATTCTGGAAGAGGCCATGGAGGCGGGCATTCTCTGCCGGGGCGGCGGCGGGGACAACCCCCGGAATGTCATGTGCAGCCCCCTCTCCGGCGTGCAGGAGGGGGAGGCCTTCGACCCGTCCCCCTACGCGGCGGCGGTGACGGACTATCTGCTCTCCATCTGCCGGAGCATCCACATGCCCCGGAAGCTGAAAATCGCCTTCTCCAACGGGGCGGATGACTCCGTCCACAGCGCCTTCCGGGACATGGGCTTCCGGGCCCAGGCGGACGGGACCTTCTCCCTGCGCATCGCCGGGGGGCTGGGGGCCCAGGGGCACCGGATGGGCGTGCTGGTGGATGAGGCCGTGAAGCCCGGGGATGTTTTGTACTACGTCAAGGCCATGGTGGATACCTTCTGCCAACACGGCAACTATGAGAACCGGGCCAAGGCCCGGACCCGCTTCATGCAGGACACCCTGGGGCCCGAGGGGCTCCGGGAGGCGTTTTTGAAGAACGTGGAGGCCGCCAAGGCGGCGGGCGGGCTGGAGCTTCCCCGGCTGGAGGCCCTGGCCGACGTGTGCGCGGCCGAGGAGACCCTGGACCACCCCCGGGCCATCGCCCAGAAGCAGCCGGGGCTGTACGCGGTGAAGTACCACCCCGTCGGCGGACTCCTGCCGCCGGAGAAGCCCGCGCAGCTGTACGCCGCCATTAAGGACCTCTGCAACGCGGAGTGCCGGGTGGGGCCGGACGAGACCTTGTATGTCGTCAACCTCCCCGCCAAACAGGCGGAACAGGTCCTGGCCCTCACGGAGGACGGGGCGAGGACGGAGTTTGAGTACAGCGTGGCCTGCATCGGGGCCACGGTCTGCCAGCAGGGCATTCGGGACAGCCAGGGGCTGCTCCAGGCCGCAGTAAGCGCGGTCCGGGAGGCGGGAATTCCCGACGGGGCCCTGCCCAGGATTCGGATTTCCGGCTGCCCCTCCAGCTGCGCCGCCCATCAGGCGGGGACCATCGGCTTCCAGGGGGGCGTGCGCCTGGAGGACAAGAAGCCCCAGCCCGCCTTCCGCCTGTTCCTGGGCGGCGGCGACGCCCTGGATGAGGCCCGCTTCGGCGAGGCCGGGGCGGTGATCCTGGAGCGGGACATTCCCGCCCTGCTGGTGGAGCTGGGGAAGGCCGCGGCGGCGGCAAGCCAGAGCTGGGATCAGTGGTCCCGGGAACACCGGGAGGACCTGAACGCCATTGTGGCGAAGTACGCTTAATACGATTGTTGACGGAGAGGAGGCGGGCCCGCGGGTCCGCCTCCTTTGCCGCTTGACGGGGGAGAGAAGAACGATGAAACGCCTTTGCCTTTTGCCGGCCCTGCTTCTGCTGATGACCGCCTGCGGGGGGACTCCGCCGGAGACGGTGGTCAGCCCGCCGCCGCCCTCTGAAACGGCGGTGGCCTTTACGGACGATTTGGGCCGGGATTTTTCGCTGGAACCGCCCCGGAGGGTGGCGGCCATGATCGGCAGCTTTGCCGACGTCTGGTGCGTGGCCGGGGGCCGGGATACCCTCATCGCCGCCGCCGGGGACGCGTGGACCTCCTTTGACCTGGGGCTCCGGGAGGACGCGGCGGACCTGGGGGCCGTGAAGGAGCCCAACCTGGAGGTCCTGTTGGCGGCGGAGCCGGATTTGATCCTGGCCAGCGTCAACACGGCGGCGGACCTGGAGCTGAAGGACACCCTGGAACAGGCGGGCATCCCCGCCGCCTACTTTGAGGTGGACTGCTTCGAGGACTACCTGCGGATGCTGGAGGTCTGCACCCGCCTCACGGGACAGCCGGAGCGATACGAGACCTACGGGACCGCCGTGCGGGAGCAGGTGGACGCCGCGATAGCCCGGCAGGACGGAAGCACGCCCCGGGTGCTCTACGTCCGGGCCTCGGGCAGCGGGGTCAAGGCCAAGGGCAGCGAGGGCAGCGTCCTGGGGGAGATGCTGGCGGAGCTGGGCTGCGTCAACATCGCCGACGGCGGGGGGCTCCTGGAGAACCTGAGCCTGGAGGGGATCATCGCCGGGGATCCGGATTATATTTTCGCCGTCTTACAGGCCGCGGACGTCAATGTGGAAAAAGCCAGGGCGTCCCTGGAGGCCGCCCTGCTGTCCAACCCCGCCTGGGGGAGCCTCCGGGCGGTGCGGGAGGGGCGGTTCATCACCCTGGACCACAAGCTTTACAACTTAAAGCCCAACGCCCGATGGGGGGAAGCCTATGAAGCGCTGGCGGAGATCCTCTATCCCAACTGAATATCTTATTCCGGCGCTGGGGACGCTGGCGGTTCTCTCCGCCCTGCTGAGCCTGTGCCTGGGGGCGGTGCCCCTGGGGCCGGGGGAGGTGCTTTCCGCCCTGGCGGGGCGGGGAAGCGGGGCGGCGGCCTCCATCGTCCTCTATGCCCGGCTGCCCCGGACCTGCGGCTGCCTCCTGGCGGGGGCGGCGCTGGCGGCGGCGGGGACCGTCATCCAGGGGGTGCTGGGGAATCCCCTGGCGGCCCCCAACGTCATCGGCGTCAACGCCGGGGCGGGGCTGTGCACGGCCCTGTGCGCCGCCCTCTGGCCCGCTTGGACGGCGGCGGTCCCCTTCGCCGCCTTCCTGGGGGCCCTGGGGGGCGTGCTGCTGGTCATGGCCATCGGGGCCCGGACCGGGGCTTCCAGGATGACCCTGGTGCTGGCGGGGGTGGCGGTCAGCGGCATGTTCAGCGCGGGCATCGACGCCGTGCTGGCCTTCTTCCCCGACGCGCTGAACGGCTACACGGACTTCCGGGTGGGGGGCGTGGCGAACCTCTCCATGAGCCGGGTGGCCCCGGCGTTCTGGGTGATTCTGGCGGCGTTCCTCCTGGCCCTGTCTCTGGCGGGGGAGATGGACGTGCTCCTCCTGGGGGAGGAGACCGCCCGGAGCTTGGGGCTTCCCGCCCGGCGGCTGAGGGTGATCCTGCTGGCCCTGGCGGCGGCCCTGGCGGGGGCGGCGGTGAGCTTCGCGGGGCTCCTGGGCTTCGTGGGGCTCATCGCCCCCCACATGGTCCGGCGGCTGGCGGGAGAGGACAGCTCCGCCCGGCTGCTCTGGGCCTCCGCCCTGGGGGGCGCGGCGCTGCTGACCCTGTGCGACATTTTGGCCCGGACGCTGTTCGCCCCCTACGAGCTGCCGGTGGGAGTGGTGCTGTCCCTGCTGGGCGGGCCGTTTTTCCTGTGGTTGCTGCTGCGGCAGAAAAGGAGGGGCGGACATGCTTGAGGCAAGAAATCTCTCGGCGGGCTACCCGGGCCGGGAGGTGCTGGAGGGTGTGACCCTGGCGGCGCGGCCCGGGCGGGTGCTGATCCTGCTGGGGCCCAACGGCTGCGGGAAGAGCACGCTCTTGCGGACCCTGGCGGGCCTCCTGCCCCCTCAGGGCGGGGAGGTGCTGCTGGATGGGAGGCCCTTGGGGGACTATGAGCCCCGGCGGGCGGCGCAAAAAATCGCCTACCTGCCCCAGTCCCGGACGGTGCCCAATATCACGGCCCGGCGGCTGGCGCTCCACGGGCGGTTTCCCTATCTGTCCTACCCCCGGCGCTACCGGCGGGAGGACTATGCCGCCGTGGACCGGGCCCTGGCGGCGGCGGACGCCCGGGATTTGGCGGACCGGGCCCTGCCGGAGCTCTCCGGGGGACAGCGGCAGAAGGTTTATCTCGCCATGGCCCTGGCCCAGGAGACGGAGACCATCCTCATGGACGAGCCCACCGCCTACCTGGACATCCGCCACCAGCTGGAGGTCCTGGCCCTGGCCCGCCGCCTGGCGGGAGAGGGGCGGGCGGTGGCGCTGGCCCTCCATGACCTCTGTCTGGCCCTGACCGCGGCGGACGATATCGCCGTGCTGGGGGCGGGCCGCCTGCTGGCCCTGGGCGGGCCGGAGGAGATTTATCAGAGCAAAATTCTGGAGCGGGTCATGGGGGTCCGGCTGGACCGGACCGAGGGGCCGGAGGGCCCCCGCTATTTCTGCGGACTGCGGGAGGAGGGCTGACGTGGCGTATTTTCCGTTTTTTATGGACCTGGAGGGCCGGGAGGGCCTGGTGGTGGGCGGTGGGGCCGTGGCGGCCCGGAAGGCCCGGAAACTGCTGCCCTATGGGCCCCGGCTCACCGTGGCCGCGCCGGAGATTCTGCCGGAGATCGAGGCCCTGCCGGGGCTGGCGCTGGTCCGGCGGGCCTTCGAGCCCGCTATGCTGGAGGGGAAGTTTTTTGTCATTGCCGCCACGGACAGCCGGGAGGCCAACCGGGAGATTGCGGGCCTCTGTCGGGAGCGGGGAATTTTGGTCAACGCAGTGGACGACAAGGAGGACTGTACCTTCCTGTTCCCCGCCCTGGTGAGGCGGGGGGAGCTGACCGTGGGCGTCTCCACCGCCGGGGCCAGTCCCAGCGCCGCCGTCTGGGTAAAGGAGCGGGTGAACGGGTTGCTGCCGGAGGACTTCGGGGCGCTGCTGGACTACCTGGCCTCCCTGCGTCCGGCGGTCCGGGAGCGGGTGCCGGAGGCGGAGCGGGCCGGGGCGTTTGCCCGGCTGTTTTCCGAGTGCATGGAACAGGGCTTCCCCCTGGAGGAGGAAGCCCTGGCGGCGATTCTGGGGGGCGCGCCCAGAAGCGGGAAGGTCTATCTGGTGGGCGCGGGCTGCGGAGCAGCGGACCTCATCACCGTCCGGGGCCTCCGGCTGCTGGAGCGCTGTGAGGCGGTGGTTTATGACGATCTGCTGGATCAGGCGCTGCTGGACGCCGCCCCGGCGGGGGCGGAAAGGCTCTATGTGGGCAAGCGGCGGGGGCGGCACTCCATGGCCCAGGAGGAGATCAACGCCCTGCTCATCGCCAAGGCCCGGGAGGGGAAGACGGTGGTCCGCCTCAAGGGCGGGGACCCCTTCGTCTTCGGCCGGGGCGGGGAGGAGGCTTTGGCCCTCCAGGCCGCCGGAGTGGCGTGGGAGTACGTGCCCGGGGTGACCTCCGCCGTGGCCGTGCCCGGGGCGGCGGGGATACCCGTCACCCACCGGGGAGTGAGCCGGGGGGTTCACGTGGTGACCGCCCATACGGCGGACACGCCGGACGGCCTGCCGGAGGATTTGGAGGCGCTGGCCCGGCTGAAGGAGGGGACGCTGGTGTTCCTCATGGGGCTGTCCCAATTGGAGAGGATCGCCCTGCGGCTGACGGAGGCGGGGCTTTCGCCTGGGACGCCCGCCGCCGTGGTCTCAGGCAAAAGCGCCCCCCGGGCGGTCCGGGGGACGCTGGGAGATATTGCGGAGAAGGCCCGGGAGGCCGGGACGGAGGCCCCCGCCGTCATTGTGGTGGGAGGTACGGCGGGAATGGATTTGCGGGCTTAGACGCCGTAGCCGTAGCGCTTCCGCTGGGTGACCAGGAAGGCCGCCGTGATGAACAGGGCCAGGACCTCCGCCGCCGCCTCCGACAGCCAGATGCCGTCCAGCCCCAGGAAGAGGGGCAGGATGAAAATGGCCGCCGTCTGGAACAGCAGGGTCCGCAGAAAGGCGATGGCGGCGGAGATCACACCGTTGCCCAGGGCCGTGAAGAAGGCGGAGCCGAAGATGTTGAACCCCATAGCCAGGAAGGACAGGGAATAGAGCCGGAAGCCCCGGGCGGTGAGAGCCAGCAGCTCCGGGTCATAGCCTACGAAAATCCGGGACAGGGGACTCGCCAGGGCTACGGCGGCGGCGGTGAGCCCGGCGCAGCCCGCCAGCATTAAAAAGAGGCTCTTGCGCAGGAGGCTTTGGAGCTCCTCCCGGTTTCCCGCGCCGTAGTGGAAGCTGACGATGGGGCCCGCGCCGATGGAGTAGCCCATGAAGACGCCGATGAAAATGAAGTTCACATACATGATGACCCCGAAGGCCGCCACGCCGTTCTCCCCGATGAGGCGCATGAGCTGGAAGTTGTAGAGGATGCTGACCAGGGACGTGGACAGGTTGCTCATCATCTCGGAGGAGCCATTGGAGCAGGTCTGGGCCAGGACCCGGCCCTCCAACCGGGTTTTTGTCAGGTGGAGAGGGGACTTGTTGGGCAGGAGGAAGTAGACCAGGGGCACCACGCCGCCCACAAAGGAGCTGGCCACCGTGGCGATAGCCGCTCCCGCCACGCCCCAGGGCAGGACCCCCACCAGCAGCCAGTCACCGATCATATTGGTGAGGCCCGCCGCCACCGTCAGCCACAGGCCCAGCTTGGGCCGCTCCGCCGCCACCAGGAAGCTCTGGAACATGTTCTGTAAAATGAAGGGCACCAGGGCCAGGGTGAGGATGCGCCCGTAGAGCACGGCCTGGGCCAGCATTTCCCCCTCGGCCCCCAGCAGGGCGCAGAGGGGCTCCATGATCAGTTCGGCCAGGACCATCAGAACCAGGCCGGCGGCGAGGCCGGTATAGATGATCAGGGAGAAGTACCGGCTGGCCCGGGGCAGGTCTCCCTCCCCCATGGTGCGGGCCACCACGGCGCTGCCGCCGGCGCCCAGCATGAAGCCCACGGTGCCGAAGATCATCAGGGCGGGCATGATGAGGTTCACGGCGGCGAAGGCGGTCTTGCCCGCGAAGTTGGAGACGAAGACCCCGTCCACCACGCCGTAGATGGACGTGAAGATCAGCATGACGATGGTGGGGAAGGTGAAGCGCAGGAGCTTGGCATAGGTGAAATGCTCGGACAAATGGATGTGCATGGGGGATTCCTTTCTCTGTAAGTCACACCGGAAGAGTTCCGGCGGTTTCATTTTTTCGGGATGGAGGCCGCTTCCTCCTGGAACAGGGAGAGCCATTTCCGGGTCAGGCGGAGCATGGTTTCCAGCTCCGCCGTTCCCATGCGCCGGGAGGCGGCTTCCTCGGCGTTTTTGAGGGGGACGATTTTTTCCTGGATGAGGGCCCGGCCCGCTTCTGTGGGATAGACCCGGACCTCCCGCCCCGGGCCGGGTTGGAGGGACAGGAAGCCGTCCTTTGCCAGCTTCCGCACGGAGGAGTGGACGGTCTGCTTGGTGAGCGCGAACTGGCGGCAGATATCGGTCTGCGTGCAGCCCTCCCCCAGCTCCAGCAGGGTCCACAAGACCAGCAGGGCGCTGTCGGAGAGCCTTTGCCGGACGGCCAGCTCGTGATAAAATTCGTCAATCCGGTGCTGTAGCTGAAGGTATTCCTGAAACAGGCGGTATGCGTCCATGATTCTCGGCTCCCTATAGTATGATATCGGACTCGTAGAGGATACTATAGTCTGATTTCATACCAAAGTCAATCGTCAATTCAGACAAGAATGCCGGGCGGCTTCTTGCGCAATATGTAAAAGGGGCCCGGGAACCGGGCCTCTTCTCATTTTGAAGTGGAGATGCAGAGGACGTGGCAGATGGAGGGAATGGACTCCCCCTGGAAGCTGGAGGTGGGGGACAGCAGGGCCCCGGTGGGGGCGAAGACGATTTTCTTCCACTTCCCCTGGCGCATGCCGGAGAGGAGGTAGCCGTTGAGCACCGAGGCGGAACAGCCGCAGCCGGAGCCCCCGGCGTGCATGTCCTGCTTCTCCCGGTCGTAGAGGAGGAGGCCGCAGTCCTGGAAATGCTCCCCCATGTCAATGCCGTCCTTGGAGAAGAAGTCCCGGACGATGGCGTGGCCCAGCTCCCCCAGGTCCCCGGTGACCACCAGGTCGTAGTCCTGGGGCTTGGTTTTGGTGTCCTGGAAGAAGGCGGAGAGGGTGTCGTAGGCCGCCGGGGCCATGGCGGCCCCCATATTGTTGGCGTCCGCGATGCCCTTGTCCACGATTTTTCCGCAGGTGACGTGGGTGATATAGGGCCCCTCCCCCTGGGAGGCCAGGATGGTGCACCCGGCGGCGGTGGCGGTCCACTGGGCGGTAGGGGTCCGCTGGTTGCCGTAGGGCACGGGCATGCGGTACTGGCGCTCCGCCGTGCAGAAGTGGGAGGAGGTCATGGCGGCGGCCTTCTCCGCGAAGCCCCCGTCGATGGCCATGGCCGCAAGAGACAGGGACTCCCCCATGGTGGAACAGGCCCCGTAGAGCCCGTAGAAGGGCACGCCGAACTCCCGCAGGCCGAAGGAGGAGCCGATGCACTGGTTCAAAAGGTCCCCGGCGAAGATATAGTCCAGGTCGACCGGCTTCAGCTTAATCTGGTCCAGGGCCCGCTGGAGGACCCGCTTCTGCATCATGGATTCCGCCTTCTCCCAGGTCTTCTCCCCAAAGAAGGAGTCCTGCTCCAGCTCGTCGAAGTGCTCCCGCAGGGGGCCCTCCCCCTCCAGCTTGCCGCCGATGTTGGCGTAGGAGATGACGGAGGGGGGATGCTCCAGGGCGACGGTGCGGCGTCCGATTCGTTTGCTGTTCATAGCGCGCCTCCTTGTGGCAGTGGTTTTCACCATAGGATGCCCGGCGGGGCGCGCTTTATGCGGGGGAAACGGGCAAAAGGTGCCCTCTTGCTCCCCGGCCCTTGCGGAGGGCGGATTTATTATAGTATAGTAAGGTATCACAAACCCCTGGGGGGAAACGAGACAAAAGGAGAGTGCCGCGATGAACTATGAGATTAAGGGCGAGCCCATGCCCGTCGTCATCTGCCAGCTGAGCGCCGGGGAGACCATGATCACGGAAAAGGGCTCCATGGTGTGGATGAGCCCCAATATGGAGATGCAGACCTCCGCCGGGGGCAGCCTGGGGAAGGCCTTCGGCCGGATGTTCTCCGGGGAGTCCATGTTCCAGAACCTCTACACCGCCAAGGGCGGGCCGGGGATGATCGCCTTCGCCTCCAGCTTCCCCGGGGCCATCCGGGCGGTGGAGATCGGGCCGGGGAAGTCCGTGGTGTGCCAGAAATCCGCTTTCCTGGCCTCCGAGCAGGGGGTGGAACTGTCCGTGTTCTTCCAGAAGAAGCTGGGCGCGGGCTTCTTCGGCGGCGAGGGCTTCATCATGCAGAAGCTCTCCGGACGGGGGACGGCGTTTTTGGAGATCGACGGCTCCGCCGTGGAGTACGACCTGGCCCCGGGGCAGCAGCTGATTGTGGACACCGGGAATCTGGCCATGATGGATGAGACCTGCTCCATTGACATCCAGTCCGTCAAGGGGGTGAAAAACGTCCTCTTCGGCGGGGAGGGGATGTTCAACACCGTGGTCACCGGGCCGGGGCATGTGGTGCTCCAGACCATGCCGCTGAGCGCCTTCGCGGGGTCGATTGCGTCGGTGCTGCCCAGCAAAGGCTGAGGGACGAGAGAAATTGGCTCTTGCATATGCTGGCTTGGGTGTGGTATAATAGGCACAGCCAACAAGAAGTTCAATAGAGCAACTCTGTCATGCAAAAGCGGACCCCCGGAGAGATGCGCCTCTCCGGGGGCCCGCTTTTTGTGCTTACCGGCCCTTGCGCCAGCCGTCAAGCCACTTGCAAATGCAACAGCTAAGTACATTCGCTGCGACGGCAAGCAAGAAGTTCAATAACTCCGCCATGCGTTTCACCTCCTTCCCATTACTGGGCGGAGGAAGGGCGGCGAAATCATCATAGCATTGTTCGACGGTTTTCGCAAGGGACGGCTTTCCTTTAGGCGCTCTCCATGCAGAGCTTCGCGCCGCCCAGGGCCACGGCGAAGACGAACCAGAAGATGCACATGACCCGGGGATAGTTCCACAGGTAGTCCGCCAGGCCGCAGACCAGGGCCCCGCAGAGGGCCGCACAGGCGGCGGCGGTGATGGTCCTGGCGGCCCCGTCGGCGCAGTGGCGGACGGCGCGGGCCGCCCGCTTCACGCCCCAGAGGGCGGAGCCCACAAAGCCCACGAAGCCTAAAATCCCCATCTCGGCCCAGACCTGAATATAGATGTTGTGGGAATGGACGAAGGGGGTCCGGGCGTGGTAGAAGTTCAGCAGCTTCACGTAGCGCTGGACGGCGGCGGTGCCCAGGCCCGCCCCGGAGAGGGGACGGCGGGTGATGACCTCCAGCCCCGCCTTGAACAGGGGAAAGCGGCTGTTGGTGGAGGAGTCGGAGGCGTCGAAAATGGTGAGGATGCGGTTCCAGATGCTGCCCGGGAGGAAGGGCACCGCCAGAAGGCACAGGGCGAAGAAGAGGGGCAGCAGCTTGGGCTTCCAGAGGAAAATCATCACCACCATGGCGCAGGCGATACCGATCCAGGCGGCGCGGCAGTAGGTCATGCCCAGGGCGGCGGCGCCCAGGATAAAGGCCCCGGAGGCCGCCAGCTTGGAAATGACATGCTTGGAGCACAGGATCAGGGCCAGGGTCAGGGGCAGCAGGAGAATCAGCACCTCGGCGAAGGTGTTGGGGTTGTCGAAGAAGGAGAGGACCCGGCTGGGCATGTCGGCGTTCAGATCCATGTCCACATAGGACTCGTTGACCTCCAGGCCGGAGAGGCGCTGGTAGATGGCGTACAGGGAGGAGACGGCCACGCAGCCGGAGGCCCCCGCCGCCAGGCGCTTCAGCTCCTCCGCGGAGCGCAGGGCGCTGACGGTGACCACCACGCAGAGGGCGGCGGAGATATGGTAGATGAGGAAGCGGGTGGAGGCGTTCCGGGTCAGGGAAAAGGCCACGCCCAGCACCACCGCCCCGAAGAAGAGGGCGGGGAAGAAGCCGATGTTCTCCACGTCCAGCCTCCGGTCCCCCCGGCCCATGGCCCCGGCGTGGAGCAGGAGCAGGAGAACCAGGAAGGCCATGAGGGTGTAGGCGTTGTTCCAGTACTCGTAGGGGATGATCCAGAGGAGGAGGATCAGCCAGCCCTCGGCCACGGCGGTCTCGTCCCCCAGGCGGAAGGCCAGCCGGGAGAAAAAGCTGGTTTCAAAGGTCCCCTCCAGGAGGAGATAGAATTTCCGCAGCAGGCGGCCCGGCAGGTTTACCAGCCAGCTTAGGAGCTTGCAGGCCAGGCTGTCCGGCCAGGAGCGGGCCACGGCCCCCTCCCGGCACAGGGGGCGGAGGAGGGCGCTTTCGTCAATCTGGCGATTGCACCAGGCTCCGATTCGGATCGCCAGGCGGTGGAGGCCGCTGTCCTGATAGGCGTCCAGAAGGAGGAGCAGGAGGCGGCAGAGAAAGCTTTCTTTTAATCGTGTCATGGCCGTTTCCTCAAATGCGGTTTTTCAGGCGGTAGAGCTGGGTCAGGGTGAAGAAGTGCTTGCCCCGGACCAGGTTGGCCACCATCTGCTTGTTGGGGCTGAGGCCCACGGGGGCCAGCTCCCGGATGGCCTTCTCCATCTCCGGGCGGCGGCAGAACTCTTTGACGGCCTTCTGGCGCTGGCGGATGGACTTGGGGTTGTCCCGGGCGTACTCATTGCCCACGGCGATGAGCAGGCCCGCCCAGTTGGAGCTCTCCCGCCACTGGGGGCGGGCGGACTCCAAGCCGTACTTGGCAACCAGCTCCTCCTTTCTCTTCATGAAGCGGGAGAAGACCTGGGGGAAGTTCTTCATGTAGTGGTGGGTGGCGGATTCCCCGTGGAGGAAGTAGCGGTAGAGGGGCTGGTCCGTCACCGCCAGGGAATGGGCGCAGCAGAAATACTCCAGGACGAAGAGCTCGTCCTCTAAATAGGGGCCGTCGAAGGTGATGTGGTTTTTGCGGATGATCTCCGTGGAGAAGAGGTAGCAGACGCTGTAGCCGTTAAAGACCGGCTGGGTCAGCCGGTCCCCCGCCAGGGGAAGGACCAGCTTCTCGCGGATCTCGGTCTCGCCGCAGACCCCGGCGGGAAGCTGGGCCTGAACGCTGGACTTCCCGTCCGGCCAGAGATAGGTGAGGGCGCAGGCGGCGGCGTCCGCCCCGGACTGCTCCCGGAGATTCCAGAGGGTCTCCAGGGCCTGGAACTCATAGCAGTCGTCGGCGTCCAGGAAGGCGATATAGTCCCCCTTGGCCTCGTTGAGCCCCAGGTTCCGAGCCTCGCTGACGCCCTGGTTTTTCTTCCGGTGGAAGACCCGGACCCGGTCGTCCCTGGCGGCGAACTGGTCGCACAGGGCGGCGGAGCCGTCGGTGGAGCCGTCGTCCACCAGGATGAGCTCCCAGTCGGAAAAGGTCTGGCGGGCTACGCTGTCGAGACAGCGGTGCAGGAATTTCTCCGCCTGATAGACGGGGACGATAACAGAGATACTGGGCATAGTCGACCTCCATGGGTCCGGCGGCCCCGCGTTTAAAATAAGGAGGGGACCCTCCCACAGAAGGTCCCCTGCCATGGCAGCGGCTGCCGGGATATGAGGCCATTGTACCCCATTTGCGGCGGAAGGTCAACGGCTTTTCCGGCGGCTTATGACTCGGCGGGGGGATCGTCCCCGGCGGCGTTTTCCAGGAACAGCTCCTCGGCCTGCCGCTGGACCTCCAGCAGGGACTCCCTCAGCTGGGAGAGGGTCTGCTCCGTGTCGGTGACGGCGTTGAACAGAAGAAGGTACTCTTTGGAAAGTGCGGTCATAGCAGGTCTTCCTTTCTGATGAAACACAAAATGTAGCTGGGTGCTATGGATATGATACACAAGATTCGGAAAATAACTTGTCTGAATTTGTCGAGGGGGATGGAAAAATGAGAAAGCGGGAAATCTTGACGGGAAGGAGGGCGTAGAGTATGCTTAAAGCGGCGAAAAAACGGAGTTTCCGCCGGAAAGACGGGAAAACATTCAAAGGCGCCGGGGCCTGGGCTCCGGCGGTCAGGAGGAGCTTATGCCGGAATATGAGAATCGAACCAGGCGGGAGCTGGGCGCCGCTTTGCGGGCGCTGCTGAAACAAAGGCCACTGGACCAGCTCCGGGTCCGGGAGCTGACGGAGCAGTGCGGACTCCGGCGGCAGTCTTTCTATTACCACTTTAAGGATGTCTACGACCTCTTCGCCTGGAGCGTCCGGCAGGAACGGGCCCTGCTGCTGGGCCGCCTGGAGGAGTGCCTGACCTGGCGGCAGGCACTGCTGGATCTGCTGGACCGGGCGGGAGAGGAGGAGGCCTTTTACCGGGCGGTGCTGGATCAGGGCGGACAGGAGGGCCTGGGGGAGATGGTCCCCCTGGAGGAGGTGCTGGAGGCGGTCCAGTCCTACTACAGGGGCCGCTGCGGCACGCCGCCGGACCAGGCGGAGGAGGAACGGGAACGCCGCTGCGGCCGCGCCCTGCTGCTGTCCCTGCTGGAAGGCCGGGTCCGCGGCGGGACGGCCATGCCCCCGGAGGAGCTGGCGGACGCCCTGGAGCGGGCGGCGGAGCGAAGCGCGGCTGGAGCCGTGTGGCAGACCCTGCGGGAGCGGGGAGAGTGGAATCAAACGCCCTGAAGGGCGGCAGACAAAAAGAGGACGGGTTTTTCCCGCCCTCTTTTTTTCATCACTAACGGCATGAGGCTCTGAGAGATTTTGACAATTGTTTCAATTATGTCCAAAATTAGACGCTTTTTACTAAATTGTCCCTTTGGTGAAAACACTCGCCTATTTATAATCGAACCATAACAGGAAGTGATGCTGTGAAAAAAGTCTGCTATGCCGTCGTGCTGCAAAGCCAGCTGGGCCCCCGGGCGGGGGAATTGCTGCTCCAGGAGGAGGCCGGCGCCGTAACGGGGGAGCTGTGCCTGCTCAGCCGCCGGAACCGCTTCTCCGGCAGCGTGCTGCAGAGCGGTAAATACCTGATCTCTGGGACGCTGCGGTCCCGGGTGGACAAGGAGCTCTATGACGCCATTTTCACCGTGCACCAGGGCCGCCTCTTCGGCGGTCTGGTGACCCGGCACGGCTGCTGGGACCTGACGGGCGTGGAGCGGTCCGGCGCGCCCCGGGAGGCGGAGGACGCCGCCGGCGGGGACTGATTGATTGGATAATATTTCCAATCGTTCGTTTTACTTGCTAGATGAAAATAACGTTACATAATCCCTGGGGAGAAGGAGGCAAGCTCTATGGGAGAAAAGAACCGCCGCCTGGATGAGGCCGCCCTGCGCCGCCTCCTGGAGCGGGAGCAGACCGGGCCGGAGGCGCTGGTCCTCCGCCTAGCCTGGCTGGAGGGGCTGACCCGGGAGGAAATTGCCGCCCTGACCTGGGATCAGGTCTCCTTTCTGGACGACCGGCTTGAGCTGCCGGACCGGATGGTCCCCCTGGACAAGGAGGTCCGCTCCTTTCTCTGGAAGCTCCGGGAGGCGCGGGAAGCCCGGGAGGAGCCGGGGGATCCCCACGTGCTCCTCTCCGCACGGGAACGGAAGCCCATGCGGCTGGAATCCATCTCCCGAATCGCCCGGCTGGCCCTGGACCGGGGCGGGCTGGGGGACGTGCGGCTGCTGGATCTGCGCTATGACTGGATCATCCGCTGCCTGGACCGGATGGACTGGCCCGAGGCCGCCCGGATCAGCGGCGTGGAGGTGGCGACCCTTCAGATCCGCTTCTCCGCCAGCGCGCCGGCCAGGAAGGCGCTCAAGCCTCCGCCGGCCCA
>CAJUOD010000022.1:0-1027 GCA_910587875.1 uncultured Oscillibacter sp. | reverse complement strand
GGCCCAGGTGGACGAGTTCAAGCTGTGGAAGCTCCTGCAGGCGGAACGGGACACGGCGGCGGGCCTGGCCATGTGGCTGGGCTGGCAGCTGGGGCTTCAGGCCCAGGAGATGATTGCGCTGACCTGGGAGCAGGTGGATTTCCAGGAGGACGTCCTCCATCTGCCGGATCGGGACGTGCCCCTGACCAGCGCCGTCCGGCGGATATTAGAGGAAGAGCATGGCCGGAGGGGGCCGGAGGAGGACCCGCATGTTCTTTTGACGGAGCAGTCCCGGAAGCCCTTGGATCTCCCCCGGCTGTCCCGGCTCACCCGGGCCGCGCTGATCCGGGGCGGGCTGGAGCGGGTAAGCCTCCGGGATCTGAGGCGGGACGACGGCAGGGATATGGAGGACGAGCAGATTCTTCAACGGGCTCTGGAGCGGGGGGTCATCTCCCGGGGAGACGTGTCGGAGCTGCTGGGCCTGTCCAAGACGGCTACATATTCCCGCCTTCGCCGGCTGACGGAACACGGGAAGCTGATCCGCGTGGGAGGCAAGTACTACCTCCCCGGCACGGTGGTCCCGCCGGAGAAACACCGGGAGGCCATCTTGGGGTATCTGGCGGAGGCGGGGTTCGCGTACCGCCAGGACATTGTGGACCTGCTCCACATCCAGCCGAAGCAGTGTACGCTGGTCCTCCACCGCATGGTAGAGGAGGGGACCCTGGTCCAGCTGGGGCAAAAGTATTACCTCCCGGAACGGGAGGAGCGGAAGGCCGAATAAGTTCTCTCGGAAGCCGGGAGGCGGGGGCGGAGTGTTTCGCCAAAGGGACCCGCCTGCCCGGCTTCTGTTTTTGGAAGAAATTGGTCTATGTTATGCCTCTCCGGCAAATGGCACCAGGCTATCGTATGGCGGTTTTCAGTTCGGTTAAAAGGGCGGAAAAAGCCTTGTCAGGGCTTTTTTTTCCTGTTAGATTGCATTTGCGGACGCTGGACGGAAGGGGCCAATTCCAGACTTGATGTGGGAAGAGGCTAGCCCCGACACGAATTC
>CAJUOD010000021.1 GCA_910587875.1 uncultured Oscillibacter sp. | reverse complement strand
GAGGCCGGAAAAGGAGCTGACGCTGAAAAAGCTCTACACCCGGAATTTACCCAGGATCCTCGCCGCCCTGTTTTTCTGGGCGCTCTGCTATAAACTGGTCTCCCTGAAGCTGATGGACAGCCTGACCCTCCCGGACGTTGTGGACGCGGTGAAGCACCTGGTGCTGTTCCACCATGAGGAGCATTTTTACTATCTCCACATCACGCTCCTGGCTTACGCCGCCCTCCCCGTCACGCGGCTCATCGCCCGGTATGCCGATAAGCGGCTCATGGAATACGCCCTGGCGCTGTGGTTCCTGCTGGGCATTGTCTATCCGACGGTCCGGACCTTCTGGCCCTTCACGCTGCTGAGCGGGGTCCCCGTTCAATGGAGGATAAATATGACCTACGCCTCCATCGGCTATATGCTGCTGGGGTATTACCTGTCCGTCTACTATCCCCGGCCAAGCCGTGGAGCTTCCGGCATGGTCCTCCTGGTCGGATTCCTCCTGACCTTTTGGGGGACCTGCTTCGCATCCTATGCGGCGGGCGGGCCGGATGATCATTTTTTGGAGGGGATGGGCGTGCCCGTTTTCCTGGTCGTCCTGGGTCTGTGGGGCCTTTGCTGGACGGCGTCTCCTTCGCCGCAGGGCGGCAAGCTGGCGGGCTTCGTCTCCAGGGCGTCGTTTTGCATCTACCTGACGCACATTTTCATTTTGCAGGCCTTCGCCCGGTGGGGCCTCCGGGCCATAGACGGGCCTGTACTGCTGACGGCGCCTCTGATTTCGGGGCTGATCGTTTGCTGCTGCTGTATTGGGTATATGGTGCTGTCCCGGGTCCCGGTGGTCCGGCGGTGGCTGGTATAGGGGGAGTACCCCTTGGCGGTGGGGGCGGAAAGGAAAAACCTCCGGCTTAGCCGGAGGCTTTCACTCTGTTAGGGGCTCCCATTGGCACCGCTCCAGGTCCACCGTGCCGTCGGGCCGGAAGATCACGCCCTCCGCCTCCAGCAGGGCCCGCTGGGTGCCGGGGGCGTGAACGTCAAAGACGGCCTTGGTGCCGCCGAAGCGGTCCACCACCCGGTGGCAGGGGACAGAGGCGTCCCGGCAGCCCGCCACGGCGTAGCCCACCGTCCGGGCGCAGCGGGGCGTCCCCGCCAGGCGGGCGATCTGACCGTAGGTGGCGACCCTTCCGGCGGGAATCCGGCGGACGATGTCCAGGTAGGCGGCGAAGACGCTCACAGCTCCCGGACCTCGTACAGGTCCGTCCGCCTGGCGGAGAGGATGGGGAGCTGGCGGCGGACGGACTCCAGGCGGCGGAGGTTCAGGTCGGCGTACAGCGTGGCCTCGCCGGACCCGGCCTGGCAGAGGATGTTGCCCCAGGGGTCCACGGCCATGGAGTGCCCGTAGGCCACATAGGAGGCCGTCTCGTCCCGGGCGGGGGAGACCCCCACGGTGAAGCACTGGTTATCCACCGCCCGCTGGCGGAAGAGGAGATCCCAGTGGGCGGGGCCGGTGGTCATGTTGAAGGCGGCGGGGACAAAGATGCACTTGGCCCCCCGGAGGCACATGCACCGGGCCAGCTCCTCGAACCGGAGGTCGAAGCAGATGCACAGGCCCATGGTGCCGAACTCCGTCTCGAAGGTGGTGACGGCGTTCCCCGGGGAGAGGGTGTCCGACTCCCGGAAGCGCTGGCCCTCCTCCACGTCGATGTCGAAGAGATGGGCCTTCCGGTGCCTGGCCAGGAGCTCCCCCTTGCGGCCGTAGACAAAGCTGGCGTTGTAGATCCGATCCCCCTCCAGCTCCGGCAGGGAGCCGCCCACTACGTACAGCTCCAGCTCCGCCGCCAGGGCGGACAGGGCGGCCTGGGCCATTCCGCCCGCCCTCTCGCCGTAGGTGCGGAAGCAGGCGTTGTCATAGGGACAGCAGAACATCTCCGGCAGGACGGCGATGTCCGCCCCCCGGGCCTTGGCCTCCCGGAGGCGGCGGCAGGCGGTCTCAATGTTTCTCCGCTTGTCCTCGGTTACCGGCATTTGGATGAGCGCGGCGCGCATAGAAGATTCCCCCTCGCGTTGTTTTGATAAATAGATTGTATCACGGCCCGGACCGTGTTACAATACAAAAAACCAAACGAGGAGGCCAAATGATGGCAGTCTATACGGAGAAGAAGACCTACCAGACCCGGGCCCACATGGGCATGATCGACGTGACGGAGGATTTCCAGCACGCGGTGTCGGCGGCGTGCCGGGAGCACGGCATCTCCGCCGGGACGGTGACGGGCTTCACCACCGGCGGCGTGGCGGGGCTGACCACCCTGGAGTTCGAGCCGGGCATGGTGAACCACGACCTGAAGGCGGCCCTGGACGTGTTCTCGCCCTACCTGGACGAACAGGGGCACGTGGTGCCCTATTGGCATCATGAGACCTGGCACGACGACAACGGCTCCTCCCACATCAAGGCGGCGCTGCTGTCCCCCTTCATCACCGTGCCCTTCGTGGACGGAAAGATCACCGTGGGGCCCTGGCAGAACCTGACCCTGGTGGAGTGCGACACAAGAAACCGGGTCCGGGATATCGTGTTTCAGGTGATGGGAGAGTGACTTTTCTTAAAAGAAAAGTCACCAAAAGAACTTTATTGCGCTCTGATAGTCCGGTGATTGACCAAAACGAAGCGACGGCAACGGAGATTTTCCGTTGCCGCCGCCGTTTTTTACCAGCCGGTGCCCACGATGTCGCAGCGCCAGCCCTCCTCCGTAAGGTACATGAACCCGCAGTGGCTGTATATCTGGGCTCCGGCGGGCGCGTCCGAACCCTCGTAGGGCCCGGTGTTGCCCGCCATCAGGTAGTGTAGCGCCCAGTCGTTCTCCGGGACAAACACCGTGGAGTAGGCGAAAGCAAAGCGCTCATGGCCTCGGGTGCTCACCGGATAGAAGATGTCCAGCTCCTCCTTCGTCAGCTCATCCAGCCAGTCCGGGAACCAGATGTCCTGATTCCGCACGTAGGTGCAGGCGTACCGGCTGCCGGGGGTGGCTTCCAGCATGGCCCCCTCGTAGGCGTCCGCCCAGGCCTGGACGATTTCCTCCCGGCTTTGGCCCTGGTCGGGGACGACGACGCCTCCCTGGAGCCAGGCAAGCTCCGCTTCGTCGTACCAGCAGCGCATGAAGTTGAACATGCTCTCATAGGGATGGCCGCCCGGGTCCACCCCGGGCTCCGCCCGGAGCCAGACCGGGTCCTGCCGGGGGACGAAAAGCTGGACCAGACCGCCGTCCGGCCAGAAGCGGAAGGCCAGGTCCTCCTCGGTGCTGGCGAGCAGCAGGGATTCGTCGGGCATGTCGCCGGAGTTCTCCGCGTAGCTCCAATCGTAGTGGTCGGTGAAGCCCCGGGCCCGGCTGGGCCCATTCCCGTCCTGAGGGTCCACGTTGTACCGCCCGCCCCTCTCTGGGGCCGACAGGTCCATGCAGATGGTATCCGCCTTCATGAGATGGTCCATTGCCGTCTGGGCCAGCTTGGCGGCGGAGCCGACGGAGGTTTCCGCCTTCAGGGTGGCGGTGCCCAGATAGATGTCAGAGGGCTTCACCAGAAAGACCTCCCGGAGCTTTTCCCGGACCAGCTCCTCGGAGAGGGTCAGCCTACCCTCCTGCTGGAAGTGGCCGAGGTACACGAAGCCCGCGTAGGAGAACTCGTCCAAAGAGCTCCACGAGGGGAGCTGGAACATCAGATAGAGGTTCTCGGAGGAGGGAGCGGCCCAGTGGTCTTGGCCCCCTTCGCCCAGCGCCGGGGCGTCCTGGAGCTCCGGCGTGTGAAACTCATAGGAGACCTGCCGGAAGACATAGAACATCTTGTCCACCGTCAGCCCGTAGCCCGCGCCGATGCCTGTGATCCGCCAGTCGTCATAATACGGATAACTGCTGGGATACATGCCGTCCGAAATGTAGGGAAGGTTGGTCTGGTAGAAGATATCCTCCACCGCCATCAGGGCGGCGTCTATGATTGGGCTGGGCTCGTCCGGCCACTCGACAAAGTGACCGCTGAAATGCCGCTGGTCGTTGTAGACCAGGAGGCTCTCCCCGTCGAAGTACAGCGTCCGGTATTGGAAGGCCGGGGAGGGGAAGTCCGCGTCGGAGGGAAAGGAATCGTCGGCCCGGAAGGACATGGACCGGGTGGCGGGGTCCCAATTATCGAAGCGGAAGTAGGTGCCCTCGGGCCAGACGGTCCACAGCAGGGACGGAAGGTCTGCCTTGTAATGCTTCCCGTTCCGGCGGAAGTAGAAGGTGTCGTTCTGGAAGCCCTGGGAGACCAGCTCGTTTTCCCCGTCCCCGTCCAGGTCCATGTGCTGGGTATAGTACTTCACTTGGGCCAGGAGAACGGGCCAGCCCTTCTCATTCAGATAGTAGTATTCGTTGGTCAGGGTCCGGTCCCGGTCGTTGGCGTCGTAGGTGATGCGGAAGCCGTCGTGGCCCAGAAGGTTGCGGAACAACGAGGCGCTGTAGTTCCCGTCCACGCCGGGGAGGAAGGACCAGAAGGGCGTGGGGAAGGAGCTCCTGGCCCAGTGCTGGACCCCGGCGTAGATTCTGCCGCCGTCCTCGAAGAACATCAGGCCGTAGTCCCCCAGGACATGGTCCGGGTCCTCCAGGCCCCCCAGCATATTGGGGGAGCCGTAGGGGAAGGGAAGCTCCTCCGCCTCCTGGGGCTCATAGGGCTCCAGGCCGTCCAGGGGGATGGTGACGGCGGCGTCCCAGTCGGGCTGGGCCACTTGTTTCAGGCTCTCGCAGGAGAGGACAGCCTCCTGGATGCGGCTGATCACCTGATTCATCAGGGACATGCCGGTGGTCTCGCCCCGCTTCAGCTCCGGGGCCCAGTCGGGGCGGCTGACGGCGTATTCATATTGGCCGTCGCCGCCGAGGATTTCCACGTTTCGGGGCAGGTAATTCGTCTCCGGTTCCAGCCGGTAGAGGGAGCAGAGCCAGCCCATGGGGTCCGAGAGGCTGGCGGACAGAGAGTAGGACATCCCCCAGTGGACCCGGAGCAGCTCGCCCTCCTCCAGGTCGAAATGCTCCGGCTTGTTTTCCGGGGTATAGACAATCAGCTTGGACAGGATGTCACCCTCCGGGCCGCCGTAGTTTTCCAGCTCCTCCGCCAGAGTGGACACGGCCTCGTCCACGTCGTGGAAGCGGGCCGGTTGTTCGGGGGCCTCCGTCTTCTTGGCCCCGGTGAAGGTGACGGCGCACACCAGCGCCGCCAGGGCCACCACGGCGAACAGCGCCCGGCCCAGACAGGTCCGGTTCTCGGCAATGCGGGTGATGCGGTCCTTGAGCTGGCGCTTGCCCGCCGTCATGGTGGTGGCGGAGAGCAGGGGATTGGCCGGGACCCTCCGCACGGGGATGAGGGAGAGGAGCGTCCGGCCATAGGGCACCCGCTCCGCCTCCCCCAGGCGGCGGAGGGCCCCCTCGTCACAGGCCAGCTCGCAGTCCGTCCGGGAGGCCAGGGCCGCCCACCAGACCAGGGGGTCGAACCAGTAGACCGCCAGGCACACGGCCCGGAGGAGGGACCAAAGGGGGTCGAGGTGCCGGGCGTGGGTCTCCTCGTGGGCCAGGACGTGCCGGAGGCTGTCCGGGCTCTGGAGGGCGGCGGGGGTCAGGTAGACGGCGGGCCGGAACAGCCCGAAGAGGCAGGGGGAGGGCAGGCCGCTCTCCACCAGATAGATGGGGCGGGCGGAGCCCTCTATGGGGTAGGGTATCCGCGCCTTGCGGAGCTTCCGCCAGAAGAGCAGATTGGAGAGGATCAGCCAAACCGCCATCACCCCTGTGCCTGCGCCCCAGATAGTCAGGAGGACGTCCTTCCAGACGAAGGGGGTCTCCAGCCGGGAGGCGTAGGTGGTGACGGTGCTTCCGTCCTCGGACAAAACGGGGTAGCCGAAGGACCCTGCGTAGTCGGGGACAAGGTGGCCGGGTTCGGCCCGGTCCGCCGCCGGGAATTGAGCGGCGGGAACGGTACTCATGGGGGAGTAGTAACGCCTGGGTGCTTCCAGCCGATTCTCCACGGTCTGCCGCACCGGTTCCGCCGCCGTCAGCAGGCTGAAGTCCGCCGCCGGGAGGTTGACCGGGATCAGCAGCCGCAGGAGGACCAGCCCCCAGAGGGCGTACTGGGCCCGGCGGGAGAGAGCTTTCCGGAACAGCCGCCGGAGGGCCAGCAGGGCCAGAATCAGGGCCGAGGAGGTAATTAGGATTTCCTTCATGTTGCCTCACCTCCCGCCTTGTCCAGAATGGCGGACAGCTCCGCGATGTCTGACTCGGTCAATTGGCGGCTCTCCACCATGGCGCTCATCATCAGCCCCAGGCTGCCGCCGTAGACCTTGGAGAGGAAGCTCTCCGTCTCGTCCCGGGCGGCGTCCTCCCGCCGGAGGGCGGGGTAGTAGCGCTTGGCCTTTCCGCCCTCCTCGTGCCGGACGGCCCCCTTGGCCTCCAGCCGGGCGAGCATGGTGATGATCGTGTTCTTGCTCCAGCCCGTCTCCTCCCGGAGGGCCGCCGTCAGCTCCGTAATGGTGCCGCCGGGGCGGTCCCACAGGCGGCGCATCAGCTTCCACTCGCTGTTGGACAGCTCGATTTTCATAAAACCACCTCCCAAATCAGGTATACGATTGTCTACCTAAAGCGTAGCAGAGAGGTAGACGTTTGTCAACCTCAAATTGGTTACAAAATGGAAACGCCCGCCGCTGGGAAACGGCGGGCGCTGCTGTCTCAGGCGTTGGCGGGGAATTTTTCACTTTTTGCCAAAATTTCCAGGTCCTTCTTATGGATTTCGACAGAAAGCCGGTGCGGGACGTGCTATCATCGAATTTGAAAAGCCCGTCCCACGGGAGGGCGGGGCAAAAAATGGCGAATCAGGTATTTTTATGACAAAAGAGGGGAAGACTATGGAGATCCTGGCAAAGAGCGCGGACCGGAATCTGCTGCTGGAGCTGAAGGGAGAGCTGGACCACCACGGGGCCCGGACCGCCCTCCGGGAGCTGGAGGAGGCCCTGGACGCGGCCCTGCCCCGGAAGCTGGTGCTGGACCTGTCGGGAGTGACCTTCATGGACAGCTCCGGCATCGCGGTGATCCTCCGGGCCCGGCAGAAGATGCAGCTTTTGGATGGGAGCCTGCTGGTGCGGGGCGTGGCGCCCCAGGCCCGGCGGGTGCTGGAGGCCGCCGGGGTGAACCGGCTGGTGACGATCAAATAAGGAGGTTTTACATATATGAGGACCAAGGCAGTCAATGAGGTCACAATGGACTTTCCCAGCCAGAGCCGGAACGAGAGCTTCGCCCGCTCCGCCGCGGCCTGCTTCGCCGCCCAGCTGGACCCCACCCTCAACGAACTGGAGGATATCAAAACGGCGGTCAGCGAGGCGGTGACCAATGCCATTGTCCACGGCTACCCGGATGCCATCGGCGGCGTGACGCTGAAGCTGCGGGTGCTGCCGGGGAATGTGCTGGAGCTGACGGTGAAGGACCATGGACGGGGCATCCCCGACGTGGAGAAGGCCCGCCAGCCCATGTTCACCACCGGCGGGGAGGAGCGCAGCGGCATGGGCTTCACCATCATGGAGAGCTTTATGGACAGGGTGACGGTGCGGTCCGCCGTGAACAAGGGGACCACGGTGGTGATGCGGAAGAAGCTGGCCCCCCGGCTGAAGAAATGAGCGCCGCGCTGGAGCTCCTCCGGGCGGCCCAGCAGGGGGACCGGGATGCCTGTGAGCAGGCGGTCATTGAGAACAACGGCCTGATCTGGAGCGTGGTCCGGCGGTACTACGGCCGGGGCGTGGAGCCGGACGATTTATATCAATTGGGCTGCCTGGGGTTTCTGAAGGCGGTCCAGGGGTTCGACTTCGACTACGGCACCTGCTTTTCCACCTATGCCGTGCCCAAGATCGCGGGGGAAATCCGCCGTTTCCTCCGGGACGACGGGGCCGTGAAGGTGGGGCGGAGCATCCGGGAACAGGCCCAGACCCTTTACACCGCCCGGGAGCGCCTCCGCCATGAGCTGGGCCGGGAGCCGGCCCTGTCGGAGCTGTCGGAGGCCACGGGCCTGACGCCGGAGGAGATCGCCCGGACGGACCTGGCCACCGACGCGCCGGAGTCCCTCCAGCAGGAGACGGCGGAGGGGCTGACCCTGGAGGGATCCCTGGGCACCGAGGCCCCGGAGGAGGGAATGGTGGAGCGCATCGCCCTGCGGGAGGCCATCGACCGCCTGCCGGAGAAGGAGCGGATGACCATCCTCCTGCGCTATTTCAAGGGCCTGACCCAGGAGCAGACGGCCCGGGTGGTGGGGGTGTCCCAGGTGCAGATATCCCGGCTGGAGCGCCGGGGCCTGAAACGGCTTCGGGAGAGCTTCGAGGCTTGAAGTATTCCTCCCCCTGGAATTCCGTCATAGTGCCCCAGTAGCGCTTGGGCATGTTGCTCATCCTCAGCCGGGGGTTCTCCCGCTCCTTGATGGCGATGGTATCGTAAAACCGCTTCCATAGCAGGCGGTAGCGGGCCTCCGCCTCGTCCGGCGGGGCCATTTGGAAGTCCGCCAGAGGGCGGATAACCGATTGGCCGGGGACGTGGAACAGGGCCTCCCTGTGGGTGCGGTCGTAGAGGAAAAAGCGCTCGTTGTGAAACCGGGCGGTAAAGTGCCCGGCAAGCTCCGGCAGGACCCGGTTTTTGGGCTCGATCTCGCCGCCCAGCACGCCCCCCAGGTCTGAGAAGCGGACGAAGCCCTTCAGCAGGTGGACCTCCCCGTTCAGATGCCGGACGGCCCGGATGACGGGGTAGAGGGTCTCATCGGAGCGGTTGCGGAGGAAGCCGGGGCCCTCCCGGAGGAGCTTGGCCACCAGCCGGAACAGGTGCAGCTCCTTCTCCGGCAGGCAGGTGAGGAAGCCCCGCCGCAGCAGCACGGCGGCCTCCGGGGACAGGGCGGCCACCTTCCGCAGCACCCGGGCGGCGCGGTCCGGGTCCGTGGGGACCGTCCGGGAATCGAACAGGGAGTAGATTTCATCCCCGCCGGAGGAGAATCCGGCGGGGATTTCCTTATGGGCGTAGCTGTCGAAGACGCAGGAGAGGAAACCCTCGAAGCTGCCGTCGTAGTGGTAGATCACATCCATGGAAGTCCTCCGCCCTCACGCCGTCTCCGCCGGGTCGAAGAGGGACAGCTGCACCGCCTCCTGCTGAGGCAGCAGGGGCCGCTCGGCGGCGATGAGCCCCCGGAGGAGGCTGTCCGGCGTGAAGCGCAGGCCCTCCGCCATTTTGCCGGAGGCGGTGAGGAAGTACTGGGCCCGCTTCATCACGACGCCCAGCTTTTTCAGGTTGTCGATGTGGAGGGGCCCCACCCGCCGGGCGCTCAAGATCCGCCGGGCGGAGGTGACCCCCACGCCGGGGATGCGGAGCAGGGTCTCGTAGGCGGCGGTGTTGACCTCTACCGGGAAAAAGTCCAGATGGGCCAGGGCCCAGCTGCATTTTGGATCCACCCGGGTGTCGAACGCCTGGTTTCCCTCGTCCAGCAGCTCCTCCGCCCGGAAGCCGTAGAACCGCAGCAGCCAGTCCGCCTGATAGAGCCGGTGCTCCCGCAGAAGGGGCGGCTTCACGTCCCTGGCGGGGAGGAGGGCGTGTTCCACCACCGGCACATAGGCGGAGTAAAACACGCGCTTTAGCCCGTAGCGGTCGTAAAGCCCCTGGGTCAGGCGGAGGATGTGGAAGTCCGTGTCCCGGGTGGCCCCCACGATGAGCTGGGTGCTCTGCCCGGCGGGGGCAAAGCGGGGGGCGTGGCGGTACTTCACCAGCTCCTCCCGGCTCTGGCGGTTCCGGGTTTGAATCTGCCGCATGGGGGCCAGGATGGCCCCCTTTGTCTTGTCCGGGGCCAGGGCGTTCAGCCCCGCCTCGGAGGGCAGCTCGATGTTCACGCTGAGCCGGTCCGCCAGGAAGCCCAGCCGCTCCACCAGCTCCGGCGACGTGCCGGGAATGGCCTTGGCGTGGATGTAGCCGTTGAAGCGGTACTGCTCCCGGAGGAGGGCCAGGCAGCGGATCATCAGCTCCGTGGTGTAGTCCGGGCTGCGGAAGACCCCGGAGGAGAGGAACAGCCCCTCGATATAGTTCCGCCGGTAAAACTGGATGGTGAGGTCCGCCAGCTCCTCCGGCGTGAAGGCGGCCCGCCGGGTGTCGTTGCTCCGGCGGTTGACGCAGTATTTGCAGTCATACACGCAGCGGTTGGTCAGCAGCACCTTCAGCAGCGTGACGCAGCGCCCGTCGGCGGAGAAGGTGTGGCAGCAGCCCGCCGAGGCGGTGGAGGTGTTGCCGATATAACCCTTTTTCGCGGTCCGGGTTCCTCCGCTGGAGGTACAGGCGGCGTCGTATTTGGCGGCGTCGGTGAGGACGGTCAGCTTCTCCAGGACGTCCATGGCTTCTTGTTCAGGCTGTCCCAGAGCCGGACGTTCCAGGCCGCCGGGAGACAGGCCGCCCTGCGGGAGCGGCGGGCGGGCCGCTCGATGAAATCGATAAGGCGGAAGAGCTGAGCGGTGAGGATGGCCACGCCCAGGAGCGTAAAGAATAAAGTCCAGCCGGTCATGGAAAAACCCTCCTAATAGAAAATCTGTTCGATTGTTATTGTAACTCGAACAATCGTTCTTGTCAAGGGGGAAAACAAAAAAACGGCCCGGTTTGACGGACCGTTTTCAAGGGGCTATGGATTTTATTGGGCGCTGCCGTCCAGGTAGACCGCCCTGCCAAAGCCCAGGATGGGGAAGAAGAGGCAGGGCAGCAGCGCCAGCCCCAGGCCGAACCAGGCGCCGCGGTTGAAGGCGAGGGCCAGGTCGGCGCCGTATCGGAGGTAGATGTACACATTATAGAGGGGCAGAAGCAGCCGGAGCATCCGCCGCCCGCTGCCGTATAGCTCGTGGAAGAGCAGCCAGGTCCGGTAGACCGGCACCGCCGCCTCCCAGCCCCGGCAGCCCATTTTTTGGAAGCAGCGCCACCGTCCCGCCGTCCCGGCGAGCCAGAGCAGAAGCGCCGCGGCAATGATTCCGGACATATCCGCCTCCCATCTCTCCCCATGGTGAATCCTGAGCATTCTTGCGGAAAATAGTAACACATAAGTATTCAAATGTCAACATATGCGTTCAGGGGCCGTCTTGTTTTCGGATACACTTTTCAAGAGGTGATGAACATGAGCGAGATGCGCTTGGATTCCGTGGCGGTGGGCGAGGTGATCGCCGCCTACCGGCTTCGGAAGGGTGTGACCCAGGAGGTGCTGAGCGGCCTGGCGGACATCGGCAGAACCCACCTCAGCGCCATCGAGCGGGGCGAGCGGAAGCCCACGCTGGAGACGCTGTACCGGATCAGCCTGGCGCTGGACGTGAAAATGAGCGACATCGTCCTGGACATCGAGCGGGCCCTGGGGAAGGACCCGTGAAAGGGCTGGCGTTTTCCCGGCGGAGATGGTATAATCAGGATATTAAAAAACGCCGCCAAGGAGAGCCGCATATGAGACGCTGTTTTATCTTTGCCGCCGGGAGCTTTTACGGCCTGCGGGAGCGCCCCACCCCCGGCGACCTCATCATCGCCGCCGACGCGGGCTATCGGATCTGCCTGAGGGAGGGGATTTCGCCGGACCTCCTCCTGGGAGACTTCGACTCCATGGAGCCCCCGGAGGGCTTCGCCCAGGTCCGCCGCCTGCCGGTGGAGAAGGACGACACGGACACCCTGGCGGCCCTCAAGGCGGGACTGGAACAATCGTGCGACACCTTTTATATTTACGGCGGCACCGGCGGCAAGCGCCTGGACCACACCCTGGCGAACCTCCAGTCCCTGCTCTTCCTCCGCCGGAGGGGGGCCAGGGGCTTCCTGTATGACGACGACTTCGTCTGGACCGTCCTGGAGAACGAGGCGCTGACGGTGCCCAGGACGGTGGACTGGGGACTGTTCTCCGCCTTCTGCCTGGGGGACCGGGCCGAGGGCGTGGACGAGGAGGGCTTCCAGTACCCCCTGAAGGACGCCGTGCTGACCCCGGAGTTCCCCCTGGGCGTCAGCAACCACATCCTGGAACCGGAAGCCCGGATCACGGTCCGAAAGGGGGCCCTGGCCGTGGGCTGGGAGTTGCCGCCGTTAGACTAAACATAGAATAACGAAATGACAAAAGTGTCCTTGATTATGGGTCAACCTTCATGTATAATAGACAACAACGGAAAGGTCGACCTTTCTGAATACGACATGGCCGTGGGACCGAGGGCGGGCACGGAAGCAAGGAGTTTTTTATGGCAGCATTTACCGTAAACGGCAGACCTGTGACCGTGGAGAAGAACCAAAAGCTGATCCGCTTTCTGCGGGACGATTTGGGACTGACCTCCGTAAAGGACGGATGCAGCGAGGGGGCCTGCGGCACCTGCACGGTGCTCATCGACGGCAAGCCCACCCGGGCGTGCATCCCCCAGACAGACAAGCTGGAGGGGAAGAGCGTCCTCACCGTGGAGGGCTTGACGGACTTTGAAAGACGGGCCTATACATACGCCTTCGGCCAGGCCGGGGCGGTTCAGTGCGGCTTCTGCATCCCCGGCATGGTCATGTGCGCCAAGGCCCTGCTGGACGGGAACCAAAATCCCACCCGGGAGGAAGCGGCCTTTGCCATCCGCAACAACATCTGCCGGTGCACCGGCTATGTGAAAATCATTGACGCCATCCTCCTGGCGGCGGAGCTGCTCCGGGCCGGAGAGGTGCCGGAGATCCCCTCCGACTGGTCCCTGGGGGCCCGGGTGCCCCGGGTGGACGTGGAGGAGAAGGTCACCGGTACGGGCGTCTACCCCGACGATATTTATATGGACGGCATGATCTACGCCTCCGCCGTCCGGTCCGCGTATCCCCGGGCCCGGGTGCTGGCGATCCACACCG
Source organism: uncultured Oscillibacter sp. (assembly GCA_910587875.1). Taxonomy (GTDB): domain Bacteria; phylum Bacillota; class Clostridia; order Oscillospirales; family Oscillospiraceae; genus Oscillibacter. Next base: position 18,065 of record CAJUOD010000021.1, on the reverse strand, counting down.
AGGAGGCCAAGCGGCTTCCCGGCGTGGTGGGGGTCTTCACCGCCGCCGATATCCCCGGGAGCAACAAGGTGGGCCACCTCAAAAAGGACTGGGACACTATGATCGCCGCAGGGGACATCACCCACTACCTGGGCGACGCCGTGTGCATTGTGGCTGCCGAAGACGCAGAGATACTAGCCAAGGCCAAGGCCCTGGTGAAGGTGGATTATGAGGAACTTCCCATGGTCCGCAATCCCCAGGAGGCCATGGCGGAGAACGCCCCCCTGGTCCACCGGGAGGGGAACCTGCTGGCCCACAAGCACATCCAGCGGGGAGACCCGGCGGCGGCCATCGCCAAGAGTGCGCACGTGCTGACGGAGAAGTTCTCCACCCCCTGGACGGAGCACGCCTTCCTGGAGCCGGAGTGCGCCGTGGCCTATCCCGACGGGGACGGGGGAATTATGGTGCTGTCCACGGACCAGGGGGCCTACGACACCCAGCACGAGACCATGGGGATGCTGGGCCTCCCGCCGGAGAAGGTGAAGGTCCAAAACTGCCTGGTGGGCGGCGGCTTCGGCGGCAAGGAGGATGTGACGGTCCAGCACCACGCCGCGCTGGTTGCCTACCTGACGAAGCGCCCGGTGAAGGTGAAGCTCAGCCGGGCGGAGAGCATCCTGATCCACCCCAAGCGGCACCCCATGGAGATGGAGTTCACCCTGGGCTGCGACGAGAACGGGATCATCCAGGGCGTCAAGGCCAGCGTGGTGGCGGACACCGGGGCCTACGCCTCCCTGGGCGGCCCGGTGCTGGAGCGGGCCTGCACCCACGCCGCCGGGCCCTACAACTACCAGAACTTTGAGATCGACGGCTGGGCCTGGTATACCAACAATCCCCCCGCCGGGGCCTTCCGGGGCTTCGGCGTCACCCAGACCTGCTTCTGCATTGAGAGCCTCCTGAACCAAATGGCGGACGTGGTGGGGATCAGCCCCTGGGAGATCCGTTACCGCAACGCCATCCGTCCCGGCCAGGAGCTGCCCAACGGCCAGATTGTGGACGAATCCACCGGCCTGGCGGAGACCCTGGAGGCGGTGAAGCCCTACTATGAAAAGGCCAAGTACGCGGGACTGGCCTGCGCCATGAAAAACGCCGGTGTGGGCGTGGGCATCCCGGACACGGGCCGGGTCCGCCTGACGGTGGAGGACGGGAAGGTCCACATCTTCGCCGGGGCCTCCTGCATCGGCCAGGGCCTGGGCACCGTGCTGACCCAGATGATCTGCGACCAGACGGGCCTCCGGCATGAGGACATCGTCTACGAGCGGTCCAACACCTATTTCGCGCCGGACTCCGGCACCACCTCCGGCTCCCGCCAGACCCTGTTCACCGGCGAGGCCTGCCGCCGGGCCTGTGAGGGCCTGAGGGCCGCCCTGGAGGAGGGGGGCCTGGCCTCCCTGAATGGGAAGGAGTTCTACGGCGAGTATCTGGGCAAGACGGACCCCCTGGGGGCCGACGTGCCCAATCCCGTCAGCCATATCGCCTACGGCTACGCCACTCAGGTGTGTATCCTGGACGATGACGGAAAGCTGAAGCAAATTGTCGCCGCCCACGACGTGGGCAAGGCGGTGAATCCCCTCTCGGTGGAGGGCCAGATCGAGGGTGGTGTGGTCATGTCCATGGGCTTCGCCCTGACGGAGCGCTACCCCCTGGAGGACTGCAAGCCCAATGTGAAGTTCGGCACCCTGGGCCTGTTCCGGGCCAATCAGATTCCGGAAATTACGCCTATCATTGTGGAAAAGCCGGGGCTGAACGTGGCCTGCGGGGCCATCGGCATCGGGGAGATCACGTCCATCCCCACGGCCCCTGCCATCGCGGACGCCTATTTCCGCTACGACGGGAAGCGCCGGACCTCCCTGCCTTTGGAGGGGACCCCCTACGCGAAAAAGTGACGGCAAAAGCCGGGGCGGTTTGCCGCCCCGGCTGAAACCCTACCGATTCAGTTCTTTCAGCGCCTCCGGCGTGTCCACGTCCGTCAGCTCCTGTTTTGGGACTTCCAGCAAAATGAGGTCCTCCTCATGCCGCCGGATGACGGTATTGCCCCCGCGGTCCTCTTGGAGGGCCAGCAGCTCTGGAAAGAAGCGGGCGGGGAAGACGCAGGGATTTCCCCGGACCCCATTGTGGGCCAGGGCGGCGATGTTTTCGGGGCGGCTTTTCCACAGCTCCGCCAGGGCCCGGACGCTCTCCCGCCGCAGAAGCGGCTGGTCGCTGACCAGGAACATGGCCCCGGCGCAGTCCCCCAGGGCCTCCAGCCCCAGGCGGATGGTGTGGCTGATGCCCCAGTCCGGGTGTTCGTTCCGGACGGCGGAGAAGCCAAAGCGTTCCGCCAGCTCCATAACCTCCGGGTATTGCGTCACCACGGCGACGGTTTCAAATTCCCCGGCGGGCACCGCCTCCAGCGCCCGGAGGATGAGGCTCCGGCCGTCAAGCCGGGCGGCCAGCTTGTTTTCCCCGAACCGGCGGGCGTTTCCCGCCGCCATCACCACGCAGCCCAATTTCCGCGCCATGCGTTTCGACCCCCGTAAGCAGATTGATGAAATGAGTATATCCTCTTTTCTCCCGTTCAGTCAAGGGGCCTGTTTCCCCGGGAGCGAAGTTGTAATAGAAAAGGAGGGCACCCTATGAGCAAATGCGTCGGCAAGAGCGTGATCCGGGTGGACGCCTACGAGAAGGCCACGGGCCGGGCCAAATACATGGACGACCTCTGTGACCGCAGCGCCCTGATCGCGAAAATCTGCCATTCCACCATCGCCCACGGCTTCGTGAAGTCCGTGGACACGTCGGCGGCGGAGGAAATCCCCGGCGTGGTGAAGATCCTGACCTGCTTCGACGTCCCGGATATTGAGTTTCCCACGGCGGGCCATCCCTGGTCCACGGACCCCCACCACCAGGACGTGGCGGACCGGCATCTGCTGAACCGCCATGTGCGCTACTACGGCGACGAGGTGGCCGTGGTCATCGCGGAGGATGAAATCGCCGCCGCCCAGGCCGTCCGGGCCCTCAAGGTCGAGTACGAGGAGCTGCCCTTCGTCCTGGATGTCCAGGAGGCCATGAAGGACGGCGCGCCCCAGGTTCAGGAGCGGGCGAAGAACAACATCCTGGCCCACTCCGACGTCCGCCGGGGGGACTACGAAACTGCCCGGCAGGAGCCCGGCCTCATCAGGGTCGAGGGCTGGTACGACACCCCCACGGTGCAGCACTGCCACATCGAGAACCACGGCTGTTTCGCCTATGAGGAGGCGGGCCGGGTGGTAGTGGTCAGCTCCACCCAGATCCCGCACATCGTCCGCCGGGTGGTGGGCCAGGCCCTGGGGATCCCCTGGGGCAAGGTCCGGCTCATCAAGCCCTACATCGGCGGCGGCTTCGGCAACAAGCAGGATGCGCTGTATGAGCCCCTGTGCGCCTGGTGCTCCACCCAAGTCGGGGGGCGCCTCGTCAAGCTGGAGTGCAGCCGGGAGGAGACCTTCGTCTCCAACCGGGTCCGCCACGCCATCCGCACCCACATCATCTCCTACGTCCGGCCCGACGGCACGCTGGTCGCCCGGAAGCTGGAGGCGTTCTCCAACCAGGGGGCCTACGCCTCCCATGGCCACGGCATTGTTGCCAAGGGCATGAACGCCTTCCCCCAGCTCTATCCCTGCCCCAACGTGGAGTGCGACAGCTGGACGGTGTACACCAACCGGCCCTCCGCCGGGGCCATGCGGGGCTACGGCATTCCCCAGGCCATGTTTGCCGGGGAGAGTCACATTGACGACATCTGCAAGGCCATCGGCATGTCCCCCCTGGAATTCCGACGGAAGAACCTCATGCCCGTGGGCTATGTGGACGGCTTCTCCAAGAACGAGCTGTATGCCGACACCTTCAACCAGTGCATGGACAAGGCCCTGGAGCTGCTGGACTTTGAAAAGAAGTTCCGGGAGTACCAGAACCAGACCGGCCCGGTCCGGAAGGGCGTGGGCCTGGCGGTCTTTTGGTACAACACCGCCGTGTGGCCCATCTCCCTAGAGTCCTCCTCCTGCCGCATGGTGCTGAACCAGGACGGGTCCCTCCAATTCCAGACCGGCGAGACGGAAATTGGTCAGGGCTGCGACACGGCCTACTCCCAAATGGTGGCGGACGCCGTGGGGATTCCCCTGGGCGACGTCCACGTGGTCTCCACCCAGGATACCGACGTCACCCCCTTCGGCACCGGGGCCTACGCCTCCCGGCAGACCTACATCGGCGGATTCTCCATCATGCAGACCGCCCTGGCCCTCCGGGAGCGCATCCTGGCGGTGGCCCACGAGCAGACCCGGATGCCCGTCTCCAACCTGGATCTGGTGGACGGGCAGATCGTCCGCAAGAGCGACGGAAGAATCCTGAAATCCCTGGGAGACCTGGCCACGGAGAGCCTCTACTCCCTGGAGCACAGCCAGCACCTCACCGCCGAGACCACGGCCCAGATCAAGAGCAACGCATACTCCTTCGGCTGTTCCTTCGCGGAGGTGGAGGTGGACATCCCCATGTGCAAGGTGAAACTTTTGAAGCTGGTGAACGTCCACGACTGCGGGACCCTCATCAACCCCGCCCTGGCGGAGGCCCAGGTCCACGGCGGCATGTCCATGGCCATCGGCTACGGCCTCTCCGAGGAATTGAAGTTCGACGAGAAGACCGGAAAGCCTCTGAACAACAACCTGCTGGACTACAAGCTGTCCACCTTCATGGACCACCCGGCCCTGGAGGTTGGCTTTGTGGAGAACCCGGAGCCCACGTCTCCCTACGGCACCAAGGCCCTGGGCGAGCCGCCGGCCTGTTCGCCCGCCCCGGCGATTCGGAACGCCATCCTGAACGCCACCGGCGTGGCCATCGATTCCTGCCCCATCACGCCCCACGTCCTATACCGGAAATTCCGGGAAGCGGGTTACTTTTCTTGAAAGAAAAGTAACCAAAAGAACTTTAGCGCGCTCTAAACTCCGGTGATTGACCAGGCCGGAGCGACGGCGACGAAGTCTGTATATAGAAGGAGTATGCCATGTATGACATGAAAGCCTTATACCAGGCGAAGAGCGTCCAGGACGCCGTGGCCCTGCGCCTGGCCCATCCCGAGGCCCAGATCATCGCCGGAGGCTCCGACGTGCTGGTCCAGATGCGGGAGGGCAAGCGGGCCGGGGCGGAGCTCATCTCCATCCAGACCCTGGACGAAATCCGGGGCGTTTCCCTGGAGGAGGATGGGACCCTCCGCATCGGTTCCCTCACCAGCTTCTCCCACATCACCCGGGACCCCCTGATTCAGAAGTACATCAACGTCCTGGGCGAGGCCGTGGACCAGGTGGGCGGGCCCCAGATCCGAAACATCGGGACCATCGGGGGGAACACGTGCAACGGCGTGACCTCCGCCGACTCCGCCTCCACCCTCCATGCCTGGGACGCCATTGTGGAGCTGACGGGCCCGGAGGGCGTCCGCCGCCAGCCCATTCAGGAGTTTTACATCAAGGCGGGCAAGGTGGACATCCGGGAGGGCGAGCTCCAGACCGCCATCCTCATCCCGAGGGAGAGCTACGAAAACTGCTTCGGGCACTACATCAAATACGCCATGCGGAATGCCATGGACATCGCGACCCTGGGGACCTCCGTCAACGTGCGCCTCTCCGCCGACAAAAGATACGTGGAGCGGGCGAGGGTCGCCTTCGGCGTGGCGGGCCCCGTGCCCCTACGGGCCGGGACGGCGGAGCGCCTGGCGGCGGGACGGCCCGTCAGCCCGGAGCTGGCGGAGGCGTTCGCCCAGGCGGTCAAGGAGGACATCAATCCCCGGGACTCCTGGCGGGCGGCCCGGGACTTCCGGCTCCACATCGCCGTGGAGAGCGCCAAGCGGGCCTTTATCGAATCCGTGAGACTGGCGGGAGGTGAGCTGTAATGGAGAAGCATCAGATCCAATACCAGACCGTGCATTTCCAGCTAAACGGTAAGGACGTGGAGCGGACCGTGGACGTCCGGGCCAGCCTCACCGACATGCTACGCAACGACTTCCGGATGACCTCCGTGAAAAAGGGCTGTGAGGTCGGCGAGTGCGGGGCCTGCAACGTCCTCATCGACGGGGAGGCCTTCAACTCCTGCATCTACCTGGCTGTCTGGGCCGAGGGCAAGAAGGTCCGGACCCTGGAGGGCCTCCTGGGCCCCAACGGCGAGCTCTCCGACATCCAGCAGGCCTTTGTGGACGAGGCGGCGATTCAGTGCGGCTTCTGCTCCCCGGGCTTCATCCTGACGGCGGTGGAGATTCTGGAATCCGGCAAGGAGTACACGGACGACGAGCTCCGAAAACTCCTCTCCGGCCACCTGTGCCGGTGCACCGGCTATGAGAACATCCTCCGGGCGGTGAAGAAGACCATGTACAAGCGCCTGGGGAAGGAACTGCCCCAGTGACTTGAAATGTAAGAGCGGCGGGACGTTTAGGCGTCCCGCCGCTTTCCTTTTTAATAGCCCGACTTCTGCTTGTCCGGCTGTCCGTAGGACTGGAAGCGCTCCATCACGTCCGCCATGGCCGCCTTGCCGAGGACGTTGGGCGTCCCGATGCACAGGGCCCGGTATTGGAGCTCCGCCACGTATTCCATGTTCAGCGCCAGGCCGTAGGCCCCGGCGAGGTCCTTCCCGCAGGCCACCAGCCCGTGGTTTCCCAGCAGCACCGCGTCGCTGTCCCCGGCGGTCTCTACGGCGGCCTCCGCCAGTTCCAGGGTGCCAAAGGGGTAGTAGGGCGCGCAGGGGATCTCCGCCGCCCCGGTGTCCGCGATGGCGTAGTGGACGGCCCGGAGGGGCATCCCCAGCACGGCGAAGGTGGTGCAGTACATGGAGTGGGTGTGGACCACCGCCCGGATGTGGGGCTTGCGCTTGTAAAAGAGGGTGTGGAGGGCCCACTCGCTGGAGGGCTTCCGGGTCCCCTCCACGATGTTGGCCTCCAGGTCCGTCACCACCACGTCCTCCGGACGGGTGTCGAAGTAGCCGATGCCGGAGGGGCTGACAGCCATGAGGCCCTGCTCCGGGACGTAGACGCTGATGTTCCCACTGGTGCCCGTGCAGAGGCGGTCGGCGCTCATCCGTTTGCCGTACTCCACCACCAGCTCCCGTTCCTTCTGTAACAGCATAGCCGAGTCCTCCTCAATAAAATTCCTTGACCTCTGAGTCAAAATAGCGGTCCAGCAGATAGGGGACGCAGACCCCCTTGTCCGTCACCACGCCGGAGATCAGGTGGGGCGGCGTGACGTCGAAGGAGGGGTAGATGCCCTGGACCTCCGGAACGGTGTTGGGGATGCCCCAGGAGCTGAGCACCGGGCCGGGGTCCCGCTGTTCGATGACGATGTCCCTCACGGACTGCTTGTCTTCGTCGGGGATGCCGGTGACATAGTAGGGAATGCCGAAGTACTTGGCCAGGATGGCCAGCTGGAGGGTACCCGTCTTGTTGGCGATGTGCCCGTCCCGGGCGATGGCGTCCGCGGCGGAGGTGAAGAGGCTGATTCCTTCCCGCTCCATGGCGTAGGCCGCCATGTTGTCCGTGATCACCGTGGTGTCAAAGCCCGCCTGGGCGAAGCAGCTGGCGGTCAGCCGGGCCCCCTGGAGGAAGGGCCGGGTCTCCGCGCAGAAGACCCGAAAGGACTTTCCCGTCCGCCGCGCGGCCCGGATGAGGGTGCCGATGATGGTTTCCCCATAGCACTGGGTGAGAATCGTCCCACCCTCCGGGATGAGGGCTTCCAGCTGGTCACCCACCAATTGCATGGTGCCGTATCTCCGGTTCAGAGACGCCAGCGTGTCCTCCACCACGGCGGCAACGGGGTCTTGCCCCGCCTCCAGGGCCGCCTCCGCCACGTCGGCGCAGCGGAAGGTGATTTTGCCGTAGCGATTGGCGGTGGTGGGCCGGGCGTGAGCCAGGCCGCGGGCCGCCTGCCGCAGGAAGGCGGTTTGCTCCGCCCGGCCCTTGTCCCGGACCTGGTGGGCCGCCAGGGCCATGCCCATGCCCACGGCGGTGTAGGGCCCCGCGCTCTGGGTCACCATGTCCGCGATGGCCCGGACTACGTCCTGGTAGGTCTCGCAGATCTCAAAGCGGACCTCCCGGGGGTAGACCCGGCGGTCCAGGATGCGGACCCTCCCGTCCTCGTACCAGGCCACGTTTTCATATTGCAGGAGAAAGGGCATGCCCCCGTCCATTCGCTTCATGCGCCGCGCCTCCCTTGCGCCTGTCCGGCGTTTTCCACATCATACCCCATCGGACGGAAAAATGCAAACGGAAAAACCGTTGCCTTTTCCCGGACCTTCCGCTATACTGAACCCCATCAAAGAGGAGAGGGAGGCGGTCTCTGTGACGGAGCTTCGGAGGCACGCGGAACAAATTTATACGGAGGCCATCCGCCGGGCCCTGCCGGACGTAGCGGTGAGGGAGGCCCTGAAGGGCTTCCGCCCCGGCCCCGGCCGGACGCTGTTGATTTCCGTGGGCAAAGCGGCGTGGCGCATGGCCGCCGCCGCCCTGGAGGCCGTGGACGCGGACGGCGGCCTGGTGGTGACGAAATACGGACACAGCCAGGGGCCGCTCCCCGGCCTGGAGATTCTGGAGGCGGGGCACCCGGTGGCGGACGTCGCCTCCTTCGCCGCGGCGGAGCGGGCGCTGGAGCTGGTCCGGGACCTGGGGGAGGGGGATTCTGTGCTGTTCCTCCTCTCCGGCGGGGGCTCCGCCCTCTTCGAGTCGTCGGCGCTCTCCCTGGAGGAGTTTCAGGAGATCAACCGCCGGCTCCTGGCCTGCGGGGCGGACATCCAGGAGGTCAACCGGGTCCGCAAGCGCCTGTCCAATGTGAAGGGGGGCCGCTTCGGCGCGGCCTGCGCCCCGGCCCAGGTGTTCTCCGTGGTCCTCTCCGACGTGGTGGGGGATCGGCTGGACATGATCGCCTCCGGCCCCGCCGCCGTGGACGCCTCCACCCTGGAGGAGACCCTGGCGGTGGCGGAGAAGTACAATTTAAAGCTGTCGCCCCGGGCCCGGGCCCTGCTGGAGCGGCCCCTCCCGGCGGCGCTGCCCCATGTGGAGAGTCACATCTGCGGCAGCGTCTCCCAGCTCTGCCAAACGGCGGCGGAGGTCTGCCGGGGGCTGGGCTACGAGGCCCGGATCCTCACGGACCGGGCGGCGGGGGAAGCCCGGGAGACCGGGGAGGCCCTGGCCCGGGCCCTCCTCCGGGAGCGGGAGGCGGGGCGGCCCCTGGCCCTCATCCTGGGCGGGGAGACGGTGGTACGGCTCACCGGAAGCGGCAAAGGAGGCCGGAATCAGGAGCTGGCCCTGGCGGCGGCCCCCGTCCTGGCGGGGGCGGAGGGGACGGCTCTGTTCTCCGTGGGCTCCGACGGCACCGACGGCCCCACCGACGCGGCGGGAGGCTATGTGGACGGCGGGACCCGGGACCGGCTCCGGACCCTGGGGATCGAGATCCCGGCGGTGCTGGCGGAGAACGACTCCTACCGCGCCCTGGAGAAAATCGGGGGACTGATCGTCACCGGACCCACGGGGACCAACGTCAACGATTTGAGCGTGGGGCTGTATTGGCCTCCGGAAGGGCTGAATGGCAGAACGGAATTCAGATTGACAGGCGGCGGAATAAGGCTTGCTAATTATTTATAGGGATGATATAGTATTATAATATAGTGTAAGAAAATAAATTTGGGCGCGGACTGTCGTGGCTTGGGGAAATGCTGACCCATGAAGGTTCTAAGAAAAGGCAGGGGATGAGGGTGTCGATCTGGGATCGTTTTGTCTCGAAGGAAATGGGCGAGGCGGAAAGAAAAACGCCTCCTTCCACTCCTTACAGAAGAATGTTTTCCGGGCTGGAAGAAACCGGCGGTGAGCTGAAGGCTCAGAATCCGGAGGACGGCAAAACGGTGGACGCGTTTATCCGGACGCTGAAGGAAGCCGGCAGGGCCCGGTATCAAGAGGCCATTAACGGTGAAATGCGGCCCATGAAAGCGGAGACACATTTTTTCCTGTCTGAGGACCGGATGAACGCCTATGCCTGCCTGTTTCGGCCTGAAAATGGCGGAGAAGATATTACCCTGGAAGAATTCCTGGGGGATATGCACTACGAGGGCATACACTACGGGGTTTTGCGAGAGGATATACAAAGAGAGTTCGGCCTGGGGTATTTCCGAATTTTTCCTGTTGCGAGGGGGAAGCCTCCCGCAGCGGGGGAAGACGGAAAAGTGACGGAGCTCTTTCAGCGCCGCCGGAACATGAGCCTTGAACTGCAGAACGGGAGCCAGGTGGATTTTACTCAGGACGCCCAGCTGCAGCCCATCCGAAAGGGGACGGTCATCTGCCTGATCCGGCCCCCAAAGGAGGGGACGGACGGAATGGATGTGACGGGGCAGAAGATCCCCTGCCCCCCGGTTGGAGAGCTCCACATCCCCCAAGGGAAGAACACTGAGATCGGCAAGGGCGGCCAAGCGATTACAGCGGGTGTGGACGGGATTTTGTATATCCAAAACGACCTGTTCTGCATTCACGAGCAGAAGATTATAGACGGAGATTTGGATCAATTCCAGGGAACACTTTTGATTTCCGGCAACCTCTACATAGGGGGAAATGTGGACGGCGGAGTGGAGGTGGAGGCCTCCGGTGAAATTGTGATCAATGGAAAGCTGGGCAGGGCCCGCGTGATATCCACCAACGGAACCATCCGAGTCCAAAAGGGTGTTTACGGAACAGAGGGCAAAACCTTTTTGACGGCCGCCGGTCAGGTGCAGTCTCCGGTCATCGAATGGGCGGAAATTGACGGCGGGGCCGGCGTGATTGCGGAAACAATCTCCAACAGCGCGGTCCGATGCGGCGGCACGGTCTACGTGATGAGCGGACGGGGAATGATCGTGGACAGCGTGATCCGGGCGGGAGACAGCATCCTGTGCCGGCGGGCCGGCAACCTGGCCGGAGGACAGAACAGCTTTTCCGTCGGGTATCCGCCCCATATCCCCGAGGCGTGGGAGCGAATCAAGGCCGAGCAGGCCGAGGTCCAGTCGACCCTGGAAAAGCTCTGGGAGTCCATCACCGCCCTGCGGAGGAAGGGCAGCTGGATTTCTGACAGCGAGAAGCAGCTTTTGGATCGGCTTGTGGAGCAGCGGAGCCTCTACTTCAAGAGGCAGGAGGACCTGACGGCGGAATTGAAGTCGCTGAACAGGGCGATGGAGAAAAAGAGCAAAGGGAGGGTACGGTGTGAGAAGCTGTATCCGCTCCTGAATGTGCGGATTGGAAAATTGAGGAAGGAGTTTGACTCGGCGGAGGAGGACTGCAATATCCACGCCGAGGAGAGCCGGATATATTTAAAGTAAAAAGCCGCGGCAAAGCGCCGTCAGGAAAACCATCCTGACGGCGCTTTTTTTGCATATGCGGCGACCCCCTCAGTGGGGCAGCACCAGACTGACGGCACACAGGGCCAGAGCGGCGGCGCAGACGATATCCACGGCCTTGCGGTGGTTGGCAAAGAGCCTCTGCAGGGCCGCCCCGGCGAAGAGCCAGACCAGGTTGGCGATGGGCCCCGTGAAGGGCAGAAACAGCCCCACCGCCAGCAGGGACCAGAAGGACCTGGTGTAGGGCAGAACAAAGGAGGCCAGGGCCATGAGGCAGAAAATCATGACCTTCACATTGGTCAGCTGCACCAGCAGCCCCGTGAGGAAGCCCGGGGCCTCCGGGGCCTGTCCCTCCGGCCCGGCGGAGGAGCGGAGGGTGTGCCAGGCCATCCACAGCAGGTAGGCCGCGCCCACCCAGGAGAGAAGGCCCACGTACTGGTTCAGCACCGTGCCCAGGAAGTAGGTCACCAGCACGGAGGCCATGGACACGACAAAGAAGCCGGTAAACAGCCCCCGCCATTGCTTCAGGGCGGGGCCCTTCCCGTACCGCAGGGCGGTGGAGAGGGAGCAGAGGTTGGCGGGGCCGGGGGTGATCGCGCCCACGTAGCAGTAGAGCAGGAAGGAGGGAAGCAGAGACAGAGGCATGACGGACACCGTCCTTTATCTGGGATGGTCCCATCATAGCAGAAAAAAATCCATTTGAAAAGCGAAAGTTTTTGAAGTATACTATTGATAAAATCGATAAATAGGAGGGACCCCTATGGAACTGAAAAATCTTCGCACCTTCCAGGCCGTGGTGGATCAGGGGAGCTATCAAAGGGCGGCGGAGCGGCTGGGCTATACCCAGTCCACCATCACCGTCCAGATCCAGCAGCTGGAGGAGGAGCTGGGCGTTCCTCTGTTCCAGCGGGCGGGCCGGCGGATGGTCCTGACGGAGCTGGGCGCGGCGGCGCTGCCCCAGGCCCGCGCCCTGCTGGCGGCGGCGGACCGCTTATCGTCCATCGGTCAGGAGGTCCAGGGGCTGAGCGGCACGCTGCGGGTGGATATGGCGGAGAGCCTGCTGTGCTACCAGATGCAGCCGATCATTCAGAAATTCCGGTCCCGGGCGCCCCAGGTCCGGCTGATCGTGCGGAGCTGCAACTGCATGCAGATTCCCCAGGGAGTCCGCACCGGGGCCTGCGACCTGGGGGTGGGCTACGACATGGACTGGAACCGGGAGGCCCTGGAGGTGGAGTCCATGGGGAGCTATGACATCGTCCTCCTGGCCTCCCCGGACTTCGCGGAGCCGGACTTCACCACGCCGGGCCAGCGGAAGGCCGTCTCCCTGGTCACCGACGAGCCGGACAGTATTTTCCGCCGCCGCCTGGAGGACTACCTCCGCCACAGGGAGATCGAGCTGGACGTGACCCTGGAGCTGTGGAGCATCGAGACCATCAAGCGCTGCGTCATGAGCAACCTGGGCTTTACCTATCTGCCCCGCTTCGTGGCGGAGGAGGAGCTGGCGGACGGGCGGCTGGTGGAGCTGGAGGCCCCCATCTCCGGCGTGCCCGCTCCGGCCCTGTGCGCCTGGCGGAAGGGCCGGTGGGTGACGCCCGCCATGGAGCTCTTTCTGGGGCTGCTGCGGGAGGCCCTGGCGGAGGGGGAGCCCCTCAGTGCCGCCGCTTCCGCTCCGGCTCCCTCCTCTGGAAGGGCTTGTCGATTAAGATGATGTCGTCCCCGATGCGCTGGATGCAGTCCCACGGGATGTAGAACTCCTCTCCCCGCCCGAAGAGCCCGAAAAACCGGGCGGGCCCGTAGACCACGATGGCGGCCACCTGCCCCTCCGGGGCCCGGAGGTCCAGGTCCGCCGCCAGCCCCAGGCGGGAGCCGTCGTTGATGTTGATGACCTCCTTCCGCCGGAGGTCCCGAAAACGGAACTGCATGGCCCTCAACTCCTTTCGTGAAAGCCTATGCGCCCCCTGGGCCGTCCTATTCTGACAAAAGGCTAACCAGGGCATCCCCCTTCCGGGGGAGGCTGCTACAGGGAAGGAAGGTGGAAATTTGCAAGATTGTGGAAAAGAACGGCACGGTGCAGAGCATCTCACGGGAGAATCACAGGATACTTGGAAGTCTCCAGTACGGTCTCCGGTACGGAAGGACCAAGGAGCTTGGAACGTAGGTGCCGGAAGCGGATGCAGGGACCGGAGGGACGCCTGGGACGCCCGGGAGATGCGCACAGCCACGACGAAGGTTCGCCGGGAGGTCTACGAGGTCTTCCGGGTCCTCTGTGAGAAGCAGGGAAGGACCCCGTACGGAGTCCTTCAGGAACTCCTGCTGGCCTGGATGGACGGGGAGGTCCGGCGTCTGTTCGAGTCGGGAGACCCTGCCGTCTGCGCGGCGGCGGCGGAAGTCGGCGGCTTGCTGAAGGAGGCCTGGCCTGGCGGCGGCGGTTGATGGCTTGTCCTCCTTCAGGTCGGGCTCCGGCGTCCCCGCCCCGCTTGGAGGCCTTCTAGAACGGCTGTTCGAGAGGCAGAGACCATGGCCCCGCCCCCCTCCGTTGAAGCTTGTGAAGCCTACCACGCCCTGCAAGGGTCGAGACAAGCGGCGGTCCCTTCCGGGCCCCCGGTCGGGCTTGCGCCCGCCCCGCCGCCGCCGCCGTGGCCCCGTGTGGCCCTTGGGCCCCCCGTGGCCCCGTCTGCGGTGTCGGCCCCTTGCGGGGCTGTGGGGGCCCTGGCCCGCCGCCCTTGCAAGGCGTGGTTTGTCGGCCTCACATTCAACGAAGGAGGACGAAACCATGATATCTGCCAATCTCACAAACGAAGTTCGGAAGGCCGTCTACAAGCGGGACGGGTACACCTGCGCCCTCTGCGATTCTCCCCGAGGCCTCCAGGTCCACCACTGTGTGCCCCGGTCTGAAGGAGGCACGGACTTCCAGCAAAACCTCATCACCCTCTGCTGGCGGTGCCACGCCGTGGCCCATGGGACCAAGATGCCGGAGTACCCGGACTGGATGGGCACGAAAGAGCTCAAACAGGCGTGCACGGAGTACCTTGCGGACCACTATGCAAGCCTCGGCCTCCTCTGGAATCCTTGGGAGGAGAAGATGCAGTCTCTTGTTTAGGGGGCCTTGGCCCCCTGGCCCCCAGGGATGGCGGTTTGCGTGGGCTTGTGCTACTATATGTAGTGCTGGAGGCAGTCACACTCTGGCACCGAAGTGGTGGCTCCCCCCGCGCGGCCCCCGGGCCGCTTTGCGCGTTGCGCGGCCCCCCCGCGGTGGCGGCGGCGGGCTTCCTGGCTCCGTGGGCCCGCCCGCCGCCGCCCTGCGCGCCCCATTCGGGGCTTGCTCCTCGGCCCGGCGCTGTTGTCTTTGGGGGCGTGGTTGCGCCGGGCCTCGGGGTGTTCCGCCCGCTGCGGCGGGCGGGACGCCGCATTGCTTCGCTCGCGGCCTTTCGTGAAAGCCTATGCGCCCCCTGGGCCGTCCTATTCTGACAAAAGGTCCCAGTATAGGAAAAATGGCCTCTGGAGATACTGACCTTGCGGCGGCAAGAGGGGGAAGACCCCCGCCCGCCGCGCGGAAGTATACACAAGGGGGGCACACTTTCATGCAGGGAAAAGTCGAGATCGCGGGAGTCAACACCGCCAAGCTGAAGGTGCTGAAAAACGAGGAGACCATGGCCCTTCTCCGCCGGACCAAGGAGGGGGACCAGGAGGCCCGCCGCCAGCTCATCGAGGGGAACCTGCGGCTGGTGCTGTCGGTGATCCAGCGCTTCTCCAACCGGGGGGAGAACGTGGACGACCTGTTTCAGGTGGGCTGCGTGGGGCTCATCAAGGCCATCGACAATTTCGATATCAATCAGCCGGTGAAATTCTCCACCTACGGCGTGCCCATGATCATCGGCGAGATCCGGCGCTACCTCCGGGACAACAGCGCCATCCGGGTCTCCCGGTCCATGCGGGACACGGCCTACCGGGTGCTCCAGGTCCGGGAGCGGCTGATCTCCGAAACCCAGCGGGAGCCCACGGTGGAGCAGATCGCCAAGGAGCTGGACATTCCCCGGGAGGACGTGGTGTTCGCCATGGACGCCATTGTGGACCCGGTGTCCTTGTACGAGCCGGTGTACTCCGACGGGGGGGACGCCCTGTGTGTCATGGACCAGGTCCGGGACACTCAGAATACGGACGAGCATTGGACGGACCGCATTGCCCTGAAGGACGCGCTGAAGCGCCTGGACGACCGGGAGCGGCGCATTTTGTCCCTCCGGTTTTACGAGGGCAAGACCCAGATGGAGGTCTCCGCCGAGGTGGGCATTTCCCAGGCCCAGGTCTCCCGGCTGGAAAAGGGAGCCATCAACACCATCAAGAAAAATATCTGATCCCAGGCCCGCCGGTCCCGGCGGGCCTTTTTCATGGTTTCCCTTGTATTTCCTGTGGGAAACTGCTATAATGAGACAACTATGAAAGGGGGAGAACCATGGATTTCGGCGGCCTCATCCGCTCCATTGACTGGAATTGGCTGGAAACGACGCTGGCGCGGGTCCTGGCCGTCCTCCTCTGCCTGACGGTCCACGAGACCTGCCACGGCTTGGCGGCCTATGCCCTGGGGGACCCCACGGCCCGGGACCGCCGCCGCCTGAGCCTGAACCCCCTGCGGCATATCGACTGGCTGGGCCTTGGGATGATGCTGGTTGTGGGCTTCGGCTGGGCAAAGCCCGTGCCGGTGGACCCCCGGTACTTCAAGAAGCCCAAGCAGGGCATGGCCCTGACGGCCCTGGCGGGGCCGGTGTCCAATCTGCTGCTGGCCCTGCTGGCGATGTTTTTGAGCCGGGAGATTTATTTGCATCTTCCCTACAGCAGCGGCGGGGCCCTGGCGTTTGAGTTCCTGCTCTATACCCTGGCGCCCCTGTCCATTGGCTTAGGGCTCTTTAACCTGCTGCCCATTCCGCCTCTGGATGGGAGCAAGGTGCTGGGGGCTTTCCTGCCGGACCGGACTTACTTCGGCCTGATGCGCTACGAGCGCTACGGCATGCTGTTGCTGCTGGCCTTGAGCTGGTTCGGCGTGACGGGGGACCTCATCAGCGGGTCCATCCTGGGGGTGTACCGGTTTTTCTTTGAGCTGTTTTTCTAAATCCGCGCCCCGGCGCGGTGGGAGGTATCTTTGGAAAGTCCCGTATTCAAGCTGGAAAAGGTGGTCCACTCCCGGACGGAGGAGCTCCAGGATTTCGAGGGGCCCCTGGACCTGATTCTGTTTCTGCTGGGTAAAAACAAGATGGAGATTCAGGACATCTCCATCTCCCTGATCTGCGACCAATACTTAAGCTGGCTGGAGCGGCGGAAGGAGCTGGACCTGGAGGTCGCCAGCGAGTTTGCCGCCATGGCCTCCCACTTGGTGTATCTGAAGACCCGGATGCTTCTCTCCATTGAGGACGAGGAGGCCAAGAGCGAGATGGAGGCCCTGATCCAGTCCCTGGAGGAGCGCCGCCGGGGGGAGAGCTATGCCTACGTCAAGGCCATGGGGGAGAAGCTGGCCCCCCTGGGGGAGTTCGGGCGCAGCGTCTGCGTCCGGGGGCCGGAGCCCCTGGAGCACGGGGAGATCCTCTACGACCATCGGCCCCGGGACCTGCTGCGGACCATGCGGGAGCTCCAGGCCAGGGCGGAGCGGAAGCTCCCGCCGCCCAAGGCGGCCTTTCAGGAGATCGCCCAGCATGAGCCCTATCCCGTGGAGCGGAAGGCCCGGGACATCCTGCGCCGCCTGAAGGACGGGACCGTCACCCGCTTCCTCCAGCTCTTTCACGGGAGCCGGAGCCGCAGCGAGATCGTGGCCACCTTCCTGGCGGTGCTGGAGCTCTGCCGGTCCCACGTGCTGCAGCTGACGGGCTCGGAGAGCGAGTGCACCGTCCGCCAGGTGGGAGACCCGCCGGAGCATCTCAGCCCCCAGGCGGAGGAGACTTGAGGAGGACCCATGGAGAGAAAGGAAATCGAATCCGCCGTGGAGGCGATTCTGTTCGCCTCCGGCGAACCTGTGCAGATCAAGCGGCTGTGCGCCGCCCTGGAGCTGGCCCGGCCCGCCGTGGAGCGGGCGCTGAAGGACCTGGGGGACCACTACGCTTTCGACCAGCGGGGGATCCGCCTGGTCCAGATGGACGACTGCTGGCAGCTCTGCTCCGCCCCGGAGTACGGGGAGGCGGTGCACCGGGCCCTGGAGGTCCGCAAGCCCGCCAAGCTCAGCCAGCCGGCCCTGGAGGCCCTGACCATCATCGCCTACTACCAGCCCACCACACGGGCCTACGTGGACCAGATCCGGGGGGTGGACAGCTCGTATACCATGAGCCTGCTGCTGAACCGGGACCTCATCGAGGAGTGCGGGCGGCTCCAGGTGCCGGGGAGGCCCCGGCTGTACCGGACCACCAAGCAGTTCCTCCGGGCGTTTCACCTGAGCAGCCTGGAGGACCTGCCGGAGCTGACGGAGCCCTCCGACGAGGAGGACCCCTTGGAGCCGGAGGCCGACGGCCAGATGCGCCTGGGGGAGAACGGAGAGATCGTGTCCTTGAAACAGGAGGACGAGACGGAATAAGGAAGGGAGGCGCCGCCCATGGTGTGGCTGTGGATACTGGGTATCATCGTCCTGCTGATCGCCCTGCTGTGCCGGACCCGGGTGGGCGCCTGGGCGGCCTGCGGCGGGGAGGAGCTCCGGCTGGACGTGAAGTTCGGCCTGCTGCGGA
>CAJUOD010000020.1:21943-31060 GCA_910587875.1 uncultured Oscillibacter sp. | reverse complement strand
TCCGCCATCCGGCGGGTCTTGTCCCCCACCTTCTGCTTCGCCGCCGTCTCGTGCCAGACGACACCCGCCTTTTCCAGGGCCCGAAGGGCCGGGAGCGCGTCGTCCCCGTGGGCGTCCCGCAGGGCCTCCAGCCCGGCGGAGCCGCCGGAGCGCTCCAGCGTCTCCAAGACCTCCGCGCCTTGGCGGACGCCTCCGGCGGCGGCTCTGGCCGTCTCCGGGTCCAGCTCCGCCTGGAGGTGCCAGATCTCCTGGAAGCGGTACCACAGCCCGGCGGGCAGAATGGTCCGCGCCGCCTCAAACAGGGTGCAGAAATACCGCTGGCGCATCCAGAGGGCCAGGGCCAGCCCGGCGCCGTCCAGCACCGGCTCCCGGTCCAGGACGGCGGAGAGCGCTTTCAGCCCCCGGACCTTTTTTCCCTCACCCCGGGCCAGGACAATCCCCTCCGACAGCCTGTTTCCCCGGCCGAAGGGCACGGTCACCCGGACGCCGGGGACCGCCAGGTCCTCCAGCTCCGCCGGGACCAGGTAATCGTAGGGCTTGTCGATGTGATAGGGCGCGGCGCTGACCGCCACTTTTACGATGGCCGCGGTCTCCATCCGGCGGCGTTACGCCTCTTCGGCGGCCGCTTCCACACCGGCGGCGGTGAGCTTGCCGTCCGCCACCTCGTGGATCGCCAGGGTCACCGGCTTCTCGTCCAGGTGCAAACCGCTGTCCTCGGCCTCCTCGGCAATCTGGCGGGCCCGGCGGGCCACCACGTTCACCAGCATATAGCGGTTGGGGATATAAGAATTGAGCTTGCTCATGGCGGGATACAGCATCATAGTCCATCGACTTCCTTTCCTGTTGCAGTTTATGGCGATCACTTGCCGCTGATGATCTCCATGCGGTCTATCGAGCGGCAGTGCTCCGCCGTCATAATCGCGTCTAATTCCATGGCGGCGTTTTCAATCGTGTCGTTGATGACAAAATAGTGATAGGCCCCGGCGGTCCGGCACTCCACCTTAGCACGCAGCAGCCGCTTTTCGATCTTCTCCGGGCTGTCGGTCCCCCGGAGGGTCAAGCGACGGGCCAGTTCCTCCCAGCTGGGGGGAGCAATGAAAATCAGCACGGCCTCCGACCGTTTGTGAGCGATTTGCAAGGCGCCCTGAACGTCGATTTCCAAAATCACATCCTTCCCCTGCTCCATAGCCTCGTCTACAAAGCGTTTGGGGGTCCCATAGAAGTTGCCCACATACTCGGCGTACTCCAAAAAGGCATCCTGGGCCATCCACTCATGGAAGGTATCCACGTCCAGGAAGTGATAGTGGACGCCGTTTTCCTCCCCGGCCCGGGGCGGACGGGTGGTGGCGGAGACGGAGACATACACGTCCTTCCGTTTCTCCAGCAGTACCTTCAGCACGCTGCCCTTCCCCACGCCGGAGGGCCCGGATACAATAAACGTCTTTCCCTTTCTCATGCTTCCTCCTCTCTCCCCGCGCCGAATTTTTCAGGCGGCAGGGCCGACAAAATCACATGGTCGCTGTCCATGATGAAGATGGACGCCGTCTTCCGCCCATAGGTGGCGTCGATGAGCATCCCCCGCTCCCGGCTCTCCTGGGTCATGCGGCGGATGGGGGCGGAATCGGGGCCCACAATGGCCACCACCCGCTCCCGGGAGACCATGCTTCCAAACCCGATGTCGATAAATTCCATGCCTTACTCCACGTTTTGGACCTGTTCCCGCATCTTCTCCACCTCGGCCTTCAGGTTCACCACCACCTGGGCGATGGACACGTCGCCGCACTTGGAGCCGATGGTATTGGCCTCCCGGTTCACCTCCTGGATGAGGAAGTCCATCTTCCGCCCCATGGGCTCCGTGGCCTCCAGCATGGTCCGGAGCTGGGCCGCGTGGCTCCGCAGCCGGACGGTCTCCTCGTCCACCGCCACCTTGTCGGCGTAGATGGCCGCCTCGGTGAGGATGCGCTGGGGGTCGATGGTCACGCTCTGCAGCGCCTCCTGCATCCGGGCGGTGAGCTTGGCCCGGTACTCCGCCACGGTCTCCGGAGAGCGGGCCTCCACCTGCCCGGTATAAGCCTCAATGGCGGAGAGGCGGTTCCCGATGTCCTCCGCCAGCCGGGCCCCCTCCACGCCCCGCATTTCGTTGAACGCCGCCAGGGCCGCGTCCAGCACGGCGCAGAGGTCGGCGCTGACTGCCTCCAGATCCTCGTCCGCCTTGGTGACGGAGAGCACGTCCGGGAACCGGGCCAGCGCCTCCGGCGTCACCTTGTAGGCCACAGGCCCGCAGACCTCCGCCAGCTCGTTCAGGGCGGCGGCGTACTGCTCCGCCAGCTCCCGGTTGACGGACACCTTCGTCACGTCGGCGGCGGAGGCATCCACCGTGACGAACACGTCCACCTTGCCCCGGGAGACCGCCTTCTGGACCCGCTGTTTCAGCGCGTCCTCGGCAAAGATATACAGTCGGGGCATCTTCACCGTGCAGTCCAAATAGCGGTTGTTGACCGCCCGGACCTCCACAGTGATATCCCGACTGTTTCTCGTCTCTCTGGCTCGGCCGTAGCCGGTCATGCTTTTAATCATGGCGATCTCCCCCTTATTTTCAGATGAAGCAGCAATAGCCGCCGTTGCACAGGGTATAGGCGCAGCAAAGGGTCAGGCAGGGATTTCCGGCGCACAGGGTCCCGAAGGGCTCCCCGCCGGGGCGGTACGGCGAGCCGTTCCGCATCAAGTTCAGCGCCCGCTGGTACTCCGGGTTGCCCGGTTCCATCTGGCAGGCGGTCTGATAGTACCGCAGGGCCTCGTCCATCCAGCCCCGGCGGTAGCACACCGCCCCCTTGAGGAAGTTCCACTCGGCGTTGTGGTCGCTGATATTGTTCAAAAGCGCCTCCGCCCGGGCGACGTCGCCCATCTGGATGGCGGCCCGGACCTGCTGGAGGGCGGAGGACCCGCCGGAGTGATAGGACTGCTGCCAGCCTCCGGAGGAGCCGGGGGCCCTGCCCCCGCCGCCGCTGCGGCGCTTTTGGATCTCCTCGTAGGCGGCGTTGATTTCCTTCATCTTCTCCTGGGCCAGGTCGGCCAGGGGATTGTCGTGGTAGTTGTCCGGGTGGTATTTCCTGGCCAGCTCCCGATAGGCCCGCTTGACCTCCTCGTCGGTGGCGCTCTCCGAAATGCCCAGTACCTGATAGGGATCGTTCATGTGCTTCTCTCCTGCGTTTCTCTCTTGTTTCCCCCGCCCCGGAAGGTGCCGTCCAGCACCGCCTTTCCCACGCGGAAAAGGCCGGTATAGAGGGTGGATTCCAAAACCGGCGTCCAGACGCCGAAGTCCCACAGCTCAAAGGCGGTGGCCATCATGTGGATGGAGTGGTCCAGGGTGGCGGCGAAGCCCTGCCGGGCCTCCTCCGTCCAGACGCCCTCCGTCAGCCCATAGCGCAGGGCCACCGGATTGTAGTTCCCTGAGGCGGCGTCCTTTTTCAGGTCGTCCGCCGCGTCCACCAGGTAGACCCAGCGGCCCAGGTGGTAAAGGATCTGCTCCAGCACCCGCCGCCGGACCGGCTCGTCCACCGCCTGGGCGGCGCCTTGCAGCAGTACGGCGAAGGTATCCGCCGCCCGGTCCATGGACGGGCAGTTCTCCCGCTCCAGTGCCGCCAGCAGGTCCAGCTGGCGGCGGGTGGACGCGTCAAACTCCGGACGGGCCTGGGCTGCCTTCCGATAGGCCCGCTCCAAGACGGCGGAGGCTCCCCGGTACTTCAGGCCGTGGAGCGTATCGTGGTCCTCCACGCCGTCCCGGGCCTGCCAATAGGCTAAAATCACGCTCTCGTCCGCCGCCAGGGCCAGGGCCGGGGTGGTCTCCAGCCGCTCCCGCCCGTGGACGGGGTGGGCGGCGCAGCGCCCGTGGTGAACGGGCCCCTCTTCCCTCTCCGAAAGGAGGATGGCCAGAAAGGTAAAGTCGTAGTTCAGGATGAACCGGGCCGCCGTCCCGTAGCGCTCCCCCAGGACGTGGCAGAGGCCGCAGTAGGCCCGGCCGAAGCGCTTCAGCTCCTCCTCCGGCAAATCCTGAGGCGGCCTGACGTAGCCGAACATCAGAACAGCCGGACGATGGTGAAGGACAGCCCGCCCCTGGCCCGGAGGCGGCGGTCATAGCCGATGGCCCCCAGGATACCCAGGACGAAGCCCGCGGCGGCGGCGGTGTACTGAACCGCCACGCTGGCGGTCACCGCCATGGCCAGGAAGTAGCCCAGGAAGAACAGCGCCACGGGGATCAGGTAGACCAGGGCCACGATGCGGAGCATCTTCTTCGTGCTGCTCTCCACCACGACCTTCTGCCCCGGAGCGGCCCCGATGGGGTTCCGCGCCCGGGCGTGGACCGCCGCGCCGGTGACGCCGCAGCCTGCGCACTCCTCACAGTCGTGTCCGCAGGCGGACTTCCGGGGAACCGAGATCTCGGCGTGCCCGGCGTCCAGGATTCTCTCAACCGTTGCGATCTGTGTCATGGCTTCCTCCCTCCGTTTCGTCTCCAACGGGGGCGCTGGCCTCCACGTCCTCCGGTTTTGCCTCATCTTCCAGCGGCGGCTCCTCGCCGCCCTCCCGGATGGTGACCTGAATCTGATACAGTCCGCTGATGCCCACGTCGCCCTTGTTCACCGTCACCTCGGCGGGGATGGTATAGGTGCCCGAGGCGGCGGAGTAGTCGCCCAGGTCCACCGTCACGGCGATGTCCTCTCCCGTCAGGGCGGAAACGTCCGCCTCCGTGCCGAAGACCTTCACCGCCAGGCTGTCCGTCAGCAGCTCCACGCGCTTCCCCTCCGGCAGGTCCAGCCAGGAGATGTTTTCCGTGGTAATCGTCGCGCTGGTCATGTCCTTGAACCGGATGCGCAGGGCGGCCCGGGTGACGCCGCTGACGTTTGTGCAGCCCTCCGGCAGGATAATGGGATAGTTCGTCGTGGTGTAGTTCTCCGAGGCCGTGGTGCCCAGCTCCAGAAGATTATAGGCGGGGTTCAGCTTCAAGGTCTCCACGCCCTTGAGCTTGGTGGCGTCCCCGGTAACGGCGATGGTCTGGGGTTCGATGACGTACTCCGTGTTCCGGGCGCGGCACCCAGGGGCGTCGATGAAGTCCACCGCCAGGTGCAGTTCCTTGGTGACAAACACCGGCAGGGTGGCCCGAACGTTCTCCACCGAGGAGTAAATGCCCGACTTGTCCAAAAGCTGGCCGTTTTTGTCGTAGTACTGAATCTCCAGGTCCCGGGTCACCGTCTCCACCGCGTTGGCGCCGATGTCCAGAGTCACCTTGGCGTAGCTGATGGGGTTGATGTCCTCCTGGAGGCCCCGGACCTCCACCTCCGTGTGGGAGAGCTCCACCTGCCCGGCGGAATAGGTGTCCGCCACGCCGCCCACCAGCTCGCAGCTCACGTCGATGGTCCGGCTGTAGAGTTCGCTGATGTTTACCGTCGCCATGCCGAAGCTGGCGTTTTCCCGCTGGATGGCGTTGGCGTTGTTCCGGAATTTCGGGTTTGTAAAACTGACATTGTAGTTCACCCGCTGCGTCCCGGCGCTGGTGATGTCCATCAGGCTGGCGGTGACCCGGATCTGGGAGCGGTCCAGGCTGCAGATGTTCCAGCGGGTGCCCTTCAGCGTCAGGTCCACGGTGAAGTCCGTGCCGTTTTCCACCAGCATCAAGCCCCGGTCCGTCAGGTTGTTCTCATACAGGTACTCAATGGGAATCTCCAAAAACTCCCGGGTCTTGGTCTGCGGCGTGCCGTTGGGGCCGCTGGTCAGGTCGGCGTAGAGCCAGATACCGGCGGCCACCAGGATGGACAGCAGCACATAGACAACCCTGCGGCGTCCCGTTTTTTCGTTTTCCACCTTACGCACCTCCGTCCTTCCTGGAGCGCAGCAGGCCCGTCAGGCTGAATTTCTGCTTGTCCGTCTCGGCCTCCTCCTGCGGAAGCAGCTCGTTCCGCAGGAGGTTATCCAGGGTCTCCGGCTTCAGGTGCCGTTTCAGCATCCCGCCGGTGGCCACGGAGATGGAGCCGGTCTCCTCCGACACGATGACCACCACCGCGTCGGAGTTCTCGCTCATGCCGATGCCGGCCCGGTGGCGCATTCCCAGGTCCCGGGACAGGTTCACGTTCTTGCTCAAGGGGAGCATGCAGCCCGCCCCCAGCACCCGCCCGTGGCGGACGATGACCGCCCCGTCGTGCATGGGCGCTTTCACGAAGAAGATGTTTTTCAAAAGCTCGCTGGACACCGACGCGTCCAGCACCGTGCCGCTGCGGACCATATCGTCCAGCAGGATCTCCCGCTCGAAGACGATCAGCGCGCCCGTGCGGGACTGGGACATCTCGGAGCAGGCCAGCACGGTCTGCTCGATGGTCTGCTCCAGGGCGCTGGCGTTCTCCGCCCGGGAGAAGAGGGCCAGGATGCGGCGACTCCCCATCTCCTCCAGAATCCGGCGGATCTCCGGCTGGAAGAGGATGATGAGGGCCAGCACGCCCACCTCCACCATGCGGCTCAGCAGGTAGTAGATACCGTTGAGCCCGAACAGGTAGCTCAAAAGCAGCGCCGCCAGGAACACAAACAGCCCCTTCAGGAGGCTGGCGGCCTTGGTGGTCTGCACCAGAGTCAGCACCTTAAAGAGCGCGAACGCCATGATGGCGATATCCAGGATATCCGAGACCTCGATGGTCAGCAGATACCGCCCGATGGTAGCGAACAGCTCCGTCAGCGTCACATTCATTTCTACGTCGTCATCCCTTTCCTCTGCGCCGCCGGGAGAGCGGCTGTTTCCGCCGAGAGGGGCGTCAGGTCATGAATACTATAGATTATATAGAACCCGGCGGTAAAAAGCAAGGTAAACCACGGGAAAATTACCGGAAAATTCACGGTCTGTTCAGAAAGCCCTCCCCAGGACCCCGTAGAACGCCCGGATCAGCCGGGCCGCCTCCTCCGGCGTGTTGAAATCCGAGAAGCTGACGCGGACGGTGCCGGTGTTCAGCGTCCCTGCCGTGCGGTGGGCGCAGGGGGCGCAGTGGATGCCCGTCCGAACGGCGAATCCCCGCTCCGCCAGGGCGGAGCCGATGGTCTCCACGTCCATGCCCTCGGCCGTCAGGGACAGGACTCCCGTCTGGTGTCGGAGGCCCGGGTCGGCGAAGAGCCGCAGGCCCGGCATGGACTCCAGGCCCTGGACAACCATCTGGGTCAGGTGCCTTTCGTGGGCCAGGATTTTATCCAGGCCTCCCCGGCGGACATAGCGGACGCCGGCCAGCAGCCCCGCGATTCCAGGCATGTTCAGCGTCCCGGCCTCCAGGCGGTCCGGCAGGAAGTCCGGCATCGTCTGCCGGATGGACTGGCTTCCGGTGCCCCCCTCCAGGAGGGGCCGGGCGGGAACGCCCTCCCGGCAGAGCAGCACGCCGGTGCCCTGGGGGCCGTAGAGCCCCTTGTGCCCCGGCATGGCGATGAAGGCCGCGCCCAGGGCCCCCATGTCCAGGGGCAGAACCCCGGCGGACTGGGAGGCGTCGATGATGAAGGGCACGCCCCGGCTCCGGCAGACGGCGGCAATCTCCTCCACCGGCTGGATAAAGCCGAAGACATTGGAGACATGGCTGCAGATCACGGCGTCGGTACCGGGGACGATGAGGCGGTCAAAGGCCGCCGTCACGGCCTCCGGCTCGAAGAGCGGGGCGGCGGCGATGGAAACCTTCGCCCCCAGGGCCTCCAGGGGCCGGGTGACGGCGTTGTGCTCATAGCCGGAGATGACCGCCCTCCCCCCCGGCGGGACTAAGCTCTTGATGGCGATGTTCAGGGCATGGGTGGCGTTGAGGGTAAAGACCACCTGCTCCGGGTTCTTCAGACCGAACAGCTCCGCCAGCTCCGAGCGGCACTGAAAGGCCGTATCGGCGGCATGGGCGGCGGCAGGATAGCCCCCCCGCCCCGGCGAGCTCATGGAGGCCAGGGCCTCCCACATGGCGGCGGCGACGGAAGCGGGCTTCTGGAAGCTGGTGGCCGCGCTGTCGAAATAGATCATGCCTCCACCTCCTGGTACAGCCCTCTTTGGAATAAAAATATTTGAACGGGGTCCAGGCCGTCCCTGTGGAGGGCGGTCAGGGCCTCCGGCAGATCGGAAACCGCTACGCGCACGGCGTAGGCGCAGCCAACATCCGTCAGGTCTCTGGGAGGCCGGAAGATATGGCAGCGAATGCCCGCCCGGCCCAGGGACTTCTGCATCCGCTGGGCGTAGGTCACGGAGCGGGCCAGGATGATATAGTGCTCCACAAACACTCCTCCTTTCTCTCCCATACTATGGGGCTGGAAGCGAAAGGTGCCAGGGCGCGAAAACGCCCCGCCGGAGGGCGGAGCGTCGGGTACTGTCAGGAGCATATGCGTTCAGGGGCGGAGGCGTTCCACCAGCGCCACGGCGTGGGCCGCCATGCCGGAGCCGTCCCCGGTGAAGCCCAGGCCCTCCTCGGTGGTGGCCTTGACGTTGACCTGTTCCGCCTCGATGCCCAGGGCGGCGGCGATGTTCTCCGACATTTGTGCCCTGTAGGGGGCGACCTTCGGCGCCTGGGCCAGCAGGACCGCGTCGATATTCACCACGGCGAAGCCCTTCTCCCTCAGGAGACGACCCACCTCCCCCAGCAGCTTCAGGCTGGAAATGTCCTTGTAGGCTGGGTCCGTGTCCGGGAACAGCTTCCCGATGTCCCCCAGCCGGGCGGCGCCCGCCAGGGCGTCCATGACGGCGTGGACCAGCACGTCGGCGTCGGAGTGGCCCAAAAGGCCCTTTTCCCAGGGAATCTCCACACCGCCCAAAATCAGCTTTCGGCCCTCGGTCAGGCGATGCACGTCGTAGCCGTGGCCTATCCGCAGATTCGTCATCGTCCTTCCTCCCGGGCCTTCACGATGGCCTCCGCCAGGATCAGGTCCATGGGCGTGGTGATTTTCAGGTTCTCCTCCTCGCCCTCCACCAGGAAGACCACTTTCCCCAGCCGCTCCACGGCGGAGGCGTCGTCGGTGACGGGGGCCTCCTGCTCCAGGGCGGACTGGAGGGCGGCCTTCAAGAGGCCGGCCTCAAAGACCTGGGGCGTCTGGACGGCCCGGAGCCGGTCCCGGTCCAGGGTCTCCTCCACC
>CAJUOD010000020.1:0-21933 GCA_910587875.1 uncultured Oscillibacter sp. | reverse complement strand
GGAGCACCGGGCAGCGGCGGCGATGACCCGGTCGATGAGCTCCGGCGTCACCAGGGGGCGGGCGCCGTCGTGCACCGCCAGCAGCTCCGTGTCCGGCGAGGCCTCCAGCGCCGCCAGCAGCACGGAGTGGACCCGGTTCTCCCCGCCCCGGATCACCTTGGCGCACTTTGTCAGCCCGTAGGTCCGGCAGAGCTGGGAGATCTCCAGGATGTCCTCCTCCCGGGCGGCGACGATGACCTCGTCCACGCCCCCCGCCACCTGGAGGGCCGCCAGGGTCCGAACCAGCACCGGCACGCCGTCCAGCGGCTGGAGCAGCTTGTTTACGCCGCCCATCCGGGTGGAGCTGCCCGCCGCCGCCACCAGGGCGGCGCAGCGGGGCCTGCGGGCCTCCCGCACTTTCTTCAAAAACGGCAGCATCGCAAACTTCCTCTCCGCCCCGAGGGGCCTTACTGCGGGACCGGCGGCTTCTGCATGACCGCGTGATCCAGCCGCGCCTCCGCGTCCTGGTAGGCGCAGCCCTCCACCAGCGAAATCTCAGACAGGATGATCTGCTTCGCGTTGTGGAGCATCTTCCGCTCCCCCGTGGAGAGCCCGCGGCGGGAGTCCCGCCGCATCAGGCCCTTCACCACGCGGGCCACCTCGTTGAGATCCCCGCTCTTCAGCCGGAGGAGATTTTCCTGATAACGCTTGTTCCAGTTGGCGCTGGACTCCACCTCCAGGGCGGGGATGCCGGCGAAAAACGCCTCCGCCTCCGCCTCTGAGATGATGGACCGGATGCCGATGGCCTGGCAGTTGGCGGTGGGGATCTTCAAGACCAGCCCCCCAACGGGCATCTTGAAGACATAGTACTCCTTCACCTTGCCCGCCACCTTTTCCTGGACCACATCATCGATGATACCTGCCCCGTGCATGGGATGCACGATCAGGTCCCCGATTTGGAACATGGACACCCCTTTCTCTGTCGCGGCCTCCGCCGCTGTGTTGTTTGCCTCTTGATCCACCAGATTCCATGCTGATTCGAGTTCCGTGCCGATTGTTCCGATTCCGTGCTAAAGACTGCCCTGGGAAGGGACTGCTGTCCAACGAAGTTCCTTGTGAGACAAACACCACACAGCAGAGGCCCCGCAGAGAGCGGCGGCTCAGCGCTTATTAGAGCGCCTCCAGATATGCATTTTCTCCGCCTCGGCGATCAGCTCGTCGCGGAATTGGGGATGGGCCAGGCCGATGAGGCCCTCCGCCCGCTCCCAGGTGGACTTGCCCTTGACGTTAAATTTGCCGTACTCCGTCACGATCCAGTGGAGGTTCGTGCGGGTGGCGGTGACCACGGAGCCCTCCACCAGGGTGGGCCGGATGCGGGATTTCAGCTGGCCGGTCTTCTTGTCCATAAAGGAGGAGGAGCAGCAGATGAAGCTCTTGCCGCCCTTGGCCAGATACGCGCCCATGACGAAGTCCTGCTGCCCGCCGGCGCCGGAGATGTGGTTGATGCCGGAGGACTCGGAGGACACCTGTCCGTAGAGGTCGATGTCTACCGCGCCGTTGATGGAGGTAAATTTGTCGATTTGGGACACCCGGGCAATGTCGTTCACATAGCTGACCGGGGCGGCCATGCACTCCGGGTTGTTGTTCAGGAAGTCATAGAGCTTCTGGGTTCCGGCGGCAAAGGCATAGGTCTGCCGGCCCCGGTCGAAGGGCTTGCAGGCGCCGGTGATGCGGCCCGCCATGGACATGTCCACAAAGGCGTCCACGTACATTTCGGTATGCACGCCCAGGTCCTTCAGGTCGGACTCGGCAATCATTTTGCCGATGGCGCTGGGCATGGAGCCAATGCCCAGCTGCAGGCAGGCGCCATTCTCGATTTCCGGCACCACCAGGTTCGCCACGGCCAGGTCCACCTCGGAGGCCGGGGCGGAGCCGCCGCCCAGAATCTCCATGGGGGGATTCTCCCCTTCCACGACCATGCTGACGTCACTGATATGCACGCAGTTTTCAAAGCCCCCCAGGCAGACGGGCATATTTTGGTTGACCTCCACAATGATGGTCTTTGCACAGTCGCAGACTGCTTTCAGGTGGGAGCCGCCGGGGCCGAAGTTGAACCAGCCGTGCTCGTCCATGGGAGCCACCTGGAACATGGCCACGTCCAGGGTCTTGATGCAGTCCCGGTAGTAGCCCGGCAGCTCGGAATAGCGCAGGGGGATGTAATAGGCGAAGCCCTCCTTGATGGCCTTCCGCTCAATGCCGCTCATGTGCCAGGAGTTCCAGGCGAAGTGCTCGGCGGCGTTGGGCACGTCGAAGATGGCGGGCCGGCGGGTCAGGATGCCGCCCCGGATATTCACGTCCTTCAATTCTCCCATCCGGGCGGCCAGGGCCTTGTCCAGGGCGTTGGCGGAGCAGACCGTCCAGCCGTAGTCCAGCCAGTCGCCGGATTTGACGACCTTGACGGCCTCCTCGGCGGTGGTCAGCTTCTGGCGGTATTCCTCCTGATAGCTCATAGTCGATTCCTCCATATGTTTTGTTTTTCCGTCTCTCCGCAAGGCGCGAAGGGTAAATTTCTGCGTCATGGCATTTCTATTCAATAGTATAACATCCCTTGGAAAATATTGCAACGCCAAAACGTGAAAAAAATAACACGTTTTTGGAAAAAAGCGGCAGGCCCACGGGCCTGCCGCTGATATTGCAAGGGTTTTCGGGTTTGCGGGGGCTTACTCCTCCACGATCTCCTCGTCCTCCATGGGCTCCTCCACGGAGGGGGCCAGCAGGGCGCGGATGGACAGGGAGATCTTCTTCCGCTCCTCGTCCACGGCGGTGATCTTGGCGTCCACGATCTGGCCCTCGGATAGCACGTCCTCCGGCTTCTCGATGCGGCGGTCCGCAATCTGGGAGATGTGGATCAGGCCGTCCACGCCGGGAACTACCTCGGCGAAGGCGCCGAAGGTCATCAGCTTCACGATGCGCACGGAAGCCACGTCGCCCACGGCGTACTTGTCCATGAACACCTGCCAGGGATCCACGTTGTGGTCCTTGACGCCCAGGGAGATCTTCCGCTTCTCGGGGTCGAAGGAGATGACATAGACCTCCATGGTGTCGCCCACCTTGCATACCTCGGAGGGAGTCTTGATGCGGCTCCAGCTCAGCTCCGAGATATGTACCATGCCGTCCACCCCGCCGATGTCGACGAATACGCCGTAGCTGGTCATGGATTTCACGGTACCGGTGTAGCGCTTGCCCACTTCGATGTTGGCCCAGATCTCCTCCTGGGCGGCCCGGCGGGCCTCGTCGGCCACGGAGCGGATGGAACCGACCACCCGGCGGCGGGCACGATTCACCTCAGTGACGCGGAGCTGAACCTTCTGGCCCTTCATGGCGGAGAGGTCCGCGCCCCGGGGCTGGCCGCTCTGGGAGGCGGGGACGAACACCCGCACGCCCTTGACGGACACCACGATGCCGCCCTTATTCTCCTCAGTGACGGTGCCTTCCAGCACGGTCTTCTCTTCCACGGCCTGTTCGATGTTCTCCCAGACCTTCACGGCGTCCAGCCGCTTCTTGGAGAGCTCCGCATAGCCCTCCACGTCGTTGACGCGGACGATGTAGGTTTCGATTTCGTCTCCTACCTTCACCACGTCCTCGGGTTTCGCATTGGGGTCGTCGGAAAGCTCGCTGAACTTGATGTAGGCCGCCTGCTTGGCGCCCACATCCACCTGCACCTCCGTCGGGGTGATGGCGGTGACGATGCCGGTTACCTTCTCTCCTGTATTTAAAGTTTTGAAGGACTGGTTCAGCAGTTCCTCAAAGGACTCCTCGTTGCTCTCCACCGCTTTGATTTCTTCACTCATGGCTGCATATACCTCCTTAATAATGCCCGCTGGCGTGGAAGCACCGGCCGTAAGGCCCGCAACAGAACAACCACTGAAAAAATCCGGCGGGAGCTCGTCCGCGTTTTCGATCTGGACGACGCGGGGGCAGCTCTCCTTACAAATTTCCGTCAAATGTTTGGTGTTGGCGCTTTTACGGTCTCCTACCACGACCATGACGTCCGCTTTCGCGGCGAGAATGGCCGCTTCAGACTGACGCTTATGCGTAGCGGTACATATTGTATCAAATTTTTTTGCGTTTGTACACTCTTTTTTTACGATTTTCCAAGAAGTTTCAAAAAGTTCACGAATACAAGTGGTTTGTGCAACAACTGTCACAGCCGTTTCCCTTGCTTTCGGGTCCTGTTTCAGCCAGTTTTCCACCGCTTCCGGGCCGCTGAAGATCAAAGGATGTTCGCACCAGCTGGCGATTCCGGCCACCTCCGGGTGGGCCGCGTCGCCGATGATGACGGGGGTCCGGCCCTCCGCCTCGGCCTGGGCCGCCAGGGTCTGGATGCGGCGGACATTGGGACAGGTGGCGTCCACACAGCGGACGCCCCGGGCCTCCAAACGGTCCAGCACCTGCTTCAGCTCCCCGTGGGAACGGATGACCACCGTGTCTCCAGGCTGTAAAGCGTTAACGCTTTCGACGCTTTGAATGCCAAGATTTTTCAGTTCTTCCACCACATGGGTATTGTGGATGAGGTCCCCCAGCATCCAGCAGCGGCCGGTCTCCGCCGCGGTCTGCCGGGCCAGCTCCACCGCCCGGCGGACGCCGTAGCAGAACCCGGCGCTCTCCGCCAATATTACCCGCACAGCGGTTTCCCTCCCACGGCCTGGCCGCCCAGGGCGTAGGCCGCCTCCAGCAGGTCGTCGGCGATCTTCTGCATCTCCTCGGAGGTGCCCCGGCGGCCGGTGTAGTGGGGCTCGTAGGGGTCGCCGAAGATGATGCGGGTCTTGTGGAACAGCTTTTTCTCCCCGTCCACGAAGACGGGCACCAGCTTGGCCCCGGTGCGGACGCCGATCATGGCGGCTCCCGCCTTAGCCTGGGGGGGAAGGCCGTCTATGTAGCCCACGCCGTTGCGGATTGTCGTCCCCTCGGGGAAAATCAGCAGGTTATCGCCCTCCTTCAATACCTGGATTGCCGTGCGGACCGTGCTGATGTCGTTGTTTCCCCGGCTGACGGGGAACGCCCCCACCTTTTTCAGCAGCCAGCCCAGGAGGGGATTCTGGAAAAGCTCCTCCTTAGCCATGATGTGGAGCCGGTAATTGATGGGCAGCCGGAGGGCCACCAGGATAGGGTCCCAGTTGCTGGAGTGGTTGGGACAGAGGAGCACGCCGCTCTTCGGCAGCTTCTCCATGCCCTCCACGGAGGTGGGGTGGAGAATCCGGGCCACCAGGCCTACCACATAATAAATCAAAATGAACAAGCGGTTGAAGGGTTTCATAGGCCAGTCCTTTCCCGAATGATCGCCAGCAGCGCCTCCAGGCTCTGCCGGAAGTCCAGGGCCGAGGTGTCCAGCAGGGCCGCGTCCTCCGCCTGGCGCAGGGGGGCCGCCTCCCGGTGGGTGTCCCGGAAATCCCGGTCCTCAATGTCCCGGAGAACCTCCTCAAAGGGCTGGGGGGTCCCCCGCTCCTCCAGCTCTTGGCAGCGGCGCTCCGCCCGGGCCTGGGCGGAGGCCGTCAAAAACACCTTGACCTCCGCGTCCGGCAGGACCACGGTGCCGATGTCCCGGCCATCCATGATCACGCTGTGCTTCCGGGCCAGCTCCCGCTGGGTCTCCATCAGATAGGCCCGCACCACGGGCAGGGCAGAGACGGCGGAGGCGTACCGGGAGATCTCCGGCAGGCGGATCTCCTCGCTGACGTCCCGGCCATTCAGGAGCATCCTCTGCCGCCCGGCCTCGTCATACCGGAGCTCCACCTGGAGGGACGGCAGCATTGCCGCCACGGCGGGCTCGTCCCCGGGGTCCACATTCCCGTCCCGGGCGGAGAGGCCCACAGTCCGGTAAATGGCGCCGGTGTCCACATATAAAAAGCCCAGGGCAGCGGCGGCGGCTCTGGCCAGGGTGCTCTTCCCCGCGCCGGAGGGGCCGTCGATGGCCACTCGGATCGTGCTCATAAAAAAACCTCCTCTGAACGTTCAGCCGCGGAAATCCCGGCGGCCCGCCCGGTGGACCAGGCAATCTGGAGATTGAAGCCGCCGGTATAGGCGTCCACGTCGATGAGCTCCCCGGCGAAATACAGCCCTCGGACCAGCTTTGACACCATGGTGGCCGGGTCGATCTCCCGGACCTTCACGCCGCCGGAGGTGACGATGGCGTCCGTCACCGGGCAGGGTCCGGCGATGACCACCGGGAAATGCTTCAAAATCCGCAGCAGCCCCCGGCGCTGCTCCCTGGTGATATCGTGGACCTTCTGCCGGGGGTCGATCTCCGAGGCCCGGACGATTTCGGGGATCAGCTTCTTGGGCAGCAGATCGTCCAGGGCGTTGCAGAAATCCTGGTTCCGGTACTTCTCGAAGTCCGACAGCAGCCGCCGGTCCAGGGCGGGCTCATCCAGGGCGGGCTTCAGGTCGATCTCCACGTGATAGGCCCGCTCCCCGAAGCGCCGCATGTGGGCGGAGGCCGACAAAATCAGCGGCCCGCTGAGGCCGAAGTGGGTGAAGACCAGCTCCCCGAAGTCCGTGTAGATCTTTTTGCTGTTCTCGAACACCGTCAGCCCCACATTCCGGAGGCTGAGGCCCTGGAGGGTCTTCCCTATCCCGAAGTCCCGCAGGGGCACCAGGGAGCCCCGGAGGGGCGTCACCGCGTGCCCGGCCTCCGCGGCCATGCGGTGGCCCTCGCCGGTGGAGCCGGTGGCGGGATAGGACACCCCGCCGGTGGCCAGGATGACCGCATCCGCCGGATAGCGCCTTTCCTCCCCGGTAACACCCCGGACCGTGCCGTCTTCGATTTCCAGAGATTTCGCCCGGTCCCGGACCAGGCGGACCCGCAGCTTTTTCAGCCGCCGCTCCAGGGCGGCGCTGACGTCGAAGGCCCGGTCCGACGCCGGGAACACCCGGTTCCCCCGCTCCGTCTTCAAAGGGACCCCCAGGTCCTCGAAAAAGGCCATGGCATCCTGGGCATTAAAGCGGGAGAAGGCGCTGTAAAGGAATTTTCCATTACGAGGAATATTCGCCATCAGCTCCTCCGGCGGCGCGTTGTTGGTCAGGTTGCACCGGCCTTTCCCGGTGATGTTCAGCTTTTTCCCCAGGCGCTCGTTGGGCTCCAGCAGCGTGACGGAGGCTCCCCGCTCCGCCGCCGATATGGCGGCCATCATCCCGGCGGCTCCGCCGCCGATTACCACGATCTCCCTACTCATCGTCCATCTTCCCGAAGACGCCGTACTCGTTCCAGATGTCCTCCAGCTCCGCGAAGGTGGCGGAGACGTCC
Source organism: uncultured Oscillibacter sp. (assembly GCA_910587875.1). GTDB lineage: Bacteria > Bacillota > Clostridia > Oscillospirales > Oscillospiraceae > Oscillibacter. The sequence goes on along the minus strand of CAJUOD010000020.1, from coordinate 14,651 downwards.
GCGCCGTAGCGGTTGGAGAGGGCTACCAGCAGGGCGTTGATGAGGGACAAGGGCGCCACCATGGAGTCCACGAAGGAGATCATCTCGCAGGGGGCCAGCAGCGCCGCCTGGGAGAGCTGGTACACCGGGGACAGCTCGTTGTCCGTGATGGCGATGATCTCCGCCCCCCGGTCCCGGGCGAACTTCACCGTGTTGATGGTGACCTTGGAGTACCGGGGGAAGCTGATGGCGATCAGCACGTCCCCGGAGCCCATGCGGAGCATCTGCTCGAACATCTCCCCCGCCGCGTTGGACTGGATCAGCGTCACGTTCTCCGACAGAAGGTGCATGTAAAAATGGAGGTACCCCGCCACGAAGGAGGAGGACCGGACCCCCAGGATATAGACGTGGCGGCTGGACATGATTTTGTCCACCACCCGGTCAAATTCGCCCTGCCTGGCGTGGCTCAGCATCTGGCGCAGCTTGTCGATATCGGACTGGATCACCGCCGGGAGCACGTTCTGGTACATATCCCCCGCCGCCTGGATGCGCTGGGTGGAGGTCAGGCGGCTGCGGATCATGTCCTGCAGGGCCCGCTGCATGCTGGGATAGCCGTCGTAGCCCAGCTCGGAGGCGAAGCGCACCACCGTGGACTCGCTGACCCCCGCCAGAATTCCGAGACGGCTGGCGGTCATGAAGGCCGCCTTGTCGTAGTTCTCCAGAATATAGGAGGCGATGCGCTTCTGGCCCTTGGAAAAGCCGCCCATGCCCCGCTCCAGGCAATTCAAAATATTCTTTGCCAACTTCTTCTCCCCCCGGAATCGGATTTTCCAGGAATATCTAGCTCCTGCGGACGGCCAGGCTGTCCGCCAGCTCCATCAGGAAAGCCGTGTCCCCCAGCCAGCGGCCCCGCTCCAGGGCCTCCTTGGCCCGGGCGGTGTAGTCCAGCACCAGCGCCTCACAGGCCTCCACCCCCAGCAGGGTCACATAGGTGGCCTTCCGGTTCGCCGCGTCGGAGCCGATGGGCTTGCCCAGCTCCTCGGCGGTGGAGACCGCGTCCAGGATGTCGTCCCGGATCTGGAAGGCCAGCCCCAGGTTTGTCGCGTAGTCCCGGGCGGCGTCCATGCAGCTCCCATCCACCTCCCGGCGGCCCATGGAGGCGCAGACCCCCATCATGCAGGCCGCCCGGAGCAGGGCCCCGGTCTTCTTGTCGTTGATCTCCGTCAGGTCTTCCGACGTCCGGGGCTGTCCGTCGCCGGCGGTGTCCTCGTACTGTCCGCCGCACATGCCCTCTTCCCCGGCGGCCTCCGCCAGAATCTTCGCCGCCAGGGCCACGGCGGTCCTGCCGCCGTGGCGCCACTCGCCCTCCGCCGACAGCACCGTCTGGAAGGCCGCCGCCTGGAGGGCGTCCCCGGCCAGAACCGCCACGCACTCGCCGAATTTCTTGTGGCTGGTGGGCATCCCCCGGCGGAGGTCGTCGTTGTCCATGCAGGGCAGGTCGTCGTGAATCAGGGAGTAGGTGTGGAGCATCTCCACCCCGCAGCCGAAATCCAGGGCCTCCTCCAGGACGCCCCCCGCCGCCTCGCAGAACTTCATGGTCAGAATGGGCCGGACCCGCTTGCCCCCGGCCAGGAGGCTGTAGCGCATGGCCTCCTCCAGCCCTCCGCCAGAGAAAAAGGTCCTCAGGCGGGCCTCCACCAGCTCCCGGGCCGTTTCCAGCTGCCGCTGAAACTCCATGGCTCAAACCTCCTCCGTACTCTCAAAGGGCTGTTCGACGGGCGCGCCGCCGGGGCCCTTCATCAGCTTTACCACCTGCTGCTCCGCCTGGTCCAGCTGTTTCGTACAGGCGGCGATGAGCTTCGTCCCCTCCTCAAAGAGGGCCAGGGAATCCGCCAGCTGGACGTCCCCCTGCTCCAGGGCGGAGACGATCTCCTCCAGCCGGGCGACCTGCTGCTCAAACGTCATTTTTTTCGCGGCCATGCCGTTCTCTCCTTTTCCCAGGGCTCCTCCACCGTGCAGAGGAAGCCCCCTTCTCCCAGGGCCACGGAAATCCGCTCCCCGGTCTGTACGTCCCGCCAGGACCGCAGGATCTCCCCCGACGGCCCCCGGGCCATGGCGTAGCCCCGGCCCAAGACCTTCAAGGGGCTCATGGCGTCCAGCGCCGCCCCCAGGACTGACACTTTCTGCCGCTTCCCGGCCACCAGGCCCGCCGACAAATCCCCCAGCCGCCGCTGGACGTGGGCCAGCTCCATCCGCTTATCCTGGACATAGGCCATCTGGTCCCGGAGGACCCGCTTTTCCGCCAGGGCCTCCAGCCGCTGCCGGAGGGCCGCCAGCCGGGCGGCCTCGCTCTTCTCCAGCCGGGAGGCCGCGCCGCCCAGCCACTGTCTCAGGGCCTCCTGGTCCGGCACGGCGATTTCCGCCGCGTTGGACGGGGTCGAGGCCCGGGCGTCCGCCACGAAGTCGGCGATGGTCACGTCGGGCTCGTGGCCCACGGCGGAGATGACGGGCAGCTCGGACTCGTAGATGGCCCGGGCCACCCGCTCGTCGTTGAAGGCCCAGAGGTCCTCCATGGACCCGCCGCCCCGGCCGGTGATGATGACGTCCCCCACCCGCCACTTGTTGGCGTAGCGGATGGCCCCCACGATTTCCGGCGGGGCCTCGGCCCCCTGGACCCGGACGGGCAGGAGGAGCACCTTCGCCAGGGGGTAGCGCCGCCGCAGAATGCGGATCATGTCGTGGACCGCCGCCCCGGCGGAGGAGGTGATGATGGCGATCTTCTCCGGGTAGGGCGGCAGGGGCTTCTTGTGGGCGGGGTCGAAGAGGCCCTCGGCGTAGAGCCTGGCTTTCAGCTGCTCAAAGGCCACCGCCAGGTCCCCCGCCCCCTCGGGGGTCAGGGCATTGCAGTAGAGCTGGTAGGCCCCGTCCCGGGGGAAGACGGTGATCCGCCCCTGGGCGATGACCTTCATGCCGTTCTCCGGGCGGAACCGGAGCCGGGAGGCCTGCCCCCGGAACATGACGCACCGCAGGGCCCCCTCCGGGTCCTTCAGGGTAAAATAGTGGTGCCCGGAGGGGTACATTTTATAATTGGACAGCTCCCCCCGGACGTACACGTCCTGGAGCATGGGCTCCCCGTCCAGCAGGAGCTTTACCAGCTGGTTGACCTCGGTGACGCCAAAAATGTGCCGTTCCATGGGGGTTACCTCTCGTCCGTGCGCCCGGCCAGGTAGTCCAGGGTCACGCCGAAGTGGTCCGCCAGGGCGCAGAGATTATAAAAATTCGGTACGCTGGTCCCGCCCTCAAGGCCCTGATACTGACGGGCTGTGATTCCAACCGCCGCCGCAACCTGGACTTGAGTCTCCCTTTTTTCAGCCCGCAAAGCCCGCAATCTTTCCGAAAATTCCATAATAACTCCTTGACACGAAACGCATTTCATGTTATGCTAAAAACACGAAATCAACTTCAGTGTTGCAAATGTCGTAAAAGAAAGGTGGTCCACATGTCCGACTTCATGCTCTGGCTTCACGCCAATTACATCCGGCCCCAAATCGACGCGGAGGAAAAGGGGGACTACGCGTTCCATTTCGACCTGGTACAAAACACCCTGCCCCCCGCCGTCCGGTCCTCCATGGAGAAGTGCCTGGAGCTCACGGCCGTCCGGGCCTTCTCCCTGGGCCTCAAGACCGGGGTGGGGCTGATGGACAGCGCATCCCGGGGCGCGTGACGGCGCAACGGGAAAAAGCAGAGCCGGACATGGCCCGCGTCCATGCCCGCTCTGCTGTTTTTTACTCGGAGAGCTCCTGCCGGGAGAAGCTGCCCAGAATGCCGTTGATGAATTTCACCGTCTCCGGCGTCTCGTACTTTTTGGAGATCTCCACCGCCTCGTTGATGGCGGCGGCGTTGGGTACGTCCGGCATGTACAGCACCTCGTACATGGCCACCCGCATAATGGCGGAGGCCACCATGGGGATGCGGGAGAATTTCCAGCCCTTGGCGTACTTCTCGATATAGCCGTCCAGCTCCGCGCCGTGCTCGTCGACGCCCCGGACCAGGCGGCGGATATACGCCGCCTGCTTGGCGTTGGGGGCCTCCCGGTAGAGGTCCTCCTCCTCCGCCAGCTCGGCGAAGGCCGCCGCCGTCAGCCGCTGGTCCAGCAACTCCTCCGCGGTCTTGTCGGTAAAGCCCAGTTCATAGGAGAGATGGATGGCGATCTCCCGGGCGGTGTTCCGTACCATAGTCGTTCGTCCTTTTTCTCTGTCGTTGGGGAATCAGTTCAGCGTCACGCCGCCCACGTGGATGTTCACCGCCTCCACGGCGCAGCCGGTCATGGCCTCCACGGCGGAGGACACGGCCTTCTGGGCGTTCCCGGCCACCTCGGGGATGGGGTGTCCGTACTGAACCGTCAGGTACAGGTCCAGCACCAGCGCCGCGCCCGTCATGTCGATTTTCACGCCCCGGACGCCCTTCTGGGCGTTTTTCCGGTTGTTCACCAGGTCGGTGACGCTGCTGCCCAGGTTTGTCATCATCCCGGACACGCCCTCCACCTCCCGGACCGCGCCCACGGCGATGGCGGCGATGACCTCCTCAGAGATGTTGATGCTGCCGTTTTCCTCCGGCAGGGTCATATATTCCTTGCTCTCGGCCATGCTGTACCTCTCCTTATTTTTCCTTCGTGATATGGGTCCGCCGTCCCCCGGCGGGGTTTCCGGTTTCCGCTGAAATCATACTGAATGATTATACCATATCCCACCGGAAATTACAACCACTAATTTGCCGCCATGATCTTGATATTCCCCGCCGGGAGGCCCGTCTCCGTCATGGTGATGTCCGTGATTTTCGCCACGTCCTCGGCGGTGAGCTCCCCGCTCTTGGTGGACACCACCACACTGACGCTCTCGTCCCCCATGAAGGCCACACAGTCCGTGTAGCCCTTGGCGGTGACCAGGTTCTCAATCTGGGCCTCCGCCAGGGTGTAGGACGCCAGGACCTGGATGCCCTGGGAGGCCTCGTTGGCCACACTTGCGTCGGCGTTCTCCTGCTCCGCCGCCTCCTGGAGCAGGGAGAGGGCGTTGTCCCGGGCCTGCTGCCGGGTCAGCCGGGCGGAGGCGAAGTAGTCCGATCCGGTGTAGATCATCCCCTCGTCCGGCGGCGCCCCGGTCTCCTCGGACGGGCCGGGAGTCTGCTCTGTCCCGTCGGTCTTTCCCTCCTCGCCGGGCTTGGCGTCCCCCTTGCCGGAGACCAGCTGGGCCTCCCCCAGCAGCTTTCCGGAGGCCTCCTCCACTTCCTTCCCGGTGTAAATCCAGTTCAGCGCCACCGCCGAGCACACCAGCACCGCCATCACCGCCACCACGGCGTTCCGTTTCCATCTCGCGCTCATAGACCCTTTCCTCCTCCAAATAATCACTGCCATTTTGCCACCGTGACCCGGTCGGTGGGCAGGCCGGTGAGAGCGGCCACCGCCCCCGTCACCGCCAGCCGGACCTCCGCGCTGCCGCCGCCCTGGCACACCACCAGGGCCCCCCGGTAGGTGGGATACGTGGTCCGCACCACCACCGCCTCGTCTCCCCCGGATCCGTCCAAGCGGACCGTCTCCGATTTGCGGGAATAGTCCTCCGGCGCGGCGGTGTCCCCGCTGTAGCTCAGCTGGGTGTCCTGGGCCAGCTGCCGCTCCCCGTCGGAGTCCACCGTCAGCATCACCTTCACCTGGCCCACGCCGTCCATGGCCCCCAGGATCTCCTCCATCTCCGTCTGGACGGTCCCGAGGTCCCAGCCGCTCTGGGTACTCCGGGCAGGCGGGTCCTTCCGCCCCAGCCGGGGAGCCGCTTCCCCGCTCCCAAGGCCCGGCCACAGCAGCAGCCCCGCGCCGATCAGCGCCACCAGCGCCGCGTACTTGTACTTGTTCCATATCTTTCGCGCTCCTTCAGTTTTTTCCTTCATGCCAAACCTGCCTCTCCGCCGGAATCCCAAGCTCTGCCGCGATCCAGTCCGCCAGGGCCTGGGAATAGGGGCCCGTCAGGACCACAGAGGCCGGGAGGGGCGTCTCCCCCTCCGTCTCCACCCGGACCGCAATGCTCCCAAGCCCCAGCGCGTCCGCTTTGTCCGATATATATGCCGCGGTCCGCCCGGCTATGATTGCCGCCAGCTCTTCTTTTCCGGCGGCGTCCAGCTCCATGGCCCTGTCCTCAATGGCCTCCTCGTAGTCGGAGAAGTCCAGTCGCAGCCCCCCCAGGTCCGTCTTCAGCACCGGCTGGAGCAGCGCCGCCAGCAGCAGAAGCCCCCCGGTGAAGCCAGAGATCTTCCGCAGGGTCCCCTCCGGCACCAGGGTTTGGACCACGGTCAGCAGCAGCGTCACCGCCGCGATGGAGGTGAGCCAGCTCCGCACCGCCCCAATCATGGCGTCACCGCCGCGATGGAGCTGAGCACCGACACCAGCAGCAGCAGGGCGCAGCTCCCCGTCATGCCCAGCACCAGGCCGAAGGCCCCGCCCAGCCCGTCAATGAGTTTGCAGAGCTCCGGGGCTCCCACCGCCGCCGCCAGAAAGGCGGAGAGCTTGTACAGCAGATACTGCACCCCCAGCTGTAAGAAGGGATAGGCACAGGCCGCCAGGATGGCCAACATGCCGAACACGCCGATGGTGTTCTTCAGCATCCCGGCCCCGGCCAGGACGGTCTCCGCCGCCTCGGCGATGATGCCCCCCACCACCGGCACCGCGCCGGAGATGGCGGCCTTGGCCACCTTCACGGAGGCCCCGTCCGCCGCCCCGGCGATGACCCGGACGGCGGAGAGATAAACCGTGAACAGCAGCAAGACCGTGGTCAGCGCCCAGGTAACTATTTTTTTCAGCGCCTCGGCAATGGCCCCCAGCCGATTCTCCGGCAGACAGGCCCCCGCCGCCAGCGCCCCGATGTACAGATAGACCAGGGGGATCAGCAGCCCGTCGATGAGCTCCATCAAGAGGTCCGCCAGGAACACGGTGGTCACCTGCTGGAAGGTAGCCGTGGTCACGGAGCCGGAGGCCGCCGTAGCCGCCGCCAGGGTGGGCAGCAGGGCCTTGGAGAAGATGTTCAGCTCCCCGATGGTCTCCGCCCCCAGGCCGATGAGGTCCTCCAGGCTCCCCGCCGTCAGCAGGGTCACTGCCAGAGCTCCCGCCATGGGGAGAAAGGCCGTGCCTTTTCCCGTCCCCTGGGCGAAGCCGTCCACCGCGCCGCAGGCCACCGCCACCAAGAGAATGGACGCCGCCCCCCGGAGGCGCTGGCGCAGGACGGCCTTCACCTCCCCGGAAAGGCGCTCCGCGATCCCCGCCAGCCCCTGGGAAAAGCCTCCGGGGCCGGAGAGATCGCCGATATCCAGAATATCCTCCGCCGCCTCCGGCGCCGCGTTCGTCAGGTCCCGGGGCAGCTCCGCCGCCCGGGCCTCTCCCGTCAGGGCCAGGAGGAGGAAGAGAAGACAGATCCATTTCTTCATCGCATCAGCTCCATCAAGAGAGACAGCACCGCCCGCAGCAGAGGCAGGGCGGCAATGAGGGCGCAGACCGCCCCCGCCGTCTCCACCACCGAGGCCAGGGCCGACTCCCCCGCGTCCCGGCAGAGGCTCCCTCCCAGCTTCACCACCAGGGCGATGCCCACGGTCTTGTACAGGGGGATAAACAGCTCCCGGGACAAGCCGCTCTCCTCCACCAGCTCCCCCAAAAAGCCCATCAGCAGCTCCAGGCTCCCCGCCAGGGAGAGGAGCACCACCGCCGTGGCCCCCAAGGTCAGGAGGAGTGCCGCCTCCGGACTCCCCCGCCGCACCACCAGGGCCAGCAGGGCCGCCACGACGCACAGCGCCGCCGCCTGGACGGACAGCTCCATGGCTAAAAGTTGAACAGGGTCTTGATGAGGTCAAAGAGGTCGCTGATCTCCTGGACCATCATCATCAAGACCACCACCAGACCCGCCAGGGTCGTCATCATGGCCTGCTCCTCCCGGCCGGAGCGGACCAGCAGCTGGTTCAGCACCGCCACCAGGATGCCGATGGCGGCAATCTTGAAAATCAAATCCACATCCATGCGTTCGTTCCCCTATATCAGTAAAATCACCAGCAGCGCCGCGGCGGAAAACCACAGCGCGGCGGCCCGCTTCTCCTCCTCGGGGCGCTTCCGCTCCATCTCCCCGGCGCTGTTCGCCAGGGTATCTATGACATGGGATATTGCTTTACAGACCTTCTCCTCATCGCCCTGCAGGTCTCCCGCCAGGGTGGAGACGGCGGACTTGTCCCGCTCTCGGAGGGGCAGGGCCTCCGCCCGCTCCCGCCAGACTCCGGGGAAGTCCTCCCCGACCGCGGCGGCTTGGGAAACAGCCTTGAAAAAGGCGGCGGCAGGTCCGCCGCAGTCCCGGGCCAGGATCTCCAGCAGAGCCGGCAGGGGCGTCCGGGCCATGCGGACCTCCTCCCCCATGCGGCGGAAGGCCCGCTGGAGGTCGGACAGCGTGTCCCGTTCCCGGCGGCGCTCCGCCCGCTGGACGTACCAGGCCAGCGCGCCCCCGGAGGCCACGCACAGGCTCCCCAGCAGCTTCAGCACGGCAGCTCCTCCAGGGCGTAGGCCCGTCCGGTTTCCTCCCGCACAATGCGGACCGCCAGGCGGAAGACCTGGTTTTCCAGCAGCTGCCGATAGAGGGGCTTTCGCAGCAGTTCCGGCACGTCGGCGGCATGGATGGTGGCCAGCAGCCCCACGCCGCAGCCCGCCGCCAAGCTCATGGCGGTCAGGTCCTCCCGGACGGTGATTTCATCCACGGCGATGATCTGGGGGTTCATGGCCCGGAGGACGATGGGCACGCCCAGGGCTTTGGGACAGGCGTCCAGCACGTCGGTCCGGGGCCCAACGTCCATCTGGGGCGCGCCCCGGTGGACCACCGCCACCTCTCCCCGCTCGTCGATGAGGGAAATTCTCTGCGGCGGATGGTCCGGCCCGCCCTCCGAGAGGCAGCGGACCAGGTCCCGGAGAAGCGTCGTCTTCCCGCCTCCCGGCGGGGAGAGAATCAGCGTATTCACAAAGCCGCCGTTTAGAAACAGCCGGGGGGCCACGCCCTCGGCTACGCCCTTCCGCTCCCGGGCAATGCGGATCACCGCCGAGGAGAGGTTTTTCAGGTTCGTGTTGGCCCCGTCCTTCATCACTGCCGTGCCGCAGAGCCCCACCCGGAAGCCCCCCCGGACGGGCAGAAAACCCTCCCGGATGGTCTCCGACGCGGCGTAGCGGGAGAACTCCGTGGCGAGGTCGCACAGGGTTTCCAGCTCCTCCGGCTCCACGTCCACCTCCAGCGGCAGCTCCCCCGCGGGCAGCAGTACGCTCAGGGGCCGCCCCGCCCGGAGGCGGAGCTCCTCCGCCTGGGCCTTCTCCTGGTCGGAGAGGGCCAGCGCCGCCTTGCGGAGGCGGTTGGGCAGGATGGCGGCGGCCTGTTCATAGCGGGAAACCAGTTCATTTTTGGGCAAGGGAGATTCCCCCTTTCTTTGGTTACTCCACTCTATGAGGGCCCGTCCCCGTCTATGCCGGGTTTGTCCAAAAAAATTTGGGCACAAAAAAAGGAGGGCTTTCGCCCTCCTTTTCCGGTCACTGGATATAAGCTCTGTGGAATACCTTCTTGCCCTTTTTGATGATGACGCCCTCCCCCTGGAAGTCCGCCTGGTCAAAGGCGGCGGCGATGTCCGTCACCTTTTGGTCGTTCACCATCATGCCGCCCTGCTGGATGAGCCGCCGGGCCTCCCCGTTGGAGGGGCACAGGCCGCAGGCCACCAAGAGCGCGATGGCTCCGATCTTCCCGTTCTCAAACCTGGCGGCGGGCAGCTCCGTAGAGGGCATGTGCTCCGTAGAGCCCGCCCCGGCGAAGAGGCCCCGGGCGGTCTCCTGGGCCTTCTCGGCCTCCTCCTGGCCGTGGACCAGCTTGGTCAGCTCGTAGGCCAGAATCTCCTTGGCCCGGTTCAGCTGGCTGCCTTCCCACTTGTCCATGGCGTCGATCTCCTCCAGGGGCAGGAAGGTCAGCATGCGGATGCACTTGAGCACGTCCGCGTCGCCCACGTTCCGCCAGTATTGGTAGAACTCGAAAGGAGTGGTCTTGTTGGGATCCAGCCAGACCGCGCCCTTGGCGGTCTTGCCCATTTTTTTGCCCTCGGAATTCATGAGGAGGGTGATGGTCATGGCGTAGGCGTCCTTGCCCAGCTTCCGGCGGATCAGCTCCGTGCCGCCCAGCATGTTGCTCCACTGGTCGTCCCCGCCGAACTGCATGTTGCAGCCCAGAGTCTGGAACATGTGGTAAAAGTCATAGGACTGCATGATCATATAGTTGAACTCCAGGAAGCTCAAGCCCTTCTCCATCCGCTGCTTGTAGCACTCGGCCCGGAGCATGTTGTTCACGGAGAAGCAGGCCCCCACCTCCCGCAGGAGCTCGATATAGTTCAGCTTCATCAACCAGTCGGCGTTGTTGACCATGATGGCCTTGTCTGGGCCAAATTCGATGAAGCGCTCCATCTGCTTTTTAAAGCAGGCGCAGTTGTGGGCAATGGTCTCCGTGGTCATCATCTGCCGCATGTCCGTCCGTCCGGAGGGATCCCCCACCATGCCGGTTCCGCCGCCGATGAGGGCGATGGGCCGGTTCCCCGCCATCTGGAGCCGCTTCATCAGGCACAGGGCCATGAAGTGGCCTACGTGGAGGCTGTCCGCCGTGGGGTCGAAGCCGATGTAGAACACGGCCTTGCCGGTGTTCACCAGCTCCCGGATCTCCTCCTCGTCGGTGACCTGGGCGATGAGGCCTCGGGCCTTGAGTTCCTCATAAATCTGCATGTCGTATCTTCTCCTTTGTTGTGTTCTCGGAACGAAAAACGCCCCCGTCCCGGTGGGGACAGAGGGCGAAACAGCTTCGCGGTACCACCTCTGGTTCGCCGCTTCCTCGCGAAAGCGGCCTCAGGTCGTGCCAACACACGACAGCGCGGTAACGGGCGCACCCGGCGCGCGCCTACTGGGAAAACTCCGTTCGGGCGCCAGCTCCAAGGCGTATTCGCCGTCCGGCTCCCTCCCCCTTCCACCAACCGGGGGCTCTCTTTGCGGAGCGCATGACGGGTACTGGTCCTCTTCCTCGCTGTAAGGCGTATTGTAGCAGACCCGGGGGGGATTGTCAACACAAACCGCCGGGAAAAACCTTATAAGGCAAATCCGGGACATCTCGTTACGAAGGGATTGAAACGGCTTTTCCGAAACGGTAGACTGGTGGAAAGCGGAGAGACCCAAATTCACAGGAAGAAAGGAAGGTCGGATATGAACATCCAGATGATGGAAGGCCTCGTCGGCGCCAGCGCCAGTATCAAGCTGTCGGGCACCTCTATGAGCGTATACCGTCAGGCCAGCGCCGAGGGCGACACGGAAAAGATGAAGCGGGCCCTGGGATACACCGGCGACTGTACGGAAAAGGCGGTCCAGTACCAGGAAAAGCTGGACAAGGGCATGAAGGCCGAGGCAAAGGCCCGGCGGGAAAAGGAAAAGCTGGAGCGGGAAGCCGCCATCGAAAAGCGCCGGGAGGAGCGCAAGCGGGCGGAAGAGCGCGCGGAGGCCGACAGCCCCCGGACAGCCGACCTCGTCCAGATCAGCGCGGAGGCAAAGGTGGCCCTGGAGAACAAGCCCGTAGAGGCGGAGACCGACGGCGAGCCGGTCACTTATACGGAAACCGGCGGGATCTCCCCCGCCCCGGCGGAGGAAGATCCCACACTATCCTGCTTCGCGTGAGGCCTTGTGAATCGGGGAAAACCGTGCTATCATGGGAGCATCCCTGCCAGCGCGAGAGGAGACGCCCATGGAGACCATCCCCGCCAAGACCATTGTGAACCGGACCAAGGACCCAAGCTGGTTCGGCACGGAGTACAATATGAATATCTACCGGGGCTGCTGCCACGGGTGCATCTACTGTGACAGCCGAAGCGACTGCTACCACAACCAGGACTTTGACCGGGTCAAGGCCAAGGCGGACGCCCTGCGGATCATCCGGGACGACCTGGAGAGCAAGGCCAAACTCGGCGTGGTGGGCACCGGCTCCATGAGCGACCCCTATAACCCCTTCGAGGAGGAGCTCCAGCTCACCCGCCGGGCCCTGACACTGCTGGAGGCCTACGGCTTCGGTGTGGCAATTGCCACAAAGAGCGATCTGATCGTCCGGGATATCGACGTGCTGACCTCCATTCACCGGACCATGCCCGCCATCTGCAAGGTGACCCTCACCACCTGCGACGATGAGCTGGCCGCCAAGGTGGAGCCCCGGGCCCCCTCCCCCTCCCGCCGCCTGGCGGCGGTGGAGCGGCTCAGCGCGGCGGGGCTGTTCACCGGCATTTTGATGATGCCCATTCTGCCCTTCCTGGAGGACAGCCCGGAAAATATCCGGGACATTGTGGACCGGGCGGCGGACGTAGGGGCCCGGTTTATCTACCCTGCCCTGGGCATGACCTGCCGGGCGGGCCAGCGGGAGTGTTTTTATCAAAAACTTGAGGAACAGTTCCCCGGCCAAGGCCTGGCAGAGAAGTACCGGCGGCGGTACGGACCCCGGTACGAGTGCCCCAGTCCCAGGGCCCGGGCGCTGTGGGAGGTCTTCCGGGAAGCCTGTGACCGCCGGGGCCTGTTATACTCCATGGGCCGCATCGTCACCGCCTCCCGCCGGGGACATGAGACGGATCAGCTGAGCTTATTTTAAAAACCGGAGCGCCCTTTGCCGGGCGCTCCGGTTTTTGATCTGCGTTTAGTCCAGGGGCTTCATCGTCGGGAACAAAATCACGTCCCGGATGGTATCCGCCCCGGTCAGCAGCATGACGCAGCGGTCGATGCCCATGCCCATGCCGCCGGTGGGGGGCATGCCGTACTCCAGGGCCGTCAGGAAGTCCTCGTCCAGCATCTCCGTCTCGTCGTCGCCCCGGTCCCGGAGCTCCGCCTGCTTCTCGAAGCGGCGGCGCTGGTCGATGGGGTCGTTCAGCTCGGAGTAGGCGTTGGCCAGCTCGCTGTGGCAGACGAAGAGCTCGAACCGCTCCGTCAGCCGGGGATCTGCCGGGCTCCTCTTGGTCAGAGGGGAAACCTCCACCGGGTACATGGTGATGAAGGTGGGCTGGATCAGCTTCTCCTCCACCCTCTGGTCAAAGCAGGCGTACAGGGCGTTGCCCCAGGTCTTGTCCGCCGTCTCCGCCAGCTCCACGCCGATGGCTTTGGCGGCAGCCACCGCCTCGGCATCGTCGGAAATGGCGGCGAAGTCCACCCCGGCGTACTCCCGCACGGCGTCCACCATGGTCAGCCGCCGCCAGCCGGGGGTCAAATCGATCTGCTGGCCCAGCCACTCCACCTGATAGCTCCCCAGAATCTCTTTAGCCGCGCCGGAGAGGATACCCTCGGCGATGTCCATCATGCCGTGGAAGTCCGTGTAGGCCTGGTACAGCTCCACAGTGGTAAACTCCGGGTTGTGCTTGGGGTCCATGCCCTCGTTGCGGAAGATGCGCCCAATCTCATACACCCGGTCCATGCCGCCCACAATGAGCCGCTTCAGCGGCAGCTCCGTGGCGATGCGCATATACATGTCGATGTCCAGGGTATTGTGGTGGGTGACGAAAGGCCGGGCCGCCGCGCCGCCCGCCAGGGTGTTCAGCACCGGGGTCTCCACCTCGATGTAGCCCATATCGTCCAGATAGCGGCGCATGAACTGAATGAACTTCGACCGGATGAGGAAGTTGTTCTTCACATCCGGGTTCACCATCAGGTCCACATAGCGCTGGCGGTAGCGGAGTTCCTTGTCCTGGAGGCCGTGGAACTTCTCCGGCAGGGGCAGCAGGGACTTGGAGAGCAGGGTGATGTTCTTCGCCCGGACGCTCATCTCCCCCCGCTGGGTGCGGAAGACCTCGCCGTCCACGCCCACGATGTCCCCGATGTCGAATTTCTTGAATTTCTTATAGACCGCTTCGTCCATCTCGTCCTGCCGGGCGTAGAGCTGGATGCGGCCATCCTTGTCCTGCAAATCGCAGAAGCTCACCTTGCCCATGCCCCGCTTGCTCATGAGGCGGCCCGCCACCTTGACGGGCTTGCCCTCCAGGGCGTCGAAGTTCTCCTTGATCTGCCGGGACGTGGAATCCCAGTCAAAGCGGGTCAGCTGGAAGGGGTCCTCCCCCGCCGCCTGGAGCTCCGCCAGCTTCTCCCGGCGGACCCGGGTCTGCTCGCCCAGGTCCGGCTCGGGCCTTTTCATTTGTTCAGCCATATCTTTCTCCTTCTTGAACAGCGGCTCAGCGCTCGATCTTCAGAACCTTATACCGGATATTTCCCCGGGGAGCCTCCACCACGGCGGTCTCCCCCTCCTTCTTGCCGATGAGGGCCTTGCCGAAGGGAGACTCCTCGGAGATGACGCCGTGCATGGGGTCGGACTCCTGGGAACCCACGATGGTGTAGGGCGTGGGCATGGGCTTGCCGTCGGGGCCCTCCACCGTCACCTTGCAGCCGATAGCCACCACATCCGTGTTGCTGCTTTCGTCCACAATGACCGCGTGCTGGAGGATTTCCTCCACCTCGGCGATGTGGGAATAGAGCTTGCCCTGCTCATTTTTGGCCTCGTCATATTCGCTGTTCTCACTGAGGTCTCCGAAGCCCCGGGCCACCTTGATCTGCTCCGCCACCTCGTCGGACCGGGTGGTCT